>NZ_JBSFJL010000006.1:234464-307608 GCF_053598035.1 Streptomyces sp. NPDC001204 | reverse complement strand
ACGTGCCCACGAGCGGCACCCGCACGATGACCATGAACGGCGTGACGGACCGGGCGACCCCGAACCGGCGCCGGAACCAGCGCGACGTGCCCACGAGCGGCACCCGCACGATGACCATGAACGGCGTGACGGACCGGGCGACCCCGAACCGGCGCCGGAACCAGCGCGACGTGCCCACGAACGGCACCCGCACGATGACCATGAACGACGTGACGGACCGGGCGACCCCGGACCGGCGCCGAAACCAGCGCGACGTGCCCACGAGCGGCACCGGCGTCGGGGAGGGGCGGGTATGAGCGGGCGGACGCGGTTGGCGCTGTGTGCGGCGGCGGCGACGCTGGCGGCGTCGTGCGCGCTGTTGCCGCTGGTCTCCCCCGCTTCGTGGATCCTCCAGGCAGTCCTGATGCTGGCGGTGCAGTCGGTCGTCGGCGCGGTGGCCCGGCGGGTGCCGCTGGCGCGGCCGCTGACCGTGGCGGCGCAGGCCCTGGCCACGCTGATGCTGCTCACCCTGGTCTTCGCCCGGGGGCAGGCCTTCGCCGGGCTGTTCCCGGGCCCGGAGGCCTTCCGGCACCTGGCCGAACTGCTGCGGGAGGGCGCGGACGACGTCGGGCGGTACGCCATCCCGGCGCCGCAGACCGACGGCATCCGCCTGATGCTCGTCGGCGGCGTCCTGGTGATCGGGCTGATCGTGGACACGCTCGCGGTGACCTTCCGCAGCGCGGCCCCGGCGGGCCTGCCGCTGCTCGCCGTGTACTCCGTGGCCGCGGGCCTGTCCGACGGTGGCACCGGCTGGTGGTGGTTCCTGATCGCGGCCGCCGGCTACCTGGTGCTGCTGCTGGCCGAGGGCCGGGACCGGCTCTCGCAGTGGGGGCGGGTGTTTGCGGGGGCACCGCGCGCGGGCGGCGGCGAGCAGGGCGGCGCGACCGCCCCGGTGCGCACCGGGCGCCGGATCGGCGCCCTCGCCCTCGGCATCGCCCTGGTGGTGCCGCTCGCCCTGCCGGCGATGCAGGGCGGGCTGCTCGGCGGCACCGGAACCGGAGTCGGCTCGGGCAGCGGCAACGGTGGCACGATCTCCGCGGTGAACCCGCTGGTCTCCCTGCGCGACAGCCTGAACGTCGACGAGGACCACACGGTCATCACCCTGCGCACGGACACGTCCGACACCTCGAACCTGTACCTGCGGATCGTGTCCCTGGACGACTTCGACGGCACCACCTGGAAGCCGTCCCAGCGGCACATCGTGGGCGTGCCCGATCCGCTCCCCGCCCCGCTGGGCCTGGACGGCGGCGTCAAGCGTACGGAGATCACCACGACGATCTCGGCGGCGGACTCGTACGCCCAGCAGTGGCTGCCGATGCCGTACCCGCCGAGCGCCGTGCGGATCAAGGGCAGTTGGCGCTACGAGCCCGTGGGCATGACCCTGGTCGGCGACCACAAGCAGACCACGCGCGGGGTGACCTACGAGGTGAAGAGCCTTCAGGTGCGGCCGACCGCCGAGCAGCTCGCCACGGCGCCGGAGCCGTCGGCGGCGCTGAGGCGCGAGTACACCAAAGTGCCCAAGTCGCTGCCGGCGGACGTCGCGAGCACCGCCCGCCGGGTCACCGAGGGCGCGACGAACCACTACGAGCAGGCGGTCGCGCTGCAGGACTGGTTCGCCCTCGAAGGCGGCTTCCAGTACGACACGCAGGTCGAGACAGGCAGCGGACCCCGGGCCATCTCGCGGTTCCTGAAGGACAAGCGCGGCTTCTGCGTGCACTACTCCTTCGCGATGGCCGCCATGGCCCGCACCCTGGGCATACCGGCCCGGGTCGCGGTGGGCTTCGCGCCCGGCACCCTGCAGAGCGACGGAACCGTGGCGGTGGGCCTGAAGGACGCGCACGCCTGGCCCGAGCTGTACTTCGAGGGCGTCGGCTGGACCCGCTTCGAGCCGACCCCGACGCGCGGCTCGGTGCCTTCGTACACCCAGTCGGACACGCCGGGCACCAGCCTGCCGGAGCAGACTGCGCCGTCCCAGGACGCGAGCACGGCGCCCTCCGCCGCGCCGTCGGCGAACCAGAGCTGCCCGCCGGAGCTGCGGCGGCTCCAGGAGTGCGGCGGCCCCTCCGCGCAGGCCGTGCAGGTCCAGGGCGACGGCGGCCCGAAGTGGTACGCCGTCCTGGGGTGGACGCTGGGCGGCCTGCTGGTCCTCGCCCTGCCGCTGTCCCCGTTCCTGTGGCGCCGGCGGATGCGCGCCGTGCGGCTGGGCGCGCACGGGCGCGGCGAGGCGGACGCGGGGCCGCACATCCTGGCGGTCTGGCAGGAACTGGGCGACACCGCCTGGGACTTCGGGATCCTGCCGGACGAGTCGCAGACCCCGCGCGGGGCGGCCGCCCGGATCGTCCGCCTCGGGCACCTCGACGAGGTGGCCGCCGCCTCGGCGCACCGGCTGGCGGACGCGGTGGAGCAGGTCCTCTACGCGCCGCGCCCGCGTCCGGTGGCGGGGCTCGCCGAGGACGTCCGACGGGTCACCGGCGGCCTGCGGGACACGTCGTCCCGGCGCACCAGGCTGCGGGCCGCGCTCGCCCCGCGCTCCATGGTGCGCGTGGTCTGGGCGGCGTCGGCCCGGTGGAACGCGCTCGGGTCCCGTGTCAGTGCCCGTGTCGCCGCCGCCCGGACGACGCTGCGCGGGCCGTCGGAGCGGCAGGGCTCGGGGGACGGGGCCGAGGCCTCCGGCTGAGCCGAGGCCTCCGGCTGAGGGGCCCTGCCGAGATCTCCGGCCGGGGTTCCGGTCGGCTGAGGGTCCGGCCGGCCGGGGTACCGGTCGGCTGAGGGTCCGGCCGGCCGGGGTACCGGTCGGCTGAGGCGGTCGGCGCCCGTTCCGGCTCCCGGACATGCGTGAGGGGGTGACCACCAGTGGTGGTCACCCCCTCACGGAGAACCGTGGTGCTCGGCGGGCTAGCGGCCGCCCTGCTCGTCGCGGCGGCGCTGCCAGCGCTCCTCGATGCGGTCCATCATGGAACGCTTCGCACGGGCCTGACGGCGGGCCTGCGGGCCGCCGGCGGCCTGCTCGCCCGGCTTGGGCGCCTTGCGCCAGCCGGTCACGACCAGTACGGCGCAGCCCAGCATGACCAGGAAGCCCACCACACTGACCCAGATGAGCTGCTGGACGACCATTCCTGCCATGAGGAGCGCGATACCTACGAGGAAGCCCACGACCGCCTGGTAGACCCGCCGCCGGGTGTACGTACGCAGCCCGCTTCCCTCGAGCGCCGACGCGAACTTGGGATCTTCGGCGTACAGCGCTCGCTCCATCTGCTCGAGCATGCGCTGCTCGTGCTCCGAGAGCGGCACGGAGTCCTCCTCATCGTGCAGTCGCCGGGGCGACTCGGGGGTCCCTTCAGGATAGGCAGGGAATCGCCCCCGTGAAACCCGCCCCTCTGCGCCAATTGGCCAACCGGAATCCGCCATGTCGTCCCGGTCCGCTGAGGCTTGCATTCCCCGGCGGGCGGGCCGTCATGCCGGACGGTCTCCCTCGATCATACGGCGCGAAGCGGCCGACCGGGCGGCCTGTGGCCGACTGCATGCCCGGCCGAAGGGCCGGTCGGCGCCCCGCCCCGCGAAGCGGCTCAGTCCTCGGCCGCACCCCGGGTCTCACCGAGTACGTGGAGCTGCGTGGCCACGGAGTGGAACGCGGGCCGCTCGGCCGCCGCCGCCTCCAGCTTCAGCAGGGCGTCCAACGCTCCGGGCTCGGTGTCCACGAGCACCCCGGGCACCAGGTCGGCGAAGATCCGCACCCCGTGCACGGCGCCGACCCGCAGGCCCGCGCCCTCGACGAGCGCGGTGAGCTGCTCGGCGGTGAAGCGGCGCGGCACCGGGTCGCCCTCGCCCCAGCGCCCGTCGGGGTCGTCGAGCGCCTGCCGGGCCTCCTTGAAGTGCCCGGCCAGAGCGCGCGCGAGCACGGCGCCGCCGAGACCGGCGGCGAGCACGCTCAGGACGCCCTCGGCGCGCAGGGCGGCCACCGCGTTGCGCACGCCCTCGGCGGGGTCGTCGACGTACTCCAGGACGCCGTGGCACAGCACGGCGTCGTAGCCGCCGCGCTCGACCACGTCGAAGAGGCCGCGGGCGTCGCCCTGGACGCCCCGCACCCGGTCGGCCACGCCGGCCTCGGCGGCACGGCGCTCCAGCGCGAACAGCGCGTTGGGGCTGGGGTCGACGACGGTGACCCGGTGGCCGAGCCGGGCGGCGGGCACGGCGAAGTTGCCGCTGCCGCCGCCGGTGTCGAGGACGTCCAGGGACTCCCGGCCCGCGGCCTTGACCCGGCGGTCGAGGGCGTCGTGCAGGACCTCCCAGACCACGGCGGTACGGAGAGAGGCGCGGGGGCGGGAGGGATCGGGGCGCGGCGACGTCGGCTGAGGGTGGGGGGAGACGGGCGGGCGCATCGGGTCCGACACGGCAGTTGACTCCTCGGCGCGGCACCGCCTCTTGCACGGCGGAGCGATCGGACTGCCCCTCCCCGCCCGGCGCACGGGAACTGGAAGGGCTTCAGGCGCCTTCCACCCTATTGCCTCCACCCCCCGACCTGCCGCTCGGCTCCGGCGCCGCCGCAGTCGCCACCCCCGCCGTGGCCGTTCGCCGGGGCGGCAACTGCCGTACGGACGCGCGCCGTGCGTGTCAGCCCGCGTCCGGCAGGTCGCGGGACGGGGTGCGCTCGGGGTGGGAGGGGTTCGCTCCGATCGGTTCGCCCGCCCCGGTCGCGGTGTCGGTGTCGGGGCGGGGCTGGGGCAGGACCGGCTGGAGGAGGAGCATGCGCTCGACCAGGCGGATGAACATCGCCACGTCCCGTATCAGGTCGTCGGCGTCCCGCTGGCCGGCCGCGCCGTGGATCCCGGCCTCGGCGCGGGCGCGGCGCGTGGCGCCCGCGGCGAACAGCGCGCTCCACTCGGCGAGTTCGGGCGCGATCTCGGGGAGCACTTCCCAGGCACTCCTGATGCGGGCCCGGCGGCGCGGGGTGGGATCCGGGCGTCCCCGCGCGGCGAGTACGGCGGCGGCGGTGCGCAGCGCGGCGAGGTGGGCCGTCGCGTACCGCTCGTTCGGCGTGCGGTGCGTGGTGGCCTCCTCCAGGCTCGCGCGGGCCCGGGCGAGCAGGCCGAGGGCGGCGGGAGGGGCCGAGGAGCGGCGCGGGACGGGGTGCACGTCGCTCGCCGGGCCGGTCAGTGAGGGGGCAGGGCCGGTGGCGCGGTGCCGACGGGCGGCGGCTGCGGACGAGCTGGCCATGACGAACCTCCTGTCGTCTGGGTGACGGCACGGGTGCCGTATGTGCCCATCGTGAGGTATGGCACTGACAATCCGTTCTGACCTGGGATTCTGCTTCGACCGTACGTTCGGTGGCCCGGGGTCGTCGGCTCTCGTGGCTCGCTCCCGCGACCGCGCCGCCGGCCGCCCCTTCCGCGTCCTGCGGGAGGTGCCGACCTGTGACAATCAGGGCCATGGAACGCAGCAGCGCCACGCCGGGCGGCCGTACCCGCCGCGAGGCCACCCGGCAGAAGCTCTACGAGGCGGCCGTCACCCTCATCGCCGAGCAGGGGTTCTCCGCCACCACGGTGGACGAGATCGCCGAGCGGGCGGGGGTCGCCAAGGGCACGGTCTACTACAACTTCGCCAGCAAGTCCGTCCTCTTCGAGGAACTGCTGCGGCACGGCGTGGGACTGCTCACCGCCTCCCTGCGCGAGGCGGCCGAAGGCACGGCGCGGGAGGGCGGCAGCCGGGTGGACGCCCTGGACGCCATGGTCCGCGCCGGGCTCGTCTTCATCGACCGCTACCCGGCCTTCACCCAGCTCTACGTGGCCGAACTGTGGCGCACCAACCGGTCCTGGCAGTCCACGCTCCTGGTGGTGCGGCAGGAGGCGGTCGCGGTCGTCGAGGGCGTACTGCGCGACGGCATGGCGAACGGGGAGTTCGGCGAGGACGTCGACGTGCCGCTGACCGCGGCCGCGCTGGTCGGCATGGTGCTGGTGGCCGCGCTGGACTGGAAGTCCTTCCAGCCCCAGCGTTCCCTGGACGACGTGCACGCGGCACTGTCCCGGCTCCTTCAGGGACGGGTCAGCGGGCGCCTCTGATGCCGCGGCCGCCGCACGCGCTCGGGCCGGGCACGTGAAAACGCCGGTGCGCCGTGGCCGCGTCCCCCGCGGGCCACCGCGCACCGGCGTTTCCCGTACCCCCGTCGAGCCCCGTCCGGTCGTTTCCCCCGGGCTCCCCCGTGCCTCGCTCCCGGCGGCCTGGGCCGGCGGAAGGAGCGGTCGAGGGCCGCGCCGTTCCGCCGCCCCGTGTCGGCGGTGCCGGCGCCGTGCCCCCTTCCGTGCTCCCACTCTCTCGTGCACGCGGTTCGCGGCCCATCCGCGCGCGTACTCATCTCGCCTGCTAGGTACGGATACTCAGTCCTGCGTGCCCGCACCCAGCATGCCGGGCGGCCCGCTGGCTACGATCACCTCCGTGTCCGTACTCCCCATGGTGTTCACAAGCGGCTGGGCCAGCGGCATCAACGCGTACGCGGTGGTGCTGCTGCTCGGTGTCTTCGGCGCGACGGGACTGAGCGACGAGGTCCCCGGCACCCTGCAGCGGCCGGAGGTGCTGATCGCTGCGGGCGTGCTGTTCCTGCTGGAGGCGGTCGCCGACAAGATCCCCTACGTGGACTCGGTGTGGGACACGGCGCACACCGTGATCCGCCCGGTCGCCGGGGCCTGGGTCGGCGCGCTGCTCGCGGGGCAGAGCGGCTCGCTGTCGGACGTCACGGCGGGCCTGGTCGGCGGCGGTACGGCGCTGGCCAGCCATCTGGTGAAGGCCGGGACGCGGATGGCGGTCAACACCTCCCCCGAGCCCGTGAGCAACATGCTCGTGAGCCTGGCCGAGGACCTCGGAGTGGCCGGACTCGTCACCTTCGCGATCTTCCATCCGGTGGCCGCGGCGGTCGTCGCGGGCGTCCTGCTGCTCGCCGGGGCCGTGATCGTCGCCTTCCTGGTCTCCCGGATCCGCCGCTTCCTGCGCCGCCGGGCCCAGCGCCGGGAGGAGAAACGCCGGCTCGCGGCCGAGGCGGGGTCACCGCCGGGCTGACCGCGCCCGCGGCCCCCGCACATCCGGGAAACCGCTGGTCAACGCCCCCGTGGCCGGGATTGTCGGTGGCGGCCGATAAAGTCGCGCACATGGCACGGATTGCGGTGATCGGCGCCGGGATGGGCGCGATGGCGGCCGCCGCCCGGCTGGCCGTCGCGGGCCACCGGGTGACGGTGTACGAGCGTACGGAGACGTACGGCGGCGCGCTGCGCCGTTTCGAGCGGGACGGTTTCGCCTTCGACACCGGCCCCGGCCTGCTCCCACTGCCCGCGGTCTACCGCGATCTGTTCCTCAAGACCGGCAAGGAGCCGCTGGAGGACCGCGTCGAGCTGGTCCAGGTGGACCCGTCCGCACGGCACGTCTTCGCCGACGGCACCGAGGTGTCCCTGCCGAACGTCTCGCGCGCGGGCGTCGTCGCCGCTCTGGACGAAGCCCTCGGCGCGGGCGCCGGACGGCGCTGGGGTGACTTCCTGGTGCGGGCCCGCGAGGCCTGGGACCGCGCCCGCCGCCCGCTCCTGGAGGAGCCGCTGTGGCCCAACTGGCAGGTGCTGGCCGAGCGCGAGCCCTACCCGGCGGTGCCGCACAAGCGTCTGCTGCGCACCCGGCAGGCCGGCACACTCGCCGAGGTGGGCGCCTGGGAACTGCGCGACACGCGCCTCGCCGCCCTCCTGGAGAGCCACGCGCTCGCGTACGGCCTCGATCCGCGGACCGCCCCGGCGAGCGCGGCCGTACTGCCGTACCTGGACCACGCCTTCGGCACCTGGTACGTGCGCGGCGGCCTGCGCGAACTGGCGCGCGCGGTGTACGAGCGGTGCCTGGCCCGCCGGGTCGAGTTCGTCCAGGGCGCCGAGGTCACGGGGATCGTCGACAAGGACGGCCGGGCGGCGGGCGTGGAGCTCGCCGACGGGACCGTGGCCGAAGCGGAGTTCGTGGTCGCCGGTGTGCCTCCCCGGAGGCTGGACGGCATGGTCCGGGGTACGGCCCCGCGGGGTGCGGGCGAGGTGCCGCCGCAGCCCGGTGCGCCCAGCCGCCTGACCGTGCTGCTGGCGCTGCGCGGCGGCCGCCCCGAGGGGACGGCCCACCGGACCGTGGTGCACACCGAGGACCGCGCGGCCGAACTCGACGCGCTGTTCGGTACGGCCCCGGGGCTGCCCGAGCGGCCCACGGTCGCGGTGTCGCGCCCCGGCGATCCCGCACTGGTCCCGGACCCGGAGCACGAGGCGGTCACACTCACGGCGACGGTCCCGGCGTCCGCCTCGGCGGATCCGCGGAAGCAGGCCGACCGCATGATCGCCGTCGCCTCGCGGGCGATACCCGGGCTCCGCGACCGCCTGCTCTGGCACGAGGTGCGCACTCCCGCCGACATCGCCCGGGTGACGGGCGCGGAGGGCGGGGCCGTCCCCGCGCCGGCGCTCGCGGCCGCCCGGGGGCGTCTGCTGCACCCGGCGAACACCACGGGACTCACCGGCCTGTTCACCGTGGGCGGCTGGTCCCACCCCGGGGGCGGGCTGCCGCACGCCGGGATGTCGGGGGCGCTGGTCGCCGGACTGATCGTGGAGGGACCGGAGTTCCGCGGCTCCCAGTGAGCCGGGGAGCGTTCAGAAACGGTACTGCTCGTCGAAGCCCGTGCCGTGCTGCGGCTGACCGTGGTTGTTGTCCTGGTACGGGTAGGACTGCTGCTCCTGCGGGAGTTCGCCGCCGTAGGACTCGTCGGTGCGCTGCTGCGGGACCCACACCCCGCCGGCCGGGGTCTCACCGCCGTAGCCGCCGGCGTAGGCGTCCTGGGTGCCGTAGCCCTGCTGGCCGTACCCCTGCTGACCGCCGTAGCCGGTGTCGTAGGAGCCGCCGCCGTAGGTCTGGGTGCCGGCGTAGGGGTCGGAGTACGCGGCGTACTGCTGCTGGCCGGAGGCGTCGTAGCCGTAACCCTGCTGCCCGTAGCCCGAGTAGTCGTAGGTGTGGCTCTGGTCGGCGCCCTGGGCCGCGGTGGCGTACTGGTCCTGGCTCTGGTCGGCGCCCTGGGCCGCGGTGGCGTACTGGTCCTGGGTCTGGTCGGCCCCCGGATAGGGCGACTGCGTGCCGTCCCGGTGGGCCGAGTCGCCGTAGACGCCGTAGGAACCGGTGTCGTCGGGCAGGGGCTGCGGCTCGTACACGGCGGTGGCCTCGGCGGCCGCGGGCTGGGCGGGGCGGGCGGGGGTGAAGACGTCGTCGCGGTCGTCGTCGCCGTGGCCGTAGGACAGGCCTTCGCGGCTGGGCAGGGCCTCCATGGTGCCGGTCTCGCCGTCGGACACCTCGAGGTCGGAGACCTCCAGGGTCGGGTCCTGGTACTCGGCCTTGCCGCGGCGGCGCGGCTTGCCGCCTTCGACTCCGGGGCGGTTGACCGCCCAGCCCGCCGCGAAGCCGCGCCGGAAGGAAAGCGTGACGTAGGTCTGGCCGACCGCGAAGGCGGCCGCGCCCAGACCGATCACGACGACGGACGGGATCAGGACCCCGAGGACGACACAGAGGAAGCCGGCGAAGGCCAGCAGCCGCCAGCGCAACCGTGCCTTGTACTGCAGCAGCACCTCGCCCAGCAGCCACAGCGCGACGATGCCGAACGCGATGTAGAGGACCGTCCAGCCCATGTACGCCCCTCTCCCAGTGGCCGTTACGCAGTGTGTCGTACGCGGGTGCGGCCGGTCTAGGTCCGCGGCCGGTGGTGCAGACCCAGGTTTTCGTAGATTTCCAGCGTCGCCGTGGAGTTGTTGAGCGTGATGAAGTGCAGCCCGGGCACTCCCTCGGCCCGCAGTCGTGCGCAGAACTCGGTGGCGAACTCGATCCCAAGGGAGCGTACCGCCGCCGGATCGTGCTCCGCCGCGCGGATCCGCTCTTTGAGGTCGTCCGGGATGGCGGCGTTGCTGAGTTGGGGCAGCCGTTCGAGCATCTTCACGCTCGTGACCGGCATGATCTCGGGAATGACGGGTGTCGCGCAACCGGCCGCGGCGACGCGGTCGCGCAGTCGGAGGTAGGACTCCGGATCGAAGAACATCTGCGTGATGGCGTAGTCGGCGCCCGCGCGGCACTTGTCGACGAAGTGCGCGACGTCGGTGTCCCAGTCGGCGGAGCGGGGGTGCATCTCGGGGAAGGCCGCCACGCCGACGCAGAAGTCGCCCGACTCCTTGATGAGCCGGACGAGTTCGGCGGCGTACGTCAGTCCGCGGGGGTGCGGGACCCACTCGCCCATCGGGTCGCCGGGCGGGTCGCCGCGCACGGCGAGCATGTTGCGGATCCCGGCGTCGGCGTACTGGCCGATGATGTTGCGCAGCTCGGCCACGGAGTGGTTGACGGCAGTGAGGTGCGCCACAGGGGTCAGCGTCGTGTCGGACACGATCTGCTCGGTCGCCCTCACCGTGCCCGCGCGGGTGGAGCCGCCGGCGCCGTACGTGACCGAGACGAAGTCGGGGGCGACGGCCTCGATCCTGCGCAGCGCGTTCCACAGGCTGCGCTCGCCCTTCGCCGTCTTCGGCGCCCAGAACTCGAAGGAGTACGTGCTCTTGCCAGTGGCGAGCATGTCACGCACGGTGCGCGCGCGATCAGTCCTGGTGGATGCGGTTCCGAGGGCCATACTGGCAGGCTATCCAGGGTGCGGCGGTCTCCCAACCGAGCCCCGGAAATTTGCCTGAATTGTCGACTTCTTGTCCACCCTTCGGACAACGGGGCCGGAAATGAGCGGGTCGGGCCGGGTCTGCTGTCCGAGCCGTGAGACGACCACCGCCGCGCCCAGCCGTGTCGCGCCGCGCCCTACCCCGCCTGCCGCAGCCGCGCGGCGAACTCGGCCGCCGCCGCTCCGGGGTCGTCGGCCTCGGTGATCGCCCGGACCACGACGACGCGGCGGGCGCCGGCCTCCAGGACCTGGTCCAGATTGCCGAGGTCGATGCCGCCGATGGCGAACCAGGGCCGGCCGGTGCCGAGCGAGGCCGTGTACCGGACCAGGTCGAGGCCGGGGGCGGGGCGGCCGGGCTTGGTGGGCGTGGGCCAGCAGGGTCCGGTGCAGAAGTAGTCCACGCCGTCCTGCACGGCCGCGGCGGCGGCCTCGTCCTCGGCGTGCGTGGACCGGCCGATCAGGACGCCGTCGCCGAGGATCGCGCGGGCGGCGGGCACGGGAAGGTCCCCCTGTCCCAGGTGCAGCACATCGGCACGGGCCGCGTGGGCGACGTCCGCGCGGTCGTTGACCGCGAGCAGTTTCCCGTGCCGGGCGCAGGCGTCGGCGAACACCTCCAGCCGGTCCAGCTCCTCCCCGGCCTCCATGCCCTTGTCCCGCAACTGCACGACGTCGACGCCCGCCGCCAGCACCGCGTCCAGGAACTCGGCCAGGTCCCCCTGCCGCCTCCGGGCGTCCGTGCACAGATACAGGCGCGCGTCACCGAGCCGCTCACGGGCGTCGGCTACGGCAGCGGTCTCAGGCATACGCGGGTTCCCCCCGGCTCGTCGGTTGGGTGGTTCGTCCGATCACTCGAACGGACCCTACCCGCCGCGCCCGCCGGGCCGACGAGGACACCGAGGCCCCGGCGGGGGGCCGGGGCCTCGGTGCGCAGGCGGGTGGCCGGGTCAGACGGCGAGGGCCTGGGCGCGGCGCTTCACCTCTGTGCCGCGGTTCTCACTCAGGGCCTGGGCGGGGGTGCCCGGCAGGGTCGGGTCGGGGGTGAACAGCCATTCGATCATCTCTTCGACCGTGAAGCCGTCGTCCCTCAGGAGCGTCAGGGTGCCGGACAGGCCCTTGACGACCTTGTCGCCGTCGATGAAGGCGGCGGGGACGTGCAGCGCGCGGTTCTCACCCCGGCGTACGGCGATGAGCTGGCCCTCCTTGACCAGCTGCCGCACACGTGTCACCTCGACGCCGAACTGTTCGGCGATGTCGGGAAGGGTGAGCCAGGCAGGGACGAGAGCGTCGATCTTCGTGTCAATCTCGGTCACGGAAACAAGCCTGCCATCTGCCACTGACACTCGGAAGCCAGGCCCGTCCACTCGGGGCCGCGTGCCTCACGCCGTCGCCGCCTTCAGGGGCTTCGCCGGGTCCGCCAGCAGCCGCGGATCCACGGGCGTGCCGGACTCGATCAGGCGCCGCCCCTGCGCCAGATCCCGCGGTCGGCCGACGGCCAGCAGAGCGACGAGCCGGCCCTCACGGAGCCAGCAGACCGTCCACGCCGGTCCGGTGCGATCGCCGCGCCAGACGACGGTGTCGGCCGACGTGTGGTGGCCGGCGTACTGCACGAAGCGCCCGAACTGCTCGGACCAGAAGTACGGGACCGGGTCGTAGACCACGGGGGTGAGGCCGACGATGTCGGCCGCGACCGTGCGCGGGCCCTGGAGCGCGTTGTCCCAGTGGTGGATCAGCAGGCGCTCGCCGTACCTGCCCGAGGGGAAGGAGGCGCAGTCGCCGACCGCGTACACGTCCGGCACGGACGTGCGCAGGTGGTCGTCGGCCAGCACGTCCCCGTGCCGGCCCAGCTCGATGCCGGAGCCGGCCAGCCAGCCGGTGGCGGGGCGCGCGCCGATGCCGACCACGACGGCGCCCGCGGACAGCCGCGCCCCGTCGTCGAGCACCACCACGCCGGGTTCGACGCGCTCCACGCGCGCGTGGGTGCGCAGTTCGGCGCCGCTGTCGGCGTACCAGGCGGTCATCGGCTCGGCCACCTCCGCGGGCAGCGCCCCCGCGAGCGGCCGGTCCGCGGCCTCCACGACGGTCACGGCGCACCCCGCCTCGCGCGCGGCGGTGGCGAACTCGGCGCCGATCCAGCCCGCGCCGACGACCACGATGTCGTGCTGCTCGGTGAGCACCGGCCGCAGCCGTTCGGCGTCGTCCAGGGTGCGCAGCAGGTGGACCCCGGGAACGCCCTCCGCGCCGGGCAGCCGGATCGGTTCGGCACCGGTGGCCAGGACGAGGACGTCGTACGGCACCGGACCCGCCGAGGTCTCCAGCACATGCGCGTCGGGCCGCACGGCCAGCGCCTCGCAGCCGAGCCGCAGTTCGAGGCCGAGCGCCTCGAAGTCGATGTCGAAGGCGGAACCCTCGGCCTTGCCCAGCAGGACGGCCTTGGACAGCGGCGGCCGGTCGTAGGGCTGGTGGGGTTCGGCGCCGATCAGTGTCACGGTGCCGGTGAAGCCCTGCTCGCGCAGGGCGACCGCGGTCTGCACGCCGGCCATGCCCGCGCCCGCGACGACCACGCGCCGCGGCCCTGATGTGCCCTGTTCCTGCGTCTGGTCGCTCACCTGATCACCATAAGTCACCTGACAGGCCGTCAGTCAGGGGTGGTTCCGTCCCGCTTGGGCCGGCCGTACCGGAAGCCGAGCCGTTCATCTCCCCTGATACCCGGCGGATGGCCTCGTACGACGTCCCGTCCGCGTACCCGGCGTACCCGGCGTCGGCCCGGACGGAAGGCTCCCTTACCGGGGCGACGCTCCGCGGGCTAGGGTGGCCACCGTACAAGCACTCGCGGGAGCCCGGACGCACCGGGCTGAGAGGGAGGCTGGCGGCCTCCGACCGTACGAACCTGATCCGGGTCATGCCGGCGAAGGGAGGGGCTGGACGCCCATGTCGTTGCCACGTACGTCAGACGTCCTCGTCGTGGGGGGCGGGATCATCGGGCTGGTGACGGCCTGGCGCTCGGCGCAGCGCGGGTTCACCACGGCCGTGGTGGACCCCGAGCCGGGCGGCGGGGCCGCACAGGTGGCCGCCGGGATGCTGGCCGCCGTCACCGAACTGCACCACGGCGAGCAGACCCTGCTCGGACTCAACCTGGCCTCCGCCCGCCGCTACCCGGACTTCGTGGCCGAGCTGACCGGGCTGACCGGCCACGACCTCGGCTACCGCCGCTGCGGCACCCTCGCCGTCGCGCTGGACGCCGACGACCGCGCCCACCTGCGGGAACTGCACGACCTCCAGCGCCGTTCGGGCCTGGACTCCGAGTGGCTGTCCGGGCGGGAGTGCCGCCGGCTCGAGCCGATGCTCGCGCCGGGCGTGCGCGGCGGGCTGCGGGTGGACGGCGACCACCAGATCGACCCGCGGCGGCTCGCCGGCGCCCTGGTCGCGGCCTGCGAGCGGGCGGGGGTGGTCTTCCACCGCGGCTGGGCCGAGCGGCTCACCGTCACCCGCGACCGCGCCACGGGCTGCGTGCTGCGCGACGGCACCGCGCATGCCGCGGACCGGGTGGTGCTCGCGGCGGGCAGCCACAGCGGACGGCTCGGGGGCGTCCCGGACGACGTCCTGCCCCCGGTGCGGCCGGTGAAGGGGCAGGTGCTGCGGCTGACGGTGCCGAAGCGGTACGCGCCGTTCCTGAGCCGTACCGTGCGCGCGGTGGTGCGCGGCAGCCAGGTCTACCTGGTGCCGCGGCTCAGCGGCGAGCTGGTCGTCGGGGCCACGAGCGAGGAGCTGGGCTGGGACACGACGGTGACGGCGGGCGGCGTGTACGAGCTGCTGCGCGACGCGCACGAGCTGGTGCCCGGGATCACCGAGCTGCCGCTCACGGAGACCCGGGCGGGACTCCGGCCCGGCACCCCCGACAACGCGCCGCTGCTCGGCCCGACCGGCCTGGACGGCCTGCTGCTGGCCACCGGGCACTACCGCAACGGCGTGCTGCTCACGCCGGTCACCGGTGACGCCATGGCACACGTCCTGACCACCGGCGAGCTGCCGGACGAGGTCCGTCCCTTCTCCCCCGGGCGTTTTCACGCCAGGACACTCACGGAGCAGCCCGTATGAACATCTCCGTCAACGGCGAGCCCCGCCGGGTCACGCCCGGCACGTCCCTCGACACCGTCGTGCGGACCCTGAGCGCGGCGCCCTCCGGGGTGGCCGCCGCCCTCAACGAGACCGTCGTCCCGCGCGCGCGGTGGTCGTCCACGGCCCTGGCCGAGGGCGACCGCGTCGAAGTGCTGACCGCCGTCCAGGGGGGCTGAGCCATGGCCGACGACCCCTTCGTCCTCGGTGGCACGTCCTTCACCTCCCGGCTGATCATGGGCACCGGCGGCGCGCCCAGCCTGGAGGTGCTGGAGCGGGCGCTCACGGCCTCCGGCACAGAGCTGACCACGGTCGCCATGCGGCGGGTGGACCCCTCGGTGCACGGCTCCGTGCTGTCGGTGCTGGAGTCGCTCGGGATCCGGGTGCTGCCCAACACCGCGGGCTGCTTCACCGCGGGTGAGGCGGTGCTCACCGCCCGGCTGGCCCGGGAGGCGCTGGGCACGGACCTCGTCAAGCTGGAGGTCGTCGCCGACGAGCGCACGCTGCTGCCGGACCCGATCGAGCTGCTGGACGCGGCGGAGACGCTGGTCGACGACGGGTTCACGGTGCTGCCGTACACGAACGACGATCCGGTGCTGGCGCGGAAGCTGGAGGACGTGGGCTGCGCCGCGATCATGCCCCTGGGCTCGCCCATCGGATCCGGGCTCGGCATCCGCAACCCGCACAACTTCCAGCTGATCGTGGAGCACGCGCGCGTGCCGGTGATCCTGGACGCCGGGGCCGGTACGGCCTCGGACGTGGCGCTGGCCATGGAGCTGGGGTGTGCCGGGGTGATGCTCGCCTCGGCGGTGACTCGGGCGCAGGAGCCGGTGCTGATGGCCGCGGCGATGCGGTACGCCGTGGAGGCGGGGCGGCTGGCCCGGCTGGCCGGGCGGATCCCCAAGCGGCACTTCGCTCAGGCGTCGTCCCCGGCGGAGGGCCTGGCCAGACTGGACCCTGAGCGGCCGGCCTTCTAGGCCGCCGCCTCCCACCGGTGCGTGGGCCGCGTCACAGGTCGGCTGCAGTCCCGCCGCGACAGCGTCCGCGATCGGTGTGTGTCCGTGGCGGCTCGTAGACTCGCCTGCGTGGATACGACCCTTCAGGACCCTCTCGTCGGGCAGGTGCTCGACGGCCGTTATCGCGTCGACGCGCGGATCGCCGTCGGCGGGATGGCCACGGTCTACCGGGCCCTGGACACCCGCCTGGACCGGGTCCTCGCGCTCAAGGTGATGCACCCCGCGCTCGCGGCCGACGGCTCGTTCGTGGA
The DNA here is from genome assembly GCF_053598035.1 of Streptomyces sp. NPDC001204. NCBI lineage: Bacteria > Bacillati > Actinomycetota > Actinomycetes > Kitasatosporales > Streptomycetaceae > Streptomyces > Streptomyces sp. NPDC001204. Next base: position 291,502 of record NZ_JBSFJL010000006.1, on the reverse strand, counting down.
GCGGTTCATCCGGGAGGCCAAGTCGGTCGCACGGCTGGCCCACCCGAACGTCGTGCAGGTCTTCGACCAGGGCACGGACGGGTCGTACGTGTACCTCGCCATGGAGTACGTGGCCGGCTGCACCCTGCGCGACGTGCTGCGCGAGCGCGGGGCGCTCCAGCCGCGCGCGGCGCTGGACATCCTGGAGCCGGTGCTCGCCGCGCTGGGGGCCGCGCACCGGGCCGGGTTCGTGCACCGCGACATGAAGCCGGAGAACGTCCTGATAGGGGACGACGGCCGGGTCAAGGTCGCCGACTTCGGGTTGGTCCGCTCCGTGGACACGGTGACGAACACCACCGGTGCCGTCCTCGGCACCGTCTCCTACCTGGCGCCGGAGCAGATCGAGCGCGGCACCGCCGATCCCCGGGTCGACGTGTACGCGTGCGGGGTCGTGCTGTACGAGATGCTGACCGGCGGCAAGCCCCACCAGGGGGAGTCCCCCGCCCAGGTGCTGTACCAGCACCTCCACGAGGACGTGCCGGCCCCGTCGGCCGCCGTGCCCGGACTCGCCCTCGAGCTGGACGAACTGGTCGCGGAGGCCACCGCGCGCACCCCGGACATCCGGCCGCACGACGCGGTCGCGCTGCTCGCGCGGGTCCGCGAGGCGCGGTCCGCGCTCGGCCAGGACCAGCTGGACGCACTGCCGCCGCGGGCCCTCACCGCGGAGCACGACAACGCGGAGGACCGTACGAGCGTCATCCCGCGCGCGCTGACGACGCGGATCCGCGGCGGGGACGCCGGGACCGGTGGGGACGGCGCGCGGTCCGAGGCCGCCCTCAACCGCACCAGCCGTCTTCAGGCTCCCCCGCCCCCGCAGTCGCCGGCCGGCGCGGCGCGTCCCGGGCGGCCCCGGCGCACACTGCTCACGGTGGTCGTCGCCGTCCTGCTGGTCCTCGGGGCCGGCGGGGGCGTGTGGTACATCAACTCCGGCCAGTTCACGAAGGTCCCGCCGCTGCTGGCGAAGACCGAGGCGCAGGCCAGGGAGCGGCTCAAGGAGGCCGGTCTCGGCGTCGACCGGGTCGAGCACGCCTACAGCGACACGGTCGGGCGCGGCACGGTCATCAGCACCGACCCGCAGGCGGGCACGCGGATCCGCAGCCACGACTCGGTGACGCTCACGGTCTCCGACGGGCCCGAGACCGTTCGGGTGCCCGACCTGAAGGGCCACCGGCTGGGCGAGGCCCGGACCCTGCTGAAGAAGGAGGGCCTGGAGCCGGGCATGGTGAGCCGGGAGTTCAGCGACGACGTCCCCCGCGACGCCGTGATCGGCACGGACCCCGAGGCGGGCACCGAGCGGCGGGCCGGCTCGGCGATCGCGCTCACCGTCAGCAACGGCCGCGCGGTGGACGTGCCGGACGTCACCGGAGACGACCTGGACGAGGCGCGGTCCCAGCTTCAGGACGCCGGTCTGAAGGTGCGGATCTCCTCGGAGCAGGTCAACTCCGATTACGACAAGGGCCGGGTCGCCCGGCAGAGCCCGGAGGGCGACAGCCAGGCCGCCCAGGGCGACACGGTCACGCTGACGTTGTCCAAGGGTCCCGAGATGGTCGAGGTGCCGGACGTGACCGGCAACAGCGTCGGCGACGCGAAGAACACCCTCCAGAAGGCCGGCTTCCAGGTGCAGGAGGACCGCGGGCTGCTCGGGCTGTTCGGTGACACCGTCAAGAAGCAGTCGGTGAAGGGCGGAGACCGGGCGCCGAAGGGCTCGACGATAACGATCACCATCCGGTGACGGCCGCCCGGCGGCCACCGGCCGCCGGGCACGTGACACCCTGAACGGGTGAGCAGTCAGCGGCCCCGCCCCCTCCCCGGCCCCTCCCGCAACCCGATCGGCGGCCATGTGCCCGTCGCCGGCGGGCTGCACTCCGTGGGCCTGTCCTACGCCCGTGACCTCGGGGCCGAGTCCGTGCAGGTCTTCGTCGCCAATCCGCGCGGCTGGGCCACGCCCGCGGGCAACCCGCGGCAGGACGAGCAGTTCCGCGCGGCCTGCGCGGAGCAGTCGGTTCCGGCGTACGTCCACGCCCCGTACCTGATCAACTTCGGCTCGCACACCGAGGCGACCGTGGAGCGGTCGGTGGAGTCGCTGCGGCACTCGCTGCGGCGCGGCCGGGAGATCGGCGCGCTGGGCGTCGTCGTGCACACCGGGAGCGCGACCGGCGGCCGGGACCGGTCCGTCGCGCTGAAGCAGGTACGGGAGCACATGCTGCCGGTGCTCGACGAACTGACCCACGACGACGACCCGTATCTGCTCCTGGAGTCCACCGCCGGCCAGGGTGCCTCGCTGTGCTCGCGCACCTGGGACTTCGGGCCGTACTTCGAGGCACTGGACGCCCACCCGAGGCTGGGCGTGTGCCTGGACACCTGCCACATCTTCGCGGCCGGGCACGACCTGACCGGCCCCGACGGCATGCACCGGACGCTGGACCTGCTGGTGGAGACGGTCGGCGAGGGCCGGCTGCGGCTGATCCACGCCAACGACTCCAAGGACGTGGCCGGCGCGCACAAGGACCGGCACGAGAACATCGGCGCCGGCCACATCGGCGAGGACCCCTTCCGCGCCCTGATGACCCACCCCGCCACCGAGGGCGTCCCGCTGATCATCGAGACCCCCGGCGGCAAGGAGGGGCACACGGCGGACGTGGAGCGCCTGAAGCGGCTCAGGGACGGGTGACGGAGGTGTGATCAGGCACCGGGACGGCCGCCGGGTCGCGCGTCAGAGTTCCGGCCCGTCTCCCGGTTCCTCCTGGTAGGAGTAGCGCTGTTCCTTCCAGGGGTCGCCGAGGTTGTGGTAGCCGCGCTCCTCCCAGAAGCCGCGGCGGTCGGCGGTCATGTACTCCACGCCGCGGACCCACTTGGGGCCCTTCCAGGCGTACAGGTGGGGGACGATCAGGCGGAGCGGGAAGCCGTGCTCGGCGGTGAGCAGTTCGCCGTCCTTGTGGGTGGCGAAGAGGGTGCGCTCCGAGGTGAAGTCGGACAGGCGCAGGTTGGAGCTGAACCCGTACTCCGCCCACACCATCACATGGGTGACGTTCGCCGCGGGCGGGGCGATGTCCAGGACGGTGCGCGCGGGGATGCCGCCCCACTCGGCGCCGACCATGCTGTACTTCGTGACGCAGTGCAGGTCGGCCACCACGGTGGTGTACGGCAGGGCCGTGAACTCCTCGTGGGTCCAGCAGTGCTTCTCGCCGTCGGCGGTGGCGCCGAAGACCCGGAAGTCCCAGCGCTCGGGCCGGAACTTGGGCACCGGCCCGTAGTGCGTGACCGGCCAGCCGCGCTGGAGCCGCTGTCCCGGCGGAAGTTCCGGCTGCGCCGCCCCCGTCGGCACTGCTCCAGACGCGTCCCCTGACGCGCGTTCCACCGGCTGACCCATGACTCCATCCTGACAGACCGGAGAGGGTGCACATGACCAACCGGGGGGCGATTCGGGCAACTCGCAGTAAGCATGCACTTACTGGACGGCCGTGTGCGCCGGTGCAATCATGCGCGGGATCGGCCCAGAGACGTCCGGAAGGAGCCCCGCCGCCATGCAAGGCGACCCAGAGGTGATCGAACTGCTCAACGAGCAGCTGACCGCCGAGCTCACCGCGATCAACCAGTACTTCCTGCACTCCAAGATCCAGGACCACAAGGGCTGGACGAAGCTCGCCAAGTACACCCGCGACGAGTCGTTCGACGAGATGCGGCACGCGGAACTCCTGACCGACCGGATCCTGCTGCTGGACGGCCTGCCGAACTATCAGCGCCTCTTCCACGTCCAGGTCGGGCAGACGGTGGCCGAGATGTTCCGGGCCGACCGGCAGATCGAGGTCGAGGCCATCGACCGGCTGCGCCGGGGCGTGGAGCTGATGCGCGACAAGGACGACATCACGTCGGCGAACATCTTCGAGGCGATCCTCGCCGACGAGGAGCACCACATCGACTACCTGGACACCCAGCTGGAGCTGGTCGACAAGCTGGGTGAGGCGCTCTACCTCTCGACCGTGGTCGAGCAGAGCCAGCCGGACCCGTCGGGCCCCGGAACGCACGGCTTCTCCAGCCACTGAGGCGGCCGGCGGCGGCCTTCACGCCTAGGCGGCGTCGCCCAGCTCCTTCGGGCGCGCGCCGGAAGCCCCGCCCGTGAGCGGCGCGAGCGCCGGGCCGCCCTGGTCGATCAGCTCGCGCCGCGGGCAGGTGCCGCGGCCGAGCAGCGCCTGGATGCGGCGTACGCACCCGCCGCAGTCCGTGCCCGCCTTGCAGGCGGAGGCGATCTTGCGGGGCGTACAGGCGCCGTTGTCCGCGTGCTGCTTGACCTGCTGCTCGGTGACACCGAAGCAACTGCACACGTACACGCGGTTCACCTCCCGCCGGGATCGGTTCCATGGTGCCGTCCCGACTTCTCGGTGAGGCAAACCTAACCTTACTCACCGCACGAATGCCCGAAAAGGGGATGGGGCGCGGATCCCATGTGATCCGCGCCCCACTTCACGTTCACGCTCCCGCGAGGGGCGCGCGCCTCACTGGTCCCGGTACATCTCCGCGACCAGGAACGCCAGGTCCAGGGACTGGCTGCGGTTCAGACGCGGGTCGCAGGCCGTCTCGTAGCGCTGGTGCAGATCGTCGACGAAGATCTCGTCGCCGCCGCCGACGCACTCGGTGACGTCGTCGCCGGTCAGCTCCACATGGATGCCGCCGGGGTGCGTGCCGAGCCCCTTGTGCACCTCGAAGAAGCCCTTGACCTCGTCGAGCACGTCGTCGAAGCGGCGGGTCTTGTGACCGGAGGCCGCCTCGAAGGTGTTGCCGTGCATCGGGTCGGTCACCCAGGCCACCACCGCGCCCGAGGCCGTGACCTTCTCCACCAGCTCGGGGAGCCGGTCGCGGATCTTGTCGGCGCCCATGCGGACGATGAACGTCAGCCGGCCCGGCTCCCGCTCGGGGTCGAGGCGGTCGATGTACCGCAGCGCCTCCTCGGGCGTGGTCGTCGGGCCCAGCTTGACGCCGATCGGGTTGCGGATGCGCGAGGCGAACTCGATGTGCGCGTGGTCCAGCTGCCGGGTGCGCTCGCCGATCCACACCATGTGCCCGGAGACGTCGTACAGGTGACCGGTGCGCGAGTCGACGCGGGTCAGCGCCGACTCGTAGTCGAGCAGCAGCGCCTCGTGCGAGGAGAAGAACTCGACGGTCTTGAACTCCTCCGGGTCCGTGCCGCAGGCCCGCATGAAGTTCAGCGCGTTGTCGATCTCACGCGCGAGCTGCTCGTAGCGCTGGCCGGACGGGGAGGACTTCACGAAGTCCTGGTTCCAGGCGTGCACCTGGCGCAGGTCGGCGTAGCCGCCGGTGGTGAAGGCGCGCACCAGGTTCAGCGTGGAGGCGGACGCGTGGTACATCCGCTTCAGCCGCTCGGGGTCCGGGACTCGGGCGGCCTCGGTGAAGTCGAAGCCGTTGACGGAGTCGCCGCGGTAGGTCGGCAGGGTCACGCCGTCGCGGGTCTCGGTCGGCTTGGACCGCGGCTTGGAGTACTGGCCGGCGATCCGGCCGACCTTGACCACCGGCACCGAGGCGGCGTACGTCAGCACGGCGCCCATCTGGAGCAGGGTCTTGAGCTTGTTGCGGATGTGGTCGGCGGACACCGCGTCGAACGCCTCGGCGCAGTCGCCGCCCTGGAGGAGGAACGCCTCTCCCTTGGCGACGGCCGCCATCCGGGCGCGCAGCTGGTCGCACTCGCCCGCGAAGACGAGCGGCGGATACGACTCGAGGTCCGCGATCACTGCGCGCAGAGCCTCGGTGTCGGGGTACTCGGGCTGCTGCGCCGCGGGCAGGTCTCGCCAGGTGTTGCCAGCGCTCGCGCTGGTCTTAGCGTTCACGGTCACCCCACCAAGATTACGGGGTCGACCGGCGGGTCCCTTCCTCCGTTCATCCAATGAGACGGACGGCGCCCGGTCGCGGGACGTCCCGCCCGGCGCCGCTCAGTCGCCGGTGCCGACGTCCAGCTGGTCCCGGTCGATGTTGATGGTCACTGCGCCGTACGTCTCGGTCCTGTTGCCCGCGTACTGGTGGATGCGCTGGTGACCGGCCCACAGGTGGGCCGGGATGGCGGTGTGGAGAGTGGTGTTCTCGTCGTTCCAGTGCGCGAAGTGGATCACGTCGGGCATGGTGACCTTCCCGGCGTTGCCGACCAGGTCGGCGACCAGGGACGACACGCTGCCGTACGCGCCGGACCGGTAGCCCAGCTCGTGCAGCCGCTCGGTCCAGGCCTCCAGATAGCCGAGTACGCGCCTGGTGAGGGTGCCGCCCGTCGCGTACTGCTCCAGGTCGTTGTAGAGCACCGCCCCCTTGGCGAAGCCGAGCGCCACCGCCTGGGCGGCCGCGTCCTCCGCGGCCGCCTTTCCCTGCGGCACCGGATCGGTGATCGACGCGCAGGAGTTCTGGCAGCTGCCCGCGCCGGAGGAGGGCTGCGGGCCGACGTAGAGCGGGAAGAAGCGCCACCCGTTCGCGTACTGCGTGCGCACCCACTCGGAGGTCAGCCTGGCCTGGGCGCAGGCGCGGTTGACCCCGCCGATGTAGACGCCGACGGCCCCGTACGGCGAGCGGGTCCTCCAGGCGTTCATGGCCGTCTGGCTCGGGGCGGTGCAGGTGTCGAAGCCCCTGCCCTGGTACGCGGTCGCGTCGGCGGGCACGGCGCCCGCGGCCGGTGCCCGGGCGGGCTCCCCGGCGCGTGCGGTGGCGACGGGCAGTCCGGCGCTGCGCAGCACCCGCTGGATCTCCGCGCGGTCCTCGCCGTACGGGGCCGTGACGAAGATTCCCTCGTTGGTGGCGGTCGCCCGGTAGACGCGGGACGTGCGGTCCTCGGTCACCGAGGCCTTCGTCGCCACCGCGGGCTGCACCCAGAGGACCTCGGTGCGCCCGACGGCACGGGCCGGGCAGTCCTGCTGCTCGCCGGGGGTGCCGAGGTAGACGGCGTGCCGGTCGAAGCGGACGCAGGCGGTCGGCTCCTGGTCGAGGTCGACGACGGGCCAGCCGGCCGGGACGGTGAACGTGTGACCGCGGTAGCTGACGGTCTTCGTGGCGTCGTCGGCCGCCGGCCGGGCGGCGGCCGGCGCGGCGGCGGCGAGCACCGCGCAGGCGCTCAGCACGCTCAGCGCACGCCTCGTACGGAGGGGCCGTGCCGGGTGGGGCGATCGTGGTGCGGGAATGGCGTACTCCTGGGTCGGGCACGAGCGCGCGGCGAACGCCGGGGCCCGAGCGGCACACGGTCGACGCGGACCCTCTTTCCACCCCGCGCGGCCGCCGGAAACCGGCCTGTGCTGCGTACGGGCGACACGGCCGCCGAGAGCCGGACGGGGCCGTGCGGCGGACCGATGCGGTAGGGTGCCGGGCATGTTCGCGCACTCGACCCAGAACCAGAACTGGTGGTGGACCGCTCCTCCGGCGGCCCGCTGACTGCGCGTATCCCACACTTCGCGAAGGCCGCCCGAGGGGCGGCCTTCGGCGTTTCCGGCGCCTTGGCCGTTCCTCACCGACATCGACCGATATCAACCGGCACCGACCGGCACCGACCGGCACCGACCGGCATCGACCGGCATCGACGGAAGAGGAACCCATGGACCTGGCACGGCTGCTGCACGACCCCCGCCCGTTCGCCCTGCTGCGCCGCCGTACCCCGGGGCACGACCAGGACCTGGTCGAGGTGCTGCTCGGCCCGGTGACCGCCCGCGACCGCCTGGCCGACCTGCCCGACGAGGGCCTGGCGCTCGTACCGTTCCGGCAGATCCGCGAGCGCGGCTTCGACGTCCGCGACGACGGGACCCCGCTGCTGGTGCTGACGCCCGAGGAGACGGGCACGGTCCCGCTCACCGAGGCCCTGGCGCAGCTGCCCGCGCACCAGGTGCGCGTCGAGGGCGGCGGCTTCGACGTCGGCGACGAGGAGTACGCGGAGATCGTCGGGCGGGTGCTGCGCGAGGAGATCGGCGCGGGCGAGGGCGCGAACTTCGTGATCCGAAGGACGTACGAGGGGGAGGTCCCGGGCTTCGGGCGGGCCGACGCGCTGGCGCTGTTCCGGCGGCTGCTGGAGGGCGAGCGGGGGGCGTACTGGACGTTCGTCGTGCACACCGGGGACCGGACGCTGGTCGGCGCCAGCCCCGAGGTGCACGTGCGCATGTCCGGCGGGACGGTCGTGATGAACCCGATCAGCGGGACGTACCGCTACCCGGCCGAGGGGCCGACGCCCGAGCACCTGCTGGGTTTCCTCGCCGACGGCAAGGAGATCGAGGAGCTGTCGATGGTCGTCGACGAGGAGCTCAAGATGATGTGCACCGTCGGCGACATGGGCGGGGTGGTCGTCGGACCGCGTCTGAAGGAGATGGCGCACCTCGCGCACACCGAGTACGAGCTGCGCGGCCGGTCCTCCCTGGACGTGCGCGAGGTGCTCAGGGAGACCATGTTCGCCGCGACCGTCACCGGGTCGCCGGTGCAGAACGCGTGCCGGGTCATCGAACGCCACGAGACCGGCGGGCGCGGCTACTACGCCGGCGCCCTCGCCCTCCTCGGCCGCGACTCCGGCGGCGCCCAGACCCTGGACTCCCCCATCCTCATCCGCACCGCCGACATCGACGCCGGCGGCCGGCTGCGCGTACCGGTCGGCGCCACCCTCGTCCGCGGCTCGGACCCGGCGGGCGAGGTCGCCGAGACGCACGCGAAGGCGGCGGGCGTGCTGGCGGCGCTGGGCGTACGGCCCGTACGGCCGCGCGCTGAGCGGTCGCGGCCCCGGCTCGCCGACGACCCCCGGGTGCGGGCGGCACTGGACGGGCGGCGCGCAATGCTCGCGCCGTTCTGGCTGCGGATGCAGAACGGGGGCGCCGCCGCACGGGCGCAGTCGGAGGCCGGGGGAAGCGTGCCGGGAGTCACCGGGCACACCCTGGTCGTGGACGGCGAGGACACCTTCACCGCGATGCTCGCGCACGTGCTGCGGTCGTCGGGGCTGACCGTCACCGTGCGCCGCTACGACGAGCCCGGACTGCGCGCGGCCGTGCTCGCGCACCAGGGGCCGGTCGTCCTCGGCCCGGGTCCCGGCGACCCGTGCGATCCGGACGACCCGAAGATGCGGCTGCTGCGCGCGCTGACCGCGGAGGTGCTCACCGGGCACCGGCACGGCGTTCTCGGGGTCTGCCTCGGACACGAGCTGATCGCGGCCGAACTCGGCCTGGACATCGTCCGCAAGGAGGTGCCCCACCAGGGCGCCCAGACCGGGATCGACCTGTTCGGCCGGACCGAGACCGTGGGCTTCTACAACAGCTACGTGGCGCGCTGCGACGACGAGACGCACGCCGAGCTGTCCGCGCACGGGATCGAGGTCAGCCGGAGCGCGTCCGGTGAGGTGCACGCGTTGCGCTCCGCGCGGTTCGCGTCGGTGCAGTTCCACCCCGAGTCCGTGCTGACGCTGAACGGCCAGGCGATCGTCCGCGCGCTGCTGGCCGAGCAGTTGCGCGGCGCCGGCACGCACTCCGAGCCGCGGCCCGTCCGGTAACCGGGTACGAGCGCGCCGAGGGCGCCGCCGGTCAGGTCGACGGAGCCCTCGGCGCGGTCCGCGGGAGGCCGGTGGCGGGTCAGCCGAAGAAGACCCCGACCTCCTCGTACAGCTTCGGGTCGACCGTCTTCAGCTTGACGGTGGCCTCCGCGATCGGGACGCGGACGATGTCGGTGCCGCGCAGGGCGACCATCTTGCCGAAGTCGCCGTCGCGCACGCAGTCGATGGCGTGCAGCCCGAACCGGGTGGCCAGCCAGCGGTCGAAGGCGCTGGGCGTGCCGCCGCGCTGGATGTGCCCGAGGACGGTGGTCCGGGCCTCCTTGCCGGTACGTGCCTCGATCTCCTTGGCCAGCCACTCGCCGACCCCGGACAGCCGCACGTGCCCGAAGGAGTCGAGCGAGGCGTCCTTCAGGACCATGTCGCCGTCCTTGGGCATGGCGCCCTCGGCGACGACGACGATCGGGGCGTACGACGCCTTGAAGCGGGAGGTGATCCAGGCGCACACCTGGTCGACGTCGAAACGCTGCTCGGGGATGAGGATGACGTTCGCGCCGCCGGCGAGGCCGGAGTGCAGGGCGATCCAGCCGGCGTGACGGCCCATCACCTCGCAGACCAGGACCCGCATATGGGACTCGGCGGTGGTGTGCAGCCGGTCGATCGCCTCGGTGGCGATGCCGACCGCGGTGTCGAAGCCGAAGGTGTAGTCGGTGGCCGACAGGTCGTTGTCGATGGTCTTGGGCACGCCCACGCAGGGCACGCCGTACTCGTCGCTCAGCCGCGCGGCCACGCCGAGGGTGTCCTCGCCGCCGATCGCGACGAGCGCCTCGACCTCCTGCTTGGCGAGATTTTCCTTGATCCGCCGGATGCCGCCCTCCTGCTTGAGGGGGTTGGTCCGCGAGGAGCCGAGGATCGTGCCGCCGCGGGGCAGGATGCCGCGCACCGCGGGGATGTCGAGACGGATGGCGTCGTTCTCGAGTGGACCCCGCCAGCCGTCCCGGAAGCCGACGAAGTCATAGCCGTACTCCTGCACGCCCTTGCGGACGATGCCCCGGATGACGGCGTTGAGCCCGGGGCAGTCGCCGCCTCCGGTCAGTACTCCGACCCGCATGGAAAAGTCCCTTCGCCGCGGTTGCCTGGTGAAGGTCACGCTAATGGTGACGCACGTCACTTCGGCATGGGGCGGAGGGTCAATTCCACTGAATTGTCGGGTAGTTGATCAAGGCGAATCCACTCGAAAGGGTGGTTGCCGCGCGTACGCGGCTTTACTCGCCGTCGAGCCCGCGCTCGATGGCGTACCGCACCAGCTCCACCCGGTTGTGCAACTGGAGCTTGCCCAGGGTGTTCTGAACGTGGTTCTGGACCGTGCGGTGGGAGATCACCAGGCGCTCGGCGATCTGCTTGTAGCTCAACCCCTTGGCGACCAGGCGCAGCACCTCGGTCTCGCGGTCGGTGAGCCGGGGCGCCTTCGGCTCGCCGGCGTCCGCGGCGGGCGCGGGCTCGGCGGCCAGCCGCCGGTACTCGCCGAGCACCAGGCCCGCGAGCCCGGGTGTGAACACCGGGTCGCCCACGGCCGTGCGGCGCACCGCGTCCAGCAGTTCCCCGGTCGAGGCCGACTTCAGCAGGTAGCCCGTCGCGCCCGACTTCACGGCCTCCAGCACATCGGCGTGCTCACCGCTCGCGGACAGCACCAGCACGCGCAACGCCGGGTTGGCGCCGACGAGTTCCTTGCAGACCTGGACCCCGGCCTTCGCGGGCAGGTTCAGGTCGAGCACGAGCACGTCGGGCGCGGCTGCCCGGGCGCGGCGCACCGCCTGCTCGCCGTCGCCCGCGGTGGCTACCACCTCGAAGCCGGACTCGGCCAGGTCGCGGGCCACGGCGTCGCGCCACATCGGGTGGTCGTCGACCACCATCACCCTGATCGGGCCCTGCTCCGCGCTCATCGGCTCTCCGCCTTCCCCCGTGTCCACGGCGCGCCCTTCGCGCTCTTCGTGTTCTCGCTGTCGTTCGTGGTGTTCGTGTTCTTGGGCACGTTCAGTTCGACCTCCGTGCCCTGGCCGGGCACCGAGATCAGCTCGGCGGTGCCGCCGATGTCGCGCAGCCGGCCCCGGATCGACAGGGCCACACCGAGCCGGCCCTCGCCCTCGGCCTGGGCGAGCCGCCCCTCGGGGATGCCGGGACCGTCGTCCCGCACGGTCACGATCACCGACTCCGGCTCGTCCTCGACCAGGATCCAGGCCCGCGCGTCCTCGCCCGCGTGCCGGCGGACGTTGTCCAGGGCGGCCCCGACGGCGGCGGCCACCTCGTGGGCGGCGGCGGGCCGCAGCAGCACCGGGGCGCCCGGTTCGGCGAGGCTGATCCGGGCGCCGGCGTACGGGGCGAGCAGCGCGCGCAGATCCACGGGCCCGTCGGCGTCGTCGTCGGTGTCCTCGTCGCCGGTCCGGACGACCGCGCCCCCGGCCGTATCTCCGGGCATGTTCCTCGACGCCCCGGGGAGCGGGACCAGCGCGCCGGAGACCAGGGTGCGCAGCGCCACCTCCTGCTCGCCCGCCAGCCGGCCCAGTTCGGCGGCCTCGCCCCCGATGACCGCGCCGCGCCGCTGCACCATGGCCAGCACCTGGAGCACGCCGTCGTGGATGTCCCGGGCCAGGCGCTCCCGCTCACGGGTGGCCGCCTCGATCTCCAGGGCGCGGGCGAGGGTGCGCTCGGAGGCGCGGGCGACCTCGACGACGTAGCCGATGGCGATGGAGGCGACCCAGACCAGGATCACGTTGTGCACGGTGTCGCGGGCCGGGGAGCCGCGCTCGACCAGGTTGGCGAGGGCGACCGCGGTGGAGGCGACGGCGGCCCAGCGCCAGCCGCCCTTGACGGCGAAGGCGAGGACGGAGCCGGCGGTCCAGATCGACGGCAGGGTCGGGCCGCCGTCCGCGATCCGCGCCTGGGTGTCGGCGACGGGGGTGAGGAGGATGCCGGTCAGCGCCAGGGCGAGGTCGGCGGCCAGGAAGCGCTTGGTGCAGCTCACGGCGTTCGCGACCTTGGGCAGCGTGGCCAGGGTCCACACGGACAGCACGCAGTAGTAGGCGATGGCGACCCAGGGGCGCGGGAACCGGCCGTAGCCGGTGGTGAACAGGCCGACCGCGTAGAGCATGGTCAGCACCCGGTATCCGGCGAGCGCGCGCCACAGCGGCTGCTCGACCGACATCCTCATCACGCGTTGCCGCTTCGGCATGTCCCCCCCTTGGCGGTTCGCCCTACTCCGCCTGCTTCTCCTTCTCGGCCTCTTCCGTCCCGGCCGGCCCGGGCGACGCCTTCGCCGCCTTCCGGGCCTCGTCGGCCGCCTTTCCGGCCGCCTTCCCCGCTTCCTTCCCGGCCTTGGCCGCCTCCGCGATCTGCCGCTTGGCCGCGGTCGCGTAGATGTCGACGTACTCCTGGCCAGAAAGGTTCATGATCTCGTACATGACCTCGTCCGTCACCGCCCGCAGCACGAAACGGTCGTGCGCGAGGCCCCGGTAGCGGCTGAAGTCCAGCGGCTTGCCGATGCGTATGCCCGGGCGCATCAGCTTGGGTAGGACCTTCCCGGGAGGCTGGATCTTCTCCGTGTCGATCATGGCGACCGGGATGACGGGCGCTCCGGTGGCCAGGGCGACGCGGGCCAGGCCGCCCGGCTTGCCGCGGTAGAGGCGGCCGTCGGGCGAACGGGTGCCCTCCGGGTAGATGCCGAACAGCTCGCCGCGCTCCAGCACCTCTATGCCGCTCTTCACCGCCGCCTCGCCCGCGCCGCGCGACCCGGAGCGGTCCACGGGGAGCTGGCCCACGCCCTTGAAGAACGCGGCCGTCAGCCGGCCCTTCACACCGGGCGTGGTGAAGTACTCGGCCTTGGCGATGAAGGTGACCTTGCGGTGGAGCACCGAAGGCAGGAAGAAGGAGTCCGAGAAGGACAGGTGATTGCTCGCCAGTATGGCGGGGCCCTCGGCCGGGATGTTCTCCATGCCTTCCACCCAGGGCCGGAAGGCGAGCTTCAGCGGCCCCCCGATGGCGACCTTCATCGTGCCGTAGAACAACCGAGTGCCTTCCTGTGTGTGTCGATCAGACGATACCGCCGGGTACGGCCCGTGGGACCGACGGCCCTGGTCGGTGTCAGTACGGTCGCGTACGGTGAAGTACCTGCAATCGACGACCACAGGAGAGCAACGTGCCGGTGCTCCCCGGAGCCGAGCCGTTCCGCCACGAGGGCGGGGAGGTCGGCGTCCTCCTCTGCCACGGCTTCACCGGTTCCCCCCAGTCCCTGCGCCCCTGGGGGCGGTACCTCGCCGAGCGCGGTCTGACCGTCTCGCTCCCACTGCTGCCCGGGCACGGCACGCGCTGGGAGGACATGCAGCTCACCGGCTGGCCGGACTGGTACGCGGAGGTGGACCGCGAGCTGCGTGTCCTGCGCGAGTCCTGCGCGCGGGTGTTCGTGGCCGGACTGTCCATGGGCGGCGCGCTGGCGCTGCGGCTGGCCGCCCGGCACGGGGACGCGGTCGCGGGCGTCGTGGTCGTCAACCCGGCCAACAAGGTGCACGGACTGTCCGCGTACGCCCTGCCGGTGGCCCGCCATGTCGTACGGACCACGAAGGGCATCGCGAGCGACATCGCGCTGGAGGGCGCCGCCGAGCTGGGGTACGACCGGGTGCCGCTGCACGCCGCGCACTCGCTCAGGAACTTCTTCCGGATGGTCGACGGCGAGCTGCCGCAGGTCACCCAGCCGCTGCTGCTTCTGCGCAGCCCCCAGGACCACGTGGTGCCACCGGTCGACTCGGCCCGGATCCTCGGCCGGGTCTCCTCCACGGACGTCACGGAGGTCCTGCTGGAACACAGCTACCACGTCGCGACGTTGGACCACGACGCGGACCGGATCTTCGATGAGAGCTACGCCTTCATCGGCCGGCTCGCACCCAGTGTCGGCAAGGAAGGGACGACCGCAGGTGGCTGAGCACGACTCCGACCGCGAGGACCTCGACGGCCGCGAGCCGGTGGAACCGGCCGAACCGGTCACGCCGGCCGGCCCCGTCGGTCCGGCCGACCCCGTCGGTCCGGCCGAGCAGCGCGCCGATCCCGGTGTGCCCGCCGGGACGGAAGGCGTCGCCTTCGACGAGGCGGCCGCGTGGGCGGCGATCGTCGCCGGGTACGGCGCGGAGCCGCCGGACCCGCCGGGCTCCAGGCCGTTCCGGCCGATCGAGGACCTGGCGCTGCCGCCGGACCCCGGGACGCCCGACGAGAAGCTGTGGAAGGAGAGGAAGGACGGCAGGGCCGAGGACGCGAAGGGCGGCACGAACGACGAGTGCGGCGAGGACGGCGAGGGCGGGGGGAGCACGGAGGGCCCGTCCGGCCGGCTCGGCAGCTCGGTCTCCTTCGCCCCCGGTGTCGGCAAGCCCGCAGCGGGGCCGCGCGACTACTCGCTCGCCGAACCGTCCGACGAAGACTTCGGCGAGGGCGACGAGGGCCATTTCGTCCCGCCGGAGCCGCCACCGCTGCCGTCCGCCGACCCGACCGCGAAGTTCGCCTGGCTCGCGGTGATCGGCGGGCCCGTCCTGCTCCTGCTGGCCGTCCTGTTCGGCTGGGACATGACGTGGTGGCTCACCATACTCGGCATCGGCGGCTTCCTCGGCGGCTTCGCGACGCTGGTGATGCGTATGAAGCCGGGCGACGACGACGAGGACGACCCGGGCCGCGGGGCGGTGGTCTGAGCCCGGGGCCGACCGGCCGTCGGCCCCGCGCACCGGCCCCGGTCCTGGAACCGGCTCCCGGTCCTAGGCAACCGCCGGGACCCTGAGGGCGGCCAGCACCGGCAGGTGGTCCGTGGCCGCCCTCAGGTCCGCCTCCGTCACGCCGGACCGGCCGAGGGGCACCCCGCAGCCGAGGACCTCGACGCCGCGGGTGGCGAAGACCGCGTCGATGCGCCGGTGCGGATCGGCGGACGTCCAGGTGTCCTCCGCGCCCCAGGGGGCGGTGGCCCAGCCGTCCTGGAGCGAGCCGGCCAGCCGCCGGAACGCCGGCCCGTCCGGCCGCTCGTTGAGGTCGCCGCCCGCCACCGCGTGCTCCACACCCATCCCGGCCAGCCGGTCCAGGAGCACACCGGCCTGCTCGTACCGCTCGTCCGCGTCGAGCGAGAGGTGGCAGCTGACGACGCCGAGCCGGGCGCCCCCGAACCGGACGACCGCCGTCGCGAGGCCCCGCCGGTGCAGTCCGGGGGTGAGCGGCAGCAGTACGTCCTCGGTGCGCTCCACGACGGCCCGGAGCGAGCAGAGGATCGCCGGGCCCGCGGCCGTCGCCCCGCCGGTGAGGATCACCAGGTCGCAGGCCGCCGCGAGCCGGGCCAGCTTCTTGCGCCAGCGGAAGAAGCGCGGCGCCTCCTGGACGAGGACGAGATCGGGCGCACAGGCGCGGATCACCCGGGCCAGCGCCTCGGTGTCGTCCCGCATCGACCGGATGTTGTGGCTCAGGACGCGGATGACGGCGGAACCATCGGGCTCCGTGCGGGAGTTGGGCAGCAGCATGACGATCAACATACGCCGCGGCCGGGTCGGAGCGGGTACGGCGACGCCCACCGGTCCCGCCGGACGGGGACGGTGGGCGCGCTCGGGGTGCGACCGGCGCTACATGATCGGGTCGGGCTCCCGGGCGAGGTCCGCGGCGCCCACCAGACCTGCCTCGTTGCCGAGCTGGGCGGCGAGGACGTCGGCGACCGGACGCCAGTTGCCGCCGACCAGCCAGCGCTTGTAGGACTTGCGGATCGGCTCCAGGACCAGCTCGCCCTCGTCGGAGAGACCGCCGCCGACGATGAACGCGGACGGGTCGAACAGCGAGGCCAGGTCGGCCAGACCGGCGCCCACCCAGCGGGCCAGCTCACGGTAGGAGTCGACGGCCACCGGGCAGCCCTGGCGGGCGGCCATGGAGATGTGCTTGCCCTCGATGCCGTCCGGGGTGCCGTCGCCGAGGGCGAGCAGCACCTCCGCGCTCTCGGGGGCGGCGTTGGCGCGCTGCTTTGCGTACCGCACCAGGGCGCGTCCGGAGGCGTACTGCTCCCAGCAGCCCTGCGAGCCGCAGCCGCACAGCAGGCCGTCCGGGACCATCCGGATGTGGCCGAACTCGGCGGCCACGCCGAAGTGGCCGCGGCGCAGCTTGTTGCCGATGACGATGCCGCCGCCCAGGCCGGTGCCGAGCGTGATGCAGATGACGTTGCGGTGGCCCTTGCCGGCCCCGAACTTGTACTCGCCCCAGGCCGCGGCGTTGGCGTCGTTCTCCACGACGACCGGCAGGCCGACGCGCGCCTCGACCTCCTCCTTCAGCGGCTCGTTGCGCCAGTCGATGTTGGGCGCGAAGTAGACCGTGGAGCGCTGCCGGTTGACGTACCCGGCGGCGCCGATGCCCACACCGACGATCTCGTGCCCCGCGCGTGCGCCCTCCACCGCCGAGGCGATGGCGTCCACGATGGCCTCGGGCGTACTGGGGGTCGGCACCTTGAAGGTCGAGAGGATGTTGCCTTCCTCGTCGACCACGCCGGCCGCGATCTTCGTGCCGCCGATGTCGACGCCGATGGTGAGTCCCATGAATCCCTCAGTTCCGGTCGAGCCCCGCTACGGCCAACCGTACCCGAGGCCCTGCCGTCGGATTCGCGTCGTCCGGACGCTGGTCCAAGTCGTCCGGCCGGTCAGTCCAAGTCGATGCGCTCGCCGCCGCCGGTGCCCTCACCGGGGTCGCGGCGGTCGTCGGAGCGGTTGTCCGGCTCGCCGGGTTCGTCCCGCGGGGACCCGCCCGTGCCGGGCGACGTCCAGCGGCGCTCCTGGGACTCGACGGCCGAGCGGTACGCGGCGAGGAGTTCACCGCCGGCCGCCGCCAGGTGTTCGAAGACCTCGGGGTTGCGCTCCACGACGGGCTCGACGGCCGCCTTGGCCTGCTGGACCATCTGCCGCACCACCTGCTCGGCAGCGGGTCCGGCGAGGGCGCCCAGCAGCGGCGCCTGGAGCGACGACAGCCTGTCGGCGACGGTGTCGACGAACTTGCGCAGTTCCTCGGCGGCCGAGCCCGGCGGCGGGCCGTACCGCTCGCGGCGGCGGGCCTGCTCCGCGGCGAGGTCCTCGGCACAGGCCGTGGACCAGGCGTCGGCGTCCGTGGCGCGCCGCTCCCCCGGCTTCCCGGCTTCGCTCGAACGGGGGGTGTCCCCACGGCCGCCGGGCTCCTCCTGAGCGGCGTCGTCCCGAGCGGCGTCGGACGGTGGGCGCTCTTCGCTCATGGCGGACTCCTGACTGCGGTTCGTCCCTACGACGTTACCCGAACGGGGGTACGCGGTTCATCTCTCGCGGGGCCACAGCGCGGGGTCCGGCGCGAACCGGATCCGCAGCTCGCCGTCGCGCAGGGCGGCCCCGTCGACGGTGCACCGGCGCAGGGCCGAGGGCAGCGCTACGACACGGCGGAACGGCCCGGCGGTGACCGCGAGTTCGTCGCCGAGCCGGATGAGGTCCAGTTCCTCGCGTATGGCGCCGGGCAGCGGGATGTGCCACACGAGGACCCCGTCCTCGGTGAGCCGGTCGGTCACGGGCCACTCGACCGGCGCGCTCGCCGGGCTCGCGCCGGGCACGGCGAGGGCGGCGAGATCGTCCAGGCCGCGCGGGTCCCGGCCCAGGTGGGCGGCGGGGTGGACGGCGTACGTCTCCCGCCACTCGTCGAGGGTCTTGCGCTGCTGTGCGACCGGGCCGGCCAGCCAGGAGTCCGCGGCGGTCTCCGGCAGGACCCGGCCGGCGACCAGGCACTCCACGGCCAGTCCGCGCACGGCCAGGCCCAGGGCGGCGCTGCGGACGGCGTCGGCGCCGGCCGGGCCGGGCTCGGCGACCAGGCGTACGCGGGTGGCGCGGTCGGCGAGGACCGCGGCCACGGCGGCGAGTTCGACGTCCCAGCGTGCCGCCGTCTCGTACAGCCACTCGGCCGGCATGGGGACGCCGGCGAGGCGGCCGAGCACCGGCCGCAGGGCGCGGGCCGCCTGCCGCTCGGGCGGGAGCAGCCGGCGCAGATAGCGGCGCAGTTCCTCGGGCAGCGCGAGCAGGGCGAGTGCCTGCGGCGCCGGGGGCAGGTCGACGACCAGCAGTTCGAACCGCTCCGACAGGGCCGCGTCGCGCAGTGCGCGCAGCAGGGCGAGTTCCTCGGCGCCCGGCAGCGGCGTGACCTCCTCGGCGTCCAGGCGGGAGGCCCCGAGGAGGTCCAGTACGTTGCCCGCGCGGTCCTGGAAGGCGGTGAGGTCGGCCCGGAAGCCGGCCGCCGCGTCGGGGCGCCAGGCGGTCAGCCGCGGCGCGACGGGCACCGGCTCAGCACCCGTCGGCACCCCGAGCGCCGCGCCGAGGGAGTCCGTGCGGTCGGCGCTGAGCACGAGGGTGTCGACGCCGTCACGGGCGGCGGTCAGGGCGGTGGCGGCGGAAACGGTCGTACGGCCGCTGCCGCCCGGACCCGTGATCAGGAGGGTGCGCATGACGTTGAACGGTAGCTGGCTTTGACGTCCCGGTCGCCCACGGGCGCCCTGCGCCGGTGTCGGCGGCGCGCCCTCCGGCCGAGTCGCGGCCGGCGCCCGGCGACGCGTGTCGCGGGTGGGCCCGCGCCGTCGGTCCGGGACCGCCCGCGGGCCGGGCGGCCCTTACTTCTCGCCCGACTCCACACGCTTCTTCAGGCCCGCGAGGGCGCGGTCGATGATGACCTTCTCGGCCTTGCGCTTGATCATGCCGAGCATGGGGATCTTGACGTCGACGGTGAGGCGGTAGGTCACCTCGGTGGCGTACACGCCCGCGGGCCTGAGGACGTAGGAGCCGTCCAGGGAGCGCAGCATCTGGGACTTCACCAGGGTCCAGGAGACCTCGTGGTCACCGGTCCAGGTGTACGCGAGGGTCTGGTCGTCCTTGATGGCGCCCGCGTCCATGACGAGGCGGACCTGATGGGCACGGCCCTGGCCGTCGGTCTTGAGGACCTCGGCCTCCTTCACCTCGCCGGTCCAGTCGGGGTAGCGGGCGAAGTCGGCGATCACCCCCATGACCTCGGCCGGTGGCGCCTCGATCGTGATGCTCGAGCTGGTGTGTTCCGCCATCGCCGTGGCTCCTCCAGATGCGGGCCGGTAGTGCGGCCGGGTGAGGCCGGGGATGCGCTCCTCGTGCGCATGTGTGTGCAGCGTGAAGGCTACCGCGCGCCCGACCGCCGGACTCCACCCCCACCTGCGCGATCGGCCGGAATGCTCACCATTCGAGCACCCATGGACGGCCGCTCCCGGCGAAGTGCCCCACGTTCACGCATTCGGTCGCGCCGATCCTCATCCGGCGTACCAGCGGCTGGTGGACATGGCCGAAGAGGGCGTACCGGGGCCGGGTGCGGCGGATGGCCTCCAGCAGGGCCCGGCTTCCCCGTTCGAAGCGGCGCGCGACGGTGTCGTAGACGAGTTCCGGCACCTCGGGCGGGATGTGCGTGCACAGCACGTCGACCTCGCCGACCGCCTCGATCTTCGCCGCGTACTCCTCGTCGCCGATCTCGAACGGGGTGCGCATGGGCGTGCGCAGGCCGCCGCCGACGAAGCCGAAGACACGGCCGCCGATCTCCACCCGCTGCCCGTCGAGCACGGTGGTGCCCTCGCGGGCGTACTCCTGCCACAGGGCCGGCATGTCGACGTTGCCGTAGGTGGCGTACGTCGGGCTGGGGAAGGCGGCGAAGAGTTCCGCGTACTGCTTGCGCACCGCCTGTTCCATCACCGTGGCCCGGTCGCCGTCGATGCCCGCCCACAGCCGGGCGCCGAACTCGCGCGCCTCCGTGAAGCGGCGGGCGGTGCGCAGCGCGACGATGCGGTCGGCGTTCTCCACGCCGAACAGGTCGGGGAAGATGCCGCGCGAGTGGTCGGAGTAGTCGAGGAAGAGGATCAGGTCGCCGAGGCACACCAGGGCGTCGGCGCCCTCTCCGGCTCGGGCCAGGTCGCGCGCGTTGCCGTGCACGTCGCTGACCACATGGATGCGCGTTCTGCCGTGACGGGCCGGTGTGGGTGCCATGACGATCAAGCGTAGGCGGGCGTGGCATACGTGAACAGTGGCGGCCGGAAACGGCGTTACTGGCCGGTCATTCGGCGGGTCGACTACTGTGCGCAGGGGAACATCGATCCGTGTGACGCAGCGAACATCTCGCCGGGTCCCCCTGTCGAAGAAGCATACCGGCGGGTAACGTCCGGCCCGTCCAGTCGTTTCTGGATTTCAACAACGTCGTGGCGCCGGCGCCCTATGAGGAGCAGCAGTCTTGCGCGAGTTCAGCCTTCCGGCTCTGTACGAGGTCCCTGCGGACGGGAATCTGACCGACATCGTCCGCAGAAACGCCGCGCAGCATCCCGACGTCGCCGTCATCGCGCGCAAGGTGGACGGCGTCTGGCGGGACGTCACGGCACGGGCCTTCCTCGCCGAGGTGCACGCCGCCGCCAAGGGGCTGATCGCCTCCGGCATCCAGCCCGGCGACCGGGTGGGCCTGATGTCCCGTACGCGCTACGAGTGGACGCTGCTGGACTTCGCGATCTGGAGCGCGGGCGCGATCACCGTGCCGGTGTACGAGACCAGTTCGCCGGAGCAGGTGCGGTGGATCCTCGGCGACTCGGGCGCGACCGCCTGCGTCGTGGAGCTGGACCAGCACGCCGCCGCCGTCGACGCGGTGCGCGACACGCTGCCCGCGCTGAAGAACGTCTGGCAGATCGAGGACGGCGCGATCGAGGTGCTCGGCCGGGCCGGGCGGGACATCAGCGACGCCATGGTGGAGGAGCGCGGCTCGCTGGCGAAGGCCGACGACCC
The DNA here is from genome assembly GCF_053598035.1 of Streptomyces sp. NPDC001204. Lineage (NCBI taxonomy): Bacteria > Bacillati > Actinomycetota > Actinomycetes > Kitasatosporales > Streptomycetaceae > Streptomyces > Streptomyces sp. NPDC001204. The sequence goes on along the minus strand of NZ_JBSFJL010000006.1, from coordinate 270,139 downwards.
GGCGACCATCGTGTACACCAGCGGCACCACCGGCCGGCCCAAGGGCTGCGTGCTCACCCACCGCGCCTTCTTCGCCGAGTGCGGCAACGTCGTGGAGCGGCTGCGCCCGCTGTTCCGCACCGGCGAGTGCTCGGTGCTGCTCTTCCTGCCGCTGGCGCACGTCTTCGGCCGGCTGGTCCAGGTCGCCCCGATGATGGCGCCGATCAAGCTGGGCTGCGTCCCGGACATCAAGAACCTCACCGACGAGCTGGCCGCGTTCCGCCCCACGCTGATCCTCGGCGTCCCGCGGGTCTTCGAGAAGGTCTACAACGGGGCGCGCGCCAAGGCGCAGGGGGACGGCAAGGGCCGGATCTTCGACAGGGCGGCCGCCACGGCGATCGCCTACAGCAAGGAGCTGGACAGCCCCTCGGGCCCCTCGCTCGGACTGCGGATCAAGCACAAGGTGTTCGACAAGCTGGTCTACGGCAAGCTGCGCGCGGTGCTCGGCGGGCGCGGCGAGTACGCCATCTCCGGCGGCGCCCCGCTCGGCGAGCGCCTCGGGCACTTCTACCGCGGTATCGGCTTCACGGTCCTGGAGGGCTACGGCCTGACCGAGTCCTGCGCGGCGACCGCCTTCAACCCCTGGGACCGGCAGAAGATCGGCACGGTCGGCCAGCCGCTGCCCGGCTCGGTGATCCGCATCGCGGACGACGGGGAGGTGCTGCTGCACGGCGAGCACCTGTTCAAGGAGTACTGGAACAACCCCGGCGCGACCCGGGAGGCGCTGGCCGACGGCTGGTTCCACACCGGTGACATCGGCACTCTCGACGAGGACGGCTACCTCAGGATCACCGGCCGCAAGAAGGAGATCATCGTCACCGCGGGCGGCAAGAACGTCGCCCCGGCCGTGATCGAGGACCGTATCCGGGCGCACGCGCTGGTCGCGGAGTGCATGGTGGTGGGCGACGGGCGGCCGTTCGTCGGCGCGCTGGTCACCCTCGACGAGGAGTTCCTGCGCCGCTGGTGCGCCGAGCACGGCAAGCCGGCCGGCTCCACGGCGGAGGCGCTGCGCGACGACCCGGACCTGAACGCGGCGATCCAGGCGGCGGTCGACGACGGCAACGCCGCGGTGTCGAAGGCGGAGTCGGTGCGCAAGTTCCGCATCCTGCCCTCCCAGCTCACGGAGGACTCGGGTCACCTCACCCCGTCGCTGAAGCTCAAGCGGAACGTGGTGGCGCAGGACTTCGCGGACGAGATCGAGGCGCTCTACGCCAAGTAGCGCGCCGCTCCCCTACAGCAGTTCCCGGAGCCGCTGGGCCAGCAGGTCCCACCGCCACTTCTCCTCCACCCAGGAGCGTCCGCGCTCCCCCATGCGGCGGCGCAGCTCGGCGTCCCCCAGGAGCGTGACGACGCGGTCGGCGGTGTCCTCGGGGGAGCCGCCGCGCACGACCCAGCCGGTCTCGCCGTCGAGCACCGCGTCGGGGGCGCCGCCGGAGTCCCCGGCGACGACGGGCAGCCCGGTCGCGGACGCCTCCAGGTAGACGATGCCGAGCCCCTCGACGTCGAGCCCGCCGCGCCGGGTGCGGCAGGGCATGGCGAAGACGTCGCCGGCGCCGTAGTGCGCGGGCAGCTCGGCCCAGGGGACCGCGCCCGTGAAGCGCACGGAGCCGGCCACCCCGGTCCGCTCCGCCAGAGCGCGCAGCTCCTTCTCGTACGGGCCACCGCCGACGATCAGCAGCACGGTGTCCGGTTCGGCGGCCAGGATCCGGGGCATGGCCCGGATCAGCGTGTCCTGTCCCTTGCGCCTGACCAGCCGTGAGACGCATACGACGACCGGCCGGTCGGTGAGCCCGAGCCGGGCCCGCACCTCGTCACCGCCCGAGCCGGGGTGGAACGTCTTCTCGTCCACGCCCGGAGGCAGTTGCACCATCCGGCCGGCCGCCTCGGGCGTCAGCGCGGTGGCGATCCGGGAGCGGGTGTACTCGCCGAGGTAGGTGATCGTGTCCGTCGACTCCCCGACGCGGCGCAGGAGTCCGCGCGCCGCGGGCAGTTGCGCCCACCCCGCCTCGTGCCCGTGGGTGGTGGCCACCAGCCGCCCGGCGCCCGCCCTCCGCAGGGCCGGCGCCATCAGCCCGAGCGGCGCCGCCGCCCCGAACCACACCGCGGTGCACCCGTGTTCGCGCAGCAGCCCGACCGCGCGCCGGGTCGCGCCCGGCGTCGGCAGCAGCATCGTCGTGCGGTCGCGTACGACGGTGAAGGGCTGCTCCGCGTCGAACGCGGCCGTCGCCTCGACGCCCTCCCGGCCCCGCTTCCAGGTGGAGGCGTAGACGACCAGCCGTTCCGGGTCCAGCCGCAGCGCCATGTTGTGCAGAAACGCCTGGATCCCACCCGGCCGGGGCGGAAAGTCGTTGGTCACGATGAGGGTCTTGCGCACACCGGCCGACCCTACCGAACCCGGCCGGGACACCCGGCCACGGCCGTGCCACCCGCCCCGCACCGGCCCCCCGGGAGATCATGTGCCCCGCACCACGAACCGCGCGAACCACGCGAACCGGCCGGAAAGGTCGGACCGGTCGGACCGATCGGACCGGTCGGGTTCACGGGAGAGGACCGAGGTGGACGGGACAGGTACCCGGCGCAGGCTCACCGGGGTACTGGCGGTCTGGGGTGTCAGCCGGGCCGTGTTGGTGCTCCTCGTGTTCAAGGTGTTCGTCCTCGCGGGGGCGGAGGACGTCACGGCGGACGTGTCGGTGATCTACCGGGGCTGGTACGAGGTGCTGCGGCAGGGTGGCTTCCCGGCCGACGACGTCACGTGGCAGTACCCGCCCGCCGCAGCGCTGGCGATCCTCTCCCCCGCCGTCCTGCCGTTCCTCGGCTACACCGCGGCCTTCCACGTGCTGGCCCTGCTGGCCGACCTGGCGGTGCTGTGCCTGCTGCTGCGCGCCGGGCGGCGGCCCGGCCGGCCGCTGCGCGGTGCCTGGATGTGGACGGCGGGCGCGCCCCTGCTCGGCCCGATCCTGTACGCGCGCTACGACGTGATGGTGACAGCGGTGGCCGTGGCCGCGCTGCTCGCGGGCGTCCGCCACCCGCGCGCGATGGGCGCGCTGGCCGGCTTCGGAGCGCTGCTGAAGGTGTGGCCGGTCCTGCTGCTGCCCGGCCTCCGGGGTGCTGCCGGGCGCCGTGCGTGGACGGCGGCGGCACTGACCGCGGCGGCACTCGCCTCGCTGTTCGCACTCACGATGCCGGGCGCCCTGTCCTTCGTGATCGCGCAGCGCGACCGGGGCGTGGAGGTGGAGTCGCCGGCCGCGCTCGTCCTCCACGTGGCCCGGCACTTCGGCTGGAACGGGCAGGTGCTGCTCACCTACGGCTCGCTGGAGTTCGCCGGCCCGTGCACCGACGTGGTCGGCGCCGCGTCCCTGGCCCTGACCGCGGCCGCCTTCGGCTGGCTGCTGCTGTGGCGGCTGCGGGCCCGCCGCTTCCGCCCGCACACGGCCGCCCAGGCCGCGTTCACGGCCGTACTGCTGTTCACGGTCACCAGCCGGGTCCTCAGCCCCCAGTACCTGGTGTGGCTGATCGGACTGGCCGCCGTCTGCCTGTGCTTCCGGGACGACGGCATGCGGCTGCCGGCCGGCCTCGTCCTGGCGGCGGCCCCGGTGACGGCCCTGGAGTTCCCGGTGTACTTCGCGCACGTCGTCGCGAGCGACCGCCTCGGCGTCACCCTCCTGCTGCTGCGCAACGGCCTGCTGGTGGCCGCGGGTGTGACGGCCTGCCGGGCCCTGTGGCGCTCGACGGTCACCGCCGGGCCCGGGACGCGGGCGCCGCACCGGGCCGCCCGGCCCACCGCCCGGCTGGATCAGCCCAGCTGACGTCCGAGATACGCGCGCCACTGCTCGGTGAACCGGTCCAGGGTGGTGCCGAGGACCTTCCGCAGGGCGTCCTCGACCGCGCCCTCGCGGGTGCCGTGCGCGCCGACGGAGCGGTAGAAGTCGTCGAGGCGCCGCTCGCCCCACTGGTCGGCGATCATGCGGCAGGCCATCCAGCCGCTCTCGTAGGCCCGGGCGAGCCGGGCCGGGTCGCCGGCGAAGCCGAAGTCCTCGTCGGACGGCAGCGCGGCGGGCACCTCCCCGTCGGTCACGGCGCGCCGCAGTTCGGGCGCGACCTGGTCCGGGGAGCGGCCGGTGCCTCGGTAGCCGACCCAGTCGGCGTAGCCCTCGGAGAGCCACAGCGGAGTGGCGGCGTTGGTGTGGGCGCGGGTGGCGACATGGGTCGTCTCGTGGGTGAGGACGACCTGCTTGCCGAGCGACCCGAGGATGCCGTAGGCGGCGGGGTTGACGATGATCCGGTCCGCGGGCGCCCGGCCCGCGCCCCCGGTCTCGCCCGTGGTGACGGCGGCGATCCCGCGGTAGTCGGAGGCGGGCGAGCCGAGCAGTCCGGCCATGCCCTCCAGGGACCTGGGCACCAGCAGGACGACGTGCCGGCTCCAGTCCGTGCCCCACGCGTCCGACACCGCGGGTATCGCGCGGTCGGCCAGGCCCGCGTAGCCGCGCAGGACCGCGTCGCCGTGCCCGACGCCGAGCACGAGGCTGCTCCGCCCGTGCACCACCGAGACCGTGCCCTGGTCCCACAACTGCTCGGCGGACTTCTTCTCCGGCCGGTCGGAGTCGACGTACCACTTCCCGTCGGCGCCGGTGGACAGGGTCAGCGTGCGGCCCGCGGTGACGGGCGCCTTGTCGTACCCGGTGACCCGGTAGCGCAGTTCGGCCCGCGCGACCGCGGTGTCGCCGCTGCGGCGCAGGCTCTTCAGCCGGTAGGACCAGTCCGTCAGCGGGACGGCCCGCAGCCGCGCGTACGGGGCCCGGGTCCCGGTGGCGGCGTACGCCGCCGGATCGTGGTGCAGGACCGCCGCCGCCCGCCGGTCGAGCACCCGCTGCACCCCGGCCTTCGCGGTGTCGGCCGCGGACGGCCCGCCGCAGGCCGTCAGGGACGCGAGCAGCAGGCACACCACCGTCACCGAGGATTTCGACGCTCGCCCACGACCAGCCATTTCCCGATCGTACGGCGGCACCCGTACGACCGTCAGACCCTGGTGACCGACGAGACCGGCATCATGCTCACCGGGTCGTAGCGCACCGGAGCGCCCGGATGGGGCGCGTGGATCACCCGGCCGTTGCCCGCGTACATCGCGACATGGCCGGCGTCGGAGCGGTAGACGATCAGGTCGCCGGGCCGGGCCTGGGACAGCGGGATCCGCCGGCCCGCGTTGCGCTGCTCCTGCGAGGTGCGCGGCAGATGGACCCCGGCCTGCGCGTACGACCACTGCATCAGGCCCGAACAGTCGAATCCCGTGGGCCCGTTGGCGCCCCAGATGTAGGGGCGGCCGAGGGCGGAGCGGGCGGCGGCGAGGGCGGCGGCCGCGCGGACCGAGGCGGCCGGTCCGGCGTCGAAGCCGGGGAGGAAGTCCTCGCGGCCGGAACGGGCGGCCCGGTCGTAGGCCTCGCGCTCCGACGGGGACAGGGAGCCGAGGAGTTGGCGGGCCCTGGCGAGCTTCTGCTCGACCGTCCGCTTGTGGGTCGCGACCGCCTTGCGGTTCTTGTCCAGTTCGGCGAGGGCGCGGGTGGCCTCGACGCGGTCCTGGGAGAGTTCGCGCAGCGCCCGCCGCAGGTCCTTCAGCTCGCCGGTCTGGTGGTCGGTGATCCGGTCGAGCGTGGCGGCCTTGTCGAGGTAGTCGGCCGGGTCGTGGGAGAACAGCAGGGCGATCGACGGGTCGAAGCCGGAGCGGTACTGGGCTCCGGCCAGCGAACCCAGCGACTCCCTGAGGTCGTTGACGCGCTGCTGCCGTCGGGCGATGCGGTCCTGGAAGTCCCGCACCCGGGTGCGCAGGAGGTCGGCGCGCTCGCCGGCCTTGTCGAAGGCCTCGGTCGCCTTCTCGGCCTCCTGGTAGAGGCGGTCGACCTCGGACCGGGCGTCGCCGTGCGGAGCGGCGACGGCCGAGGTGGCCGGAACGGCGCCGAGGGCGGCGGCCGCGGCGGACAGAACGCAGAACGCGGCGCCCGCGCCCCGGTCGAACCCGGACGGTGCTGGTCGGCGATGAGACCCCACGGGAAGCCGTACTCCCTCCACTGGCGGACACTGACCGCTTCCCGGGACCGGGGCGCCGAGCGCCCGGCCTGTGGGAAACGCGCCAGACAGTAGCCGCGCGGACACACGGCGACCAAAGCCGCGGAGGGGGTACCGAACACGGGCGCCCCGCCTCTGACGCAGGTCATGGGCGGGGCGTGGGGTCACCGTGGGGTGCCGGGATTCGCCCGTTCGGGCGAGTACGAGGCGTGCTCCCGGGGTGGCGTCAGATGCGGACGCCGAACTGGAAGGGCATGTTGTTGATCGACTCGTAGCGCACGACGGTGCCGGTGCGCGGGGCGTGCAGCACCTGGCCGTTGCCCGCGTAGAAGCCCACGTGGTGCAGGTCGCCGTAGAAGATGACCAGGTCGCCGACCTGGAGCTGGCTCTGCGAGTAGATCCGGGTGCCCGCGTTGGCCTGCGCCTGGGAGGTGCGCGGGATGCTGACACCGGCCTGGGCGTACGCCCAGGAGGTCAGACCCGAGCAGTCGAAGGACGACGGGCCGGTGGCGCCGTAGACGTAGGGCGAGCCGATCCTGCTCTGGGCGGCGGCGTAGGCGGAGGAGGACCGGCCCGTGGCGGGGGCGGAGCTGCCCAGCTGCACGCGGTCGGCGGAGGCCCGGCTGGCCCTCTCCTGCTCGGCGGCGAGCGCGGCCTTCTCCGCTGCGGTGAGGCTGTTCAGGAGCCGCTGCGCCTCGGCGAGCTTGCCCTGGACCTCGGTCTTCTTCTTGCCCAGCTCGGTGCGGGTGGCGGCGAGGTCCTTGAGCTTCGAGGAGGCCTCGGACCGCTCCTGCGCGAGCTCGCGCTGCTTGTCCTGGATCTTCTTCAGCGCCTCGACCTGCTGGCCGCTCAACTGGTCGAGCGTGGAGGCCTTGTCGAGGTAGTCGTCCGGGTCGGCCGACAGGAAGAGCTGGAGCGAGGGGTCTATCCCACCGGTGCGGTACTGGCCGGCGGCCATCGAACCGAGGCCGTCGCGGAGCTTGTTGAGCTCCTGCTGGCCGTGGGCGACGTTGTCCTGGATGGTGGAGATCTCCTTCTGGAGCTTCTCCTGCTTCTCCTTGGCCCCGTTGTACTTCTCGGTGGCCTGCTCTGCCTGCTCGTAGAGAGCGTCGACCTTGGACTTGACTTCGTCCTTGCTCGGCTTCGCGCTCGGGGCGGCATTGGCGGCCTGGGCACTGATGGCTACTGCCGCTGCCGCCGCGGTGGTGAGCACGGTCACGCGCGCACGGCTGGGTTGCTTGGGTCGACGGTGGGACGCCACGGAAGCGAGCTCCTTCTTCTGAGTGATCACCCGCTCGGAGGTTCGAGGCTCGACCCTAGTGACCTCATCGTGATGAATTCAAATCCTGAGGCGGAAAATCCCACCACTCACTTCATTCTTTGCCCATAACTCACCGGCAGTGAGGACCACTTGACCCTGCGTCGCGTGACGCTTCCGGTGAATTCGGGAATGCTGCCCGTATGTTGCGCTTGAGGCTTACGTAGCCCTACGTCCGGTTTCAGCCGCGTGAGAGCCGCTTCAGCAGCACCGCCGAGGCCACCGGCCGCGCCCCCGCCTTCGCGATCCCGTCGGCGACCTCGCGGTCGGTCGAGGCGACGATCACCGGACGGCCGGGCGGCTCGGCCCGCACCAGCTGACGGATCAGCTCGTCCGCCGTGACCCCCGGCTTGGAGAACAGCACCCGCACCCCGCGCGGCGGCGCGAGGAGCACCGGCGCGACCAGCTCGGCCCCGTCGAAGACACAGGTGACCTCGGCGCCGGTCTGCGCGGCGAGCTGCGAGAGCTGCCCCAGCAGCCTCAGCCGCTGCTTCTCCAGCGGCATCTGCGGATAGCCGGTCTTGGTGACGTTGTAGCCGTCGACGACCAGATGGGCCTGCGGCAGCGCGAGCAACTGGTCGAGGATCGCCGGGTCGTGCTCGGACAGCGCGCGGGCGGCGATGTCCTTGGGGGTCATCCGGCCCGGCTCGACCGCGTCCACGGTCTCCGCCGGCCGCACCGACACCGGCGGCAGCGCCAGCTCCCGGCGCAGCCCCTGGGCCGCGTCGAGGACGGTGTCCAGCAGCAGCCGCACCCGCATGTCCTCCACGCTGCGCCCCTCGCGGGCCGCCCTGCGGGCGGCTTCCAGCGCGGCCTCCGCCTCCCCCAGACGTGCCTTGAGCCGCCGGGCCTCGCTCTCGGCCGACGACACCTGCGCCTGCCCCTCGGCGCGCATGGCCTCGATGTCGCCCCGCGCTTTGCGCAGCGCGGCCTCACCGCGCTTGACGTCGCTGTGCGCGGCCCGCAGCTTGCGGTGCAGCGACTCGGCCTCTTTCCTGGCGGCGTCCAGCTCGGCCCGCAGCCGCTCGGTGTCGGCGCGGGTCTGCTCGCGGGCCGCCGCCAGCTCGGCGCGCAGCCGCTCCAGTTCGGCGCGGCTCTCCTCGTCGGCGCGCTCGGCGTCCGCCCGCTGGGCCTCCTCGCCCGCGGCGGCGACCAGCTTCACCCAGCCCGGCGGGCGCAGTACGTAGGCCGCGGCCGCCACGTCGAGCGGGTCCGCCGCCGGGGGCGGCGAGCCGGAGTCGAGGGCACCCGACAGCTCGGGCTGGTCCTCTTTGAACTTCTCGCCGATGCGCTGGCGGAACAGCGGATCGGTCTCCAGCGCGGCCGCCATCGCGTTGCCCGCGAACTTCGCCCGGCGACTGGGGGTGAACCGGGCGTACTGCCGCAGCTGCGGCGGCAGCTCGGCGAACGTCAGCGTGCCGAAGGAGTCGGAGACGATCTGGACGACCCGGTGGCGCACTCCGTCGGGCAGGGGACGGTCGAGCACCTCGGCGGCGCCGTCGCCCGGCCCCCCGCCTTGTGTCTCCGCCATCCGTCACCCCAATGCCTCTGTGCTTCGCGGACCCCCGCGGGGGTCGCCTGTGCGGGCCCGCTCCGCTCAGGAGCCGGCGCCCGGCCTGTCCACGAGTTCCACCTGGTCCACGGCGTTGCACCAGCGGCAACGCACCGACTCGATCGTCTCACTGACCACCTCGCGCTCCTCGACCTGCGGCTCTCCGGCCAGGTCGAGGTGGACGTACTCGACGACCTTCGACGAACGGGTCACGTCGAAACGGGTGAGGTTGCCGCACAGGGTGCAGCGCCACCGGGTCGTGGCCGTCGGCAGGGGAACCGTCATCGTGACTGTTCGCTTCCTTCTGTGTCCATGACGCGCCAGCTTCCCTGGGCGTGTGGCACGTAACCCTACGGCCTGGCGGCGACTCGGCGCCGGTCCGTCCACGGCGGCGAGGCGGTCTGTGCGCTTGCGTCCGGTTACGCCATGCTCTGTGCACATGATCGGCAACAGGTACACGGTGGCCGCCCGGACGATCAGGGCGGCCAGGGCGGTACGGAGCATGCAGGCGCCGGTGACGTGCGTCCTGATCGTCCTGTGCTGTCTGATCTTCGTGGCCGGCCCGGCGGCGGGCCTCAATCCCTCCTACGGCACGGGGGACGCGCTGCTGCTCGCCCAGCGGGCCTATTTCCGGCGGTGGGGCGTGATCCCCGCCGATTTGTTCACCGGCTCGTTCCGGGCCGCCCTCACCCCCGCGACGGCCCTGTTCGTGCACGGCAGCTGGGTGCACCTGCTCGGCAACATGCTCTTCCTCTACGTCTTCGGGGCGATGACCGAGGAGCGCATGGGCCGGGTCCGGTTCACGCTGTTCTACGTCGGCTGCGGCTACCTGGCCCTGGTGGGCTACGCGGTCGCCAACGCCGCCTCCGGGCAGAGCCTGGTGGGGGCCTCGGGCGCGATCTCGGCGGTCCTCGGCGCGTTTCTCTACCTGTTCCCCAGCGCCCGGGTGACCAGTCTCTTCCCGTTCCTGTTCTTCCTGCCGCTGCGCTTTCCCGCGTGGGTGGTGCTGCCCTTCTGGGCGGCCCTCCAGTGGCTGGCCGCCGGGCGCGCCGCCGAGGGACCGCAGGTCGCCTACCTGGCCCACGTGGTGGGCTTCGCCCTGGGCTTCGCCTGCGCGTGGGCCGGCTTCGGCCGGAAGACTAGAGTGAAGGCCGCCCCTGCTCCGGCCCCCGAGGGAGAGAACCAGCCGTGATCACCGCGATCGTCCTCATCAAGACCAGCGTGGACCGGATCCCCGAGATCGCCGAGCAAATCGCCTCACTGGACTCGGTCAGCGAGGTCTTCTCCGTCACCGGCACGTACGACCTGATCGCCATGGTCCGGGTGCGGCAGCACGAGGACCTGGCGGAGGTCATCCCGGGGCGGATCAGCAAGATCCCGGGCGTCGAGGGGACGGACACGCACGTGGCCTTCCGCACCTACTCGCAGCACGACCTGGAGGCGGCGTTCGCCATCGGGCTGGACTCCTGACCGCCCCGGGCTCCTGAGCGGGCGGATCACACCGCGGGCACGCAGCGTCCGTCCTCCGTGCGGTACGTCCACTTCGCGCCGTCCCTGACCAGCTCCCGCACCGCCGCCACGAAGCGGTCCACGTGCTCGTCGGGCGTGCCCGCGCCGAAGCTCACGCGGATGGCGTTGAGGGACTTCTCGCCCGGGGCGGCCTCGGGCGCGCCGCACTCGCCCTGGCTCTGCGGATCGCCGCCCAGCAGGGTGCGGACCAGGGGGTGGGCGCAGAAGAGGCCGTCCCGGACGCCGATGCCGTACTCGGCGGAGAGGGCGGCGGCGAAGTGGGAGCTGTTCCAGCCCGCCACGACGAAGGAGATCACGCCGACCCGCGGGGCGTCGTCGCCGAACAGGGAGAGCACCCTGACCTCGGGCACCTCGGCGAGGCCCGCCCGCACCTTGCGGATCAGGTACCGCTCACGCGCGACGAGGTCGTCGAAGCCGGCCTCGGTCAGCGCCGTGCAGGCCGAGGCGACGGCGTAGGCGCCGATGACGTTCGGGGACCCGGCCTCGTGGCGGGCGGCCGACTCGTGCCACCGCACGTCCACGGACCCGTCGGCGCGCCGCGCCACCGTGCGGCTCGCGCCGCCGCCCGCGAGGTACGGCTCGGCCTCGCGCAGCCAGTCGGCGCGGCCGGCCAGGACGCCGGAGCCGAAGGGGGCGTACAGCTTGTGGCCGGAGAAGGCGACCCAGTCGACGTCGAGGTCGCGGACGGACACCGGGTGGTGCGGGGCGAGCTGGGCGGCGTCCAGGACGATCCGGGCGCCGTGCGCGTGGGCGGCGGCGGCCAGCTCCCGTACGGGCCACAGCTCGCCGGTGACGTTGGAGGCGCCGGTGACGCACACCAGGGCGGGGCCGTGGGGGTCGCGGCAGGCGAGGGCCCGCTCCAGGGTCGCCACGGCCTGCTCCGCGGTGCGCGGGGCGTCGAGGCAGGTCACCCGCGCGTCCCGCCACGGAAGCAGCGAGGCGTGGTGCTCGGTCTCGAAGACGAAGACCTGGCAGTCCGCGGGCAGCGCGCGGGCGAGCAGGTTGAGGGAGTCCGTGGTGGAGCGGGTGAAGACCACCTGGTCCTCCGCACGGCAGTCCAGGAACTCGGCGACCGTCTTCCGGGCGTTCTCGAAGAGGTCGGTGGAGAGCTGGGAGAGGTAGCCGGCGCCGCGGTGGACGCTGCCGTAGTACGGCGCGTACGCCGCCACGTCGTCCCAGACGCGCTGGAGGGCGGGCGCGCTGGCCGCGTAGTCGAGCGCCGCGTAGGTGACCTCCCCACCGGTGACGAGCGGAACGGTGACGTCCCGGCCCAGCACGGGCAGCGGGGCACAGACGGACTGGTCGGCGGCGACGGTGGGGACGGCGGAAACGGACATGGCTGAACTCCCGTGAAAGCAGGCGAAATCACCACGCGAGCAGGCATGGCTCGAGCGTGGAGAAGGGTGAAAAGGGTGATGCGGAGGCGGGGCTCTACGCCCTAACGCATTCGCTTGCTCACGGGAGGCTCCCTCGTACGACCAGGACCCCTGGTGACGCGAGGGGTCCGCGCTTGCCGTAGGCCTCGCTGCCTACGGCCTGGTCTTCACCCGGGGCACCCCGCCACGGACGGAGGGTTGCCGGACAGCCGGCCGGGGCCACATGGCTGTCACTCATGACCTGTTTCAGCATCCTGCCACACGATCTTCCACGCGCAAGGCGCAGTCCGGATCGTGGACTGCGCCTTGCGGCGGGAGGTTCGGGGCTCAGGCGTTGCTGACGGCCACCCAGCGCTCCAGCGTGCGCTTGGCGGACCCGGAGTCGATCGACTCCGCCGCGCGGTCCATCCCGGCCCGGATCTGTTCGGCGAGGGTGCCCGGACCCGGCCGCAGGGCCACCAGCGCCGCCGCGGAGTTCAGCAGGACGGCGTCCCGTACGGGCCCCTGCTCTCCGTCCAGCAGGCGGCGGGCCACCTCGGCGTTGTACGAGGCGTCACCGCCCCGCAGCGCCTCCACGGGCACCAGTTCGATGCCGACGTCCCGCGGGTCGAAGCGCTCCTGGGTCACCTTGCCGCCCCGGACGATCCAGACCTGGGAGGTGGCGGTCGTGGTGAGCTCGTCGAGGCCGTCGTCGCCCCGGAAGACCAGGGAGGAGTGGCCGCGCTCGGCGAAGACGCCGGCGACGACCGGTGCCATGCGCGGGTCCGCGACCCCGACGGCCTGGGCCCGCACCCTGGCCGGGTTGGTCAGTGGGCCCAGCACGTTGAAGACCGTGCGGATGGCCAACTGGCCGCGGGCGGCGCCCGCGTGGCGCAGCGCCGGATGGAACTTGATCGCGAAGCAGAAGGTGATTCCGGCCTCCTGAGCGACCTCGGCCACCCGCCGCGGCGTCAGCTCCAGATTGACGCCGAGCTTCTCCAGTACGTCGGAGGCTCCGGAGGCGGAGGACGCGGCCCGGTTGCCGTGCTTGACGACGCCGGCGCCCGTGCCGGCCACGACGATCGAGGACATGGTGGAGATGTTCACGGTCTTGGCGCCGTCGCCGCCGGTGCCGACGATGTCGACGGTCTCTCCGGGCACCTCGATCACATTGGCGTGCTCGTACATCGTCCGGACCAGGCCGGTGATCTCCTCCACCGTCTCGCCCTTGGCCCGCAGGGCCACCACGAACCCGGCGATCTGCGCGTCGGTCGCCTCGCCGCGCATGATCAGGTCCATCGCCCAGGCGGTCTCGTCGGCGGTGAGGTTCCGGCCGTCCAGCAGGCCGTTCAGCAGGGCGGGCCAGGAGCGGCCCGCCGCGGTGTTGCCTCCAGCGGGGGTCACAGCGTTCATATGCCGCTCCTGGGTCGGTGTCCCGTATGCGGGACGCGTGTCTCGAACAGGTCCACCCTATCCAGCCCCGGGCATGGCGAAGGGCCCCGTCCGGGGATCGGACGGGGCCCTTCGACCGTGGCGTGGCGACGCTCAGCGGTCAGTGATCAGTGGTGGCCGTGGCCGCTCGTGATCTCCCTGTACTCCTCGACGGTCGGCTTCGGGATCTGGTTGTCCTCGCCGTAGTACGCGTTGCTGAGCTTGGCGCGCAGCTTCTGCGAGCCCTTGATCTTGCGCTCGACACCGTTCTCGTCGACCGCCGGGCCGATCTCGGCCGGCTCGTACTGGTCGTGCGCCGTGAGCGTGTAGAGCTGCTCCTGGCTGAGCGGCTCGTGGACCTCGATGAACTCACCGTGCGGCAGGCGCTTGATGATGCCGGTCTCGCGACCGTGCAGCACCTTCTCCTTGTCGCGGCGCTGAAGGCCGAGGCAGATCCGCTTGGTGGCGACGAACGCGATGATCGGTCCGACGAAGAAGCCGATCCGGACGAACCAGGTGACCGCGTTGATCGACAGGTGGAAGTGCGTGGCCCACAGGTCGTTGCCGCCGCCGACCAGCGTGATCATGTACATCGTGATCCAGGCGACACCGAACGCGGTACGCGTCGGGGCGTTGCGCGGACGGTCCAGGATGTGGTGCTCGCGCTTGTCGCCGGTGATCCAGGACTCGATGAACGGGTAGACCGCCAGCGCCGCCAGGACCAGGCCGAAGAGGACCAGCGGGATGAACACGCCCAGGACGAGCGTGTGGCCCCAGAAGTTGACCTCCCAGCCCGGCATGAAGCGGACCAGACCCTCGGCGAAGCCCATGTACCAGTCGGGCTGGGCGCCGGTGGACACCTGGTCCGGACGGTACGGGCCGATCACCCAGATCGCGTTGATCTCCACGAGCGCCGCGATCATCGCGAGGACACCGAAGACCAGGAAGAAGAAGCCGCCGGCCTTGGCCATGTACACCGGCAGCAGCGGCATGCCGACGACGTTCTTGTTGCTCTTGCCGGGACCCGCGAACTGCGTGTGCTTGTGGTAGAAGACCAGGATCAGGTGGGCCACCACCAGGCCCAGCATGATGCCGGGCAGCAGCAGGATGTGGATCGAGTAGAACCGCGCCACGAAGTCGTGACCGGGGAACTCGCCGCCGAAGAGGAAGTACGAGATGTACGTGCCGACGATCGGCATGGACAGGATCGCACCCTCGGTGAAGCGGACACCGGTGCCGGAGAGCAGGTCGTCCGGGAGCGAGTAACCGGTGAAACCGGTGAACATGCCCAGGGCGAACAGCAGGAAGCCGAACAGCCAGTTGATCTCACGCGGCTTGCGGAACGCGCCGGTGAAGAACACGCGCATCATGTGCACGAACATGCCGGCCAGGAAGATCAGCGCGGCCCAGTGGTGGATCTGCCGGATGAGCAGACCACCGCGCACCTCGAAGGAGATGTGCATGGTCGAGTTGAACGCCTCGGACACCAGCTGACCCTGCAGCGGGACGTACGAGCCGTTGTACACCACCTCGCTCATCGAGGGGTGGAAGAACAGCGTCAGGTACACACCCGTGAGGATGATGATGATGAAGCTGTAGAGGCAGACCTCGCCCAACATGAACGACCAGTGGTCGGGGAAGATCTTGCGCATGTTGGCCTTGGCCAGGGAGTAGATCCCGAGCCTGCCGTCGGCCCAGTCGGCGAGCCTCTCGCCGGCCGGTGCCTGCCCGCGAGAGCGGGACTCGTTGGCTGCTGATGTACTCATCCGCGCTCCCAGAATGCAGGACCGACAGGCTCCGCGAAGTCGCCGAGCGCCTGGAGGTAACCCTCGCTGTCCACGCCGATGCGCAGCTGCGGCAGAGCGTGGCCGGCGGGGCCGAAGATCACTCGGGCACCGTCGGAGAGGTCGAAGGTGGACTGGTGGCACGGGCACAGGGCGTGGTGCGTCTGCTGCTCGTACAGGGAGATCGGGCAACCCACGTGGGTGCAGATCTTCGAGAAGGCGACGATGCCCTCGTGGCCCCAGTCGAGTTCGCGCTTGTCCTTGATGTCGGCCGGCTCGAGCCGGATGATCATCAGGGCGGCCTTGGCGATCTCGTTGGCGAAGTCCTCGTCCGTCTCCTTCAGACCGTCCGGCATCGCGAAGGTGAGGGAGCCGACCGAGACGTCCTCGGGACGCAGCGGCAGGTTGGTGTTCATGTTGACGAGGCGCTTGCCCTTGGCCCACAGCGTGTGGCGCAGGCTGGTCCCGGGCAGCGGGCCCAGGTCGCGCAGCAGCATGACGCCGGACAGCGGCACCAGCGTGAGCGCGCCGAGCATCGTGTTGCGGATCAGCTTGCGACGGCCGATCGCCGACTCCTTGGCCCCCTGCTTGAAGTCCGCGTGGACCTTCGCACGGACCTCGGGTGACGCCGCGATCGGGTGACGCTCGTCGGCGACCTCGACGTCGGACATCAGGGTGCGGGCCCAGTGGACCGCGCCCGCGCCGATCGCGAACAGCGCCACGCCCAGCGTGAGGCCGAGCGCGAAGTTCAGCGCGTTGATGTGCCCGATCGGGAAGACGAAGATCGACTTGTCGTGCGGGATCGTCACGTACGAGGCGATGAAGCCGATGGTGGCCAGCATCGACACCGTGAACATCAGGGCGACGGCTCGCTCGGAGCGCTTGGCGGCCCGCTCGTCGATGTCCTGGATCCGGTGCTCGTGGGGCGGCAGTCCCGGGTCGGCGAACGGGGCCCGCTCGTCCGCCACGGAGACCGCGCCGCGCCCGTGCTCGTGGGCTGCCTGCTCTGCGGGCAGGTTCTCTTCAGGAATGTCTTGGCTACTCATGACTTCTTGGCCTTTGCGGTCCGAGCGGCGACCCAGACGGCGACCGCGACAAGGGCACCCAGCCCGAAGATCCAGGCGAACAGACCCTCGGTGACCGGTCCGAGGCCACCCAGGTCCATACCGCCCGGGGTGGTGGTCTCGTCACCGTTGACCGCGTCGAGGTACGCGATGATCTCCTTCTTGTTCTTCTCCGTCAGCAGCGTGTCGGGGAAGGCAGGCATGTTCTGCGGGCCGGTCTGCATGGCCTCGTAGATGTGCTTGTTGCTCACACCCGTGAGGTCCGGGGCGTACTTGCCGTGCGTCAGCGCACCGCCCTTGCCGGTGAAGTTGTGGCACTGGGCGCAGTTGGTGCGGAACAGCTCACCGCCCTTGGCGGCGTCCGCGCCCTCGGGGCTGTACTGGTTCTTCGTCGGCACGTTGGGACCAGCGCCCAGGGACGCGATGTACGCGGCGAGCTGGTCGATCTCGGCCTGGTTGTAGATGACCTTCTTGCGCGGGATCTGCGCGCCCGGCTGCTGGGCCGGCATACGGCCGGTGCCCACCTGGAAGTCGACCGCCGCCGCGCCCACGCCCACCAGGCTGGGACCGTCAGTGGTGCCCTGCCCACCGGTGCCGTGGCAGCTGGCGCAGCCGACCAGATAGAGCTTCCTGCCCTCCTCGATGGTGAGGGACTGGGCGGTGTCCTCGGCCTTCGCCTTGCTCGCGGGCGCGAACGCGGTGTACAGCCCCCCAGTGGCCGCCAGCGCGAAGAGTAGGACGACGACCGCCGCCAGCGGATGGCGTCGTCGTGCGGAGAGCTTTTTCACGGATTACCCCGGTGTCAGGATCTTCTGCGTCGATGCTTTGCGGACTTGGATCGGTTCGTCGGCTACTTGATCAGGTAGATCGTGGCGAAGAGTCCGATCCAGACGACATCGACGAAGTGCCAGTAGTAGGACACGACGATGGCCGCGGTCGCCTGCTCGTGAGTGAACCTCCGGGCCGCGTAGGTGCGGCCGAGGACCAGCAGGAAGGCGATGAGACCGCCCGTCACGTGCAGCCCGTGGAAGCCGGTGGTCAGGTAGAACACCGAGCCGTACGGGTCGGAGGACAGCGAGATGCCGTCCTTCTTCACCAGTTCGGTGTACTCGAAGATCTGACCGCCGATGAAGATCGCACCCATGATGAAGGTGACGATGAACCAGCCCCGGAGCTTCTTCACGTCACCGCGCTCGGCGGCGAAGACGCCGAGCTGGCAGGTGAGTGAGGAGAGCACCAGGATCGTGGTGTTCACCGACGAGAAGGGGACGTTGAGAGCGCCCGCCATCTCCTTCCAGTGCGCCGGACCCGTCACCGATCGCAGGGTGAAGTACATCGCGAAGAGGGCCGCGAAGAACATCAGCTCGGAACTCAGCCAGATGATGGTTCCGACGCTGGTGAGGTTCGGTCGATTGACCGACGGGTGCGCGTGCCCGGTTTCTACTGTCGTTGCTGTCGCCACGCCGACATTATGTCGGTCGCTTATCCCGCCCTCACCCCGGGGGGTGCCGTTCGGAGTGTCTCGGGGGTGTGCCCTGCCCGAACGGCCCCTCGAAGGGCTGTTCCAACCGCTGTCTACCACGAGTTGAAGGGGGTAGCATCCGCGCCATCGGTACCCGGAAGTTCCCGACAGTTCCCGACGGGGTTTTCCCGACCAACGACGCGGAGGAACAATGCAGGCGACCGCCACGGTGCTGGTCTACAGCGACGACGCCAACACCCGGGAGCAGGTGCGGCTGGCGAGCGGCCGCCGGCCCGCTCCGGACGCCCCCGTGGTGGAGTTCCTGGAGTGCGCCACGCCCGCCGCGGTCCTCAAGGAGCTGGACCGGGGCGGCATCGACGTCTGTGTCCTGGACGGCGAGGCCGTGCCCATGGGCGGCATGGGGATGTGCCGGCAGATCAAGGACGAGGTCTTCAACTGCCCTCCGGTGCTGCTGCTCATCGGGCGGCCGCAGGACGCGTGGCTGGCCACGTGGAGCCGGGCGGACGCCGCGGTCACGCTTCCGGTGGAACCGGTGGAGTTCGCCGCCGCTCTGGCCTCCCTGCTGCGCAAGAAGGCGCTGAGCGGCGTCTGAGGCACTCGGGCGGGGCCCGGCGGACGGCCCCGCCCTTTGCGGCCGCGGGCCGTCCGTGTCCCCGTCCGGGCCCTGCCGCGCCGCGTCTCACACACCCTGCGGGGTCAGCCGCGCCTTGTTCGTCTGCGGCGCGGCGCCGTCCGCGCCGGCGATGGCACTGCCCTGGACCCACTTCGGCCAGGGCATGTTCCAGTCGCCGAAGCCGTTGTCGAAGAGCTCCATGCTGTGGCCGGCGGAGTTGACGACCTGGACCAGGTCGCCCTCGTGGATGGTGTTGAAGAACCAGGAGGCGTTGGGGGTGCTCATGCCGGTGCAGCCGTGGCTGACGTTGGCCGCTCCCTGGGAGCCGACGGACCACGGGGCGGCGTGGACGTACTCGCCGCTCCAGGTGACGCGGGTGGCGTAGTACACCGGCAGGTCGTACGAATCGCTGGAGCCCGCGGCGATGCCGACGGTGGAGCTCTTCATCTGGACGTAGTACTGCTTGGCCAGCACGACCTTGATCCCGTTGCGGGTCTCGAAGCCGGGCTTGCCGGTGGTGATGGGGATCTCCTTGATCTTCTCGTCGTTCCTGTAGACCGTCATCAGGTGCTTGGCGGCGTCCGTGACCGCCACGATGCGGTCACCCGTGGTGATCTTCAACGGCTTGGCCGTGCCGCCCCGCAGCTTGTCGCTGATCTTGATGTTCTCCAGGTTGCTGTGCGCCTCGACGGTGGCGTTGGCGGGCCAGTAGTCCTGCGGGCGGTAGTGGAGTTCCTTGTCGCTCACCCAGTACCAGGAGCCCTGCACGGCGGGTTGGGAGTCGACCCTGAGGGCGCGCTCGACGACGGCCCGCTGGGCCTTGTCCTTGATGGGCTGGTCGAGTTCGGCCGTGATGGGCTGGCCGACGCCGTAGGTGCCCGCCTCCGGCCCGAACTTGACGTTCAGGAGCTGCCGGCCCGTGGGCTTGTTCGTGTCGAACGTGAGGACCTTGCGGCCGGGCCTTCCGTCCTCGTCCTCGGTGCTCACGCGAACCGTGTAGTGGGCGCCCCCGGCGAGCGGTGAGGTGCTGTGCCAGCGGCTGCCGTCGGCAGCCAGCTCGCCGGAGACCTGACGCCCCGTGGCGTCCACGGCCGTGACGTCCGTGATGCGCCCGTCCTCGCCCTGAGCGGTGACTTCCAGGGGCTTGTCCGGGTCGGCCTTCTTCCCGGCTTCCGTGGGGCCGCTGAAGGAGATCTGGTCCGCCGCGTCGTACGGGTGGGCAGCCAGCGGATTGCCGTCCGAACCGCAGGCGGTGGCGCTCGTGCCTAGGGCGGCTACCAGCAGGACGGCTCCCGCTCCGCGGGAAATCACAGTGGTGCTCATGACCCTCACGCTAGGTAGCTTCGTCACCTCCGGCACGGTGACTCACCCGTTCGAGGGAATTTTCGAGGGGATAAGTCAACCAAAAGAAGGAGTCCGGACTCTCCAGGTGGAGAGTCCGGACTCCCTGGTGTTCAGCGGTGCTCGGCGCTGGTTACTGGGTGCGGTTCTCGCCGCGGTAGTACTCGAAGACCCAGCCCCATACGGAGATCATGATGATCGGCGCCGCGAAGTACACGAGCCACCAGCCGACCGCGATGCCGAGGAAGGCCAGCGCGCCACCGATGCCGAGGCCGAGCGGCTGCCAGCTGTGCGGGCTGAAGAAGCCCAGCTCGCCGGCGTCGTCCGCGACATCGGCCTCCTTGTCGTCCTGGGCGCCCACGTCGACCCGCCGGGCCGTGAAGCCCAGGTAGAAGCCGATCATGATGGACAGGCCGAAGGCCATGAAGAGCGCCGTCGCGCCGACCGCTTCCTTCGACCACACGCCGTAGACGATGGCGGTGATGAGCAGGAAGACGCTCAGCCACATGAACATCTTGCCCTGGATCTTCACTTGCCGGCCTCCTTGCTGCCAGCGAGGGCTGCGTTCCCGTGACCGGCGTTCTCGAGCTGGTCGAGCGCGGCGATCTCGGGGTGGTGCAGGTCGAACGCCGGGGATTCGCTGCGGATCCGCGGCAGGGTGAGGAAGTTGTGCCGCGGCGGCGGGCAGGAGGTCGCCCACTCCAGGGAGCGGCCGTAGCCCCACGGGTCGTCGACGCCTACGGGCTTGCCGTACTTGGCCGTCTTCCAGACGTTGTAGAAGAACGGAAGGATCGACAGGCCGAGCACGAACGAGAAGATCGTCGACAGCGTGTTCAGCGCGGTGAAGCCGTCAGCCGCCAGGTAGTCGGCGTACCGGCGCGGCATGCCCTCCACGCCCAGCCAGTGCTGGACCAGGAAGGTGCCGTGGAAGCCGATGAACAGCAGCCAGAAGGTGATCTTGCCGAGCCGCTCGTCGAGCATCTTGCCGGTGAACTTCGGCCACCAGAAGTGGAAGCCGGCGAACATCGCGAACACCACGGTGCCGAAGACGACGTAGTGGAAGTGCGCCACCACGAAGTACGAGTCCGAGATGTGGAAGTCCAGCGGCGGCGCGGCCAGGATCACACCGGTCAGACCACCGAAGACGAAGGTGATCAGGAAGCCGGTCGCCCACAGCATCGGCGTCTCGAAGGAGAGGCTGCCCTTCCACATGGTGCCGACCCAGTTGAAGAACTTCACACCGGTCGGGACCGCGATCAGGAAGGTCATGAAGGAGAAGAACGGCAGCAGCACGCCACCGGTGACGTACATGTGGTGCGCCCACACCGTCACCGACAGACCGGCGATGGCGATCGTCGCGCCGATCAGACCCATGTAGCCGAACATCGGCTTGCGGGCGAAGACCGGGATGATCTCACTGACGATGCCGAAGAACGGCAGCGCGATGATGTACACCTCGGGGTGCCCGAAGAACCAGAACAGGTGCTGCCACAGCAGCGCGCCGCCGTTGGACGCCTCGAAGATCTGGGCGCCGAACTTGCGGTCCGCCTCCAGCGCGAGCAGCGCCGCCGCCAGCACCGGGAAGGCCAGCAGGACCAGCACGGCGGTCAGCAGCACGTTCCAGACGAAGATCGGCATGCGGAACATGGTCATGCCGGGCGCGCGCATGCAGATGATCGTGGTGATGAAGTTGACCGAGCCGAGGATGGTGCCGAAGCCGGACAGGGCCAGACCCATGATCCACAGGTCGCCGCCGAGGCCCGGCGAGTGCACCGCGTCCGACAGCGGGGTGTAGCCGAACCAGCCGAAGTCGGCGGCACCCTGCGGGGTGAGGAAACCGCCCACCGCGATCAGCGAGCCGAACAGGTACAGCCAGTAGGCGAACATGTTCAGCCGCGGGAAGGCCACGTCCGGGGCGCCGATCTGAAGCGGCATGATCCAGTTCGTGAAGCCCGCGAACAGCGGCGTCGCGAACATCAGCAGCATGATCGTGCCGTGCATCGTGAACGCCTGGTTGAACTGCTCGTTCGACATGATCTGCAGGCCCGGACGGGCCAGCTCGGCGCGCATGAGGAGCGCCATCACGCCGCCGATGCAGAAGAACGCGAACGACGTCGCCAGGTACAGCGTTCCGATCGTCTTGTGGTCGGTGGTCGTCAGCCACTTCACCGCGAGACTGCCCGGTTGCTTGCGCCGGACCGGCAGCTCGCTCTCGTAAGAGTCCTCAGCTGCCGCGGCACCCTGAGGTTCGTTGAGGATGCTCACAGCTTGTTCGTCTCCCGGTTCTTCTCGTGGCTCGTCTGCGCGATGCCTGCGGGAACGTAACCGGTCTGCCCCTTCTTGGCGAGGTCCTTGAGGTGCTGCTCGTAGCGCTCGGGCGAGACGACCTTCACGTTGAACAGCATCCGGGAGTGGTCCTGGCCGCAGAGCTCGGCGCACTTGCCCCGGAAGGTGCCCTCCATGGTGGGGGTCACCTGGAAGGAGTTGGTGTGGCCGGGGATGACGTCCTGCTTCATCAGGAACGGCAGCACCCAGAACGAGTGGATGACGTCGCGCGAGGTGAGGATGAAGCGGACGGTCTTGCCCTTGGGCAGCCACATGGTGGGGCCGGGGTTGCCGTTCTGCGGGTTCCGCGTGCCCGGAATGCCGTAGTCGTAGACACCGCCGGCGTTCGCCGGGAAGTCCGCCTTGAACCGGTCCGGAATCGCGTTCAGGTTCTTGTCGGTCTTCGCGTCGCCCGACGAACCCGCGACGGGCTCGATGTAGTTGAAGGCCCAGCTCCACTGGTAGCCGACGACGTTCACCGTGACGTCCGGCTTCTTGGAGGTGATGTCCAGGAGCTTGGACTCGTCACGGGCCGTGAAGTAGAAGAGCACCGAGACGATGACGAGGGGGACCACCGTGTACAGCGCCTCGATGGGCATGTTGTACCGGGTCTGCGGAGGAACCTCTACCTTGGTGCGGCTGCGCCGGTGGAAGAAAGCACTCCACAGGATCAGACCCCACACCAGGCAGCCGACGGCGAGCGCGGCCGCCCAGGACCCCTGCCACAGCGAGAGGATCCGGGGAGCCTCTTCCGTGGTCGGGGTGGGCATACCCAGCCGGGGAAAGTCCTTGTATGTGCAACCGGTTGCGGTCGCCAGGACCAGGCCCGCAGTCAGTGCCTGCAGCAGCTTCCGCCGCATCGGGCGCCGCGGCGAGCGGTCGGAGCCGTTGGGACTCACGTAGCGCCTTCCCGAGAGTCTCGCCCGCGCTGTTCGGCTGCGGCCTTCTCGCTGGTCGGTCGCGGCCCCGCGTCGGGCAGGGGTTTGGATGTTTATGCGGACCAAACCCTACTGGACGCCTTCCGGCGGGTCGCGGGGAGGGTGCCATACGCGCCGCGGGTCAGCCCGAAGGGGTGGGATACCCCTTCGTGGGCCGGTTTGTGAGGGGGGTTCGGGGCGCCCGATGAGATATGTATGCGCCCTTTGTCGTGGCTGCGGGCGGGTTGTGGTCTCTCGTGCCCGGGCGGCGAAGCCGCACCTCGGCGCTGTCCCGTGTCCCTTCGGAGCGCTTAGCGTTGACGTGTGGCCTACTTCGACGCTGCTTCCAGTGCTCCCCTTCATCCCGTCGCCCGGCAGGCTCTGCTGGCCGCCCTCGACGAGGGGTGGGGCGACCCCGCTCGTCTCTACCGGGAGGGGCGGCGGGCCCGGTTGCTGCTGGACGCGGCCCGGGAGGCGGCCGCGGAGGCGGTGGGGTGCCGGGCCGACGAGCTGACGTTCACCTCGTCCGGGACGCGGGCGGTGCACAGCGGGATCGCGGGGGCGCTGGCGGGCCGCCGCCGCGTCGGACGCCACCTGATCGTGTCAGAGGTCGAACACTCTTCGGTCCTCCATTCCGCCGAGGCGCACGAGGCGGACGGCGGGTCGGTCACGCGGGTGCCGGTCGACCGGCAGGGCACGGTGGCCGTGGACTCGTACCGGGCGGCGCTGCGCGAGGACACCGCGCTGGCCTGTCTCCAGTCGGCCAACCACGAGGTGGGCACCGAGCAGCCGGTCGCCGAGGTGGCCGCGGTGTGCCGGGCGGCGGGCGTGCCGCTGCTGGTGGACGCGGCGCAGTCGCTGGGCTGGGGTCCGGTCGGCGGCGACTGGTCGCTGCTGACCGCGAGCGCCCACAAGTGGGGCGGGCCGTCGGGGACCGGGCTGCTCGTCGTGCGCAAGGGGGTGCGGTTCGCGCCACGCGGGCCGGCCGACGAGCGGGAGTCGGGCCGGGCGGCCGGGTTCGAGAACATCCCGGCGATCGTGGCGGCGGCGGCCGCGCTGCGGGCGGTACGGGCGGAGGCGGCCGAGGAGGCGGTACGGCTGCGGGAGTTGACGGAGCGGATCCGGGCGCGGGTGCCGCGGCTGGTGCCGGACGTGGAGGTCGTGGGCGACCCGGTCCGCCGGCTGCCGGGGGTCGTCACCTTCTCCTGTCTCTATGTCGACGGGGAGACATTGCTGCACGAGCTGGACCGTGAGGGCTTCTCCGTCTCCTCCGGTTCGTCCTGCACGAGCAGCACGCTGACGCCGAGCCATGTCCTCCGCGCGATGGGCGTGCTGAGCGAGGGCAACGTGCGGGTGTCGCTGCCGCCCGGGACGCCGGAGGAGGAGGTCGAGCGGTTCCTGGCCGTCCTGCCGGGCGTGGTGGCGGGGGTACGGGAGAAGCTCGGGGCGCCGGCCGGGACGGCACCGGCCGCCGTGCGGGAGGACGCGCTGGTCGTGGACGCCCTCGGCAGGCGCTGCCCGATCCCGGTGATCGAGCTGGCCAAGGTCTTCGGGGACGTACCGGTCGGCGGCACGGTGCGCGTCCTGTCCGACGACGAGGCGGCGCGGCTGGACATCCCGGCGTGGTGCGAGATGCGCGGGCAGGAGTACGTGGGCGAGGAGCCGGCGGACGAGGGTTCGGCCTACGTCGTCCGCCGGGTCTCCTAGGTTCCTCTGGGTTCCTCTGCGGTTCCTCCAGGTTCCGCGGGGGCCCGCCCGACGCTCCGTCAGGCTCAGGCGAGGTGGGCGCGGACCTCGCGGGCCGCGTCGTCGCCGTAGGCCTTGGTGAAGCGCTCCATGAAGTGGGCCCGGCGCAGCTGGTACTCCTGGGTGCCCACGGTCTCGATCACCAGCGTGGCCAGCATGCAGCCGACCTGGGCGGCACGCTCCAGGGAGACGCCCCAGGCGAGGCCGGAGAGGAACCCGGCGCGGAAGGCGTCGCCCACGCCCGTCGGGTCGGCCTTGCGTTCCTCGTCCGGGCAGCCGACCTCGACCGGGTCCGCGCCGGCCCGCTCGATGCGCACGCCGCGCGAGCCGAGGGTGGTGACGCGGTGGCCGACCCGGGAGAGGATCTCGGCGTCGTCCCAGCCGGTCTTGGACTCGATGAGGCCCTTCTCGTACTCGTTGGAGAACAGGTACGTCGCCCCGTCCAGCAGTATCCGGATCTCGTCGCCGTTCATCCGGGCGATCTGCTGGGAGAAGTCGGCGGCGAACGGGATGGCCCGCGAGCGGCACTCCTCGGTGTGCCGGAGCATCGCCTCCGGGTCGTCCGCCCCGATCAGGACCAGGTCGAGACCGCCGACGCGGTCGGCGACGGTCTTGAGCTCGATGAGGCGGGCCTCGCTCATCGCGCCCGTGTAGAAGGAGCCGATCTGGTTGTGGTCGGCGTCGGTGGTGCACACGAACCGGGCGGTGTGCAGGGTCTCGGAGATACGGACCGAGGAGGTGTCGACGCCGTGCCGGTCCAGCCAGGCCCGGTACTCGCCGAAGTCCGGTCCGGCTGCGCCCACCAGGACCGGCCTGGTACCGAGCTGGCCCATGCCGAAGGCGATGTTGGCGCCGACCCCGCCGCGCCGGACGTCCAGCTGGTCGACCAGGAAGGAGAGCGAGACCGTGTGCAGCTGATCCGCGACGAGCTGGTCGGCGAAGCGGCCGGGGAAGGTCATGAGGTGGTCGGTGGCGATGGAGCCGGTGACTGCGATGCGCACGGCGTGGATGCTCCTGGAGTCAGGGGGATTGACAGTTCACGCTACCCGCTCCCGCGTCCGGCGCCCACGCCGCCGCTCGCCGGTCCGGAACCGCGCCCGGAACTCCCCCGCCGGACGGCACCCGACCGGGTCACGGTCCCCACCGTCCGGGACGACCGGGCCGCGGTCCCACCGTCCGGGACGACCGGGCCACCGTTCAACCCCCGGGACCCCGCCGGGTCACCGTTCCACCGTCCGGGATCCGGTCGGCGTACGGCCCGGGACCCGAGCGGTGTACGGACCGGGGCCCGACCGGCGCAGAAACCGGGACCCGATCGGCGTACGGAAGGGAACCGCGCGCTCCCCCGTCACGTCCCATCGCTGTCCCCCTCCCGGGGGATACGGGATACGACCCACCGGCCCGCATCTTTGTCAGGGTCCGGTCAGGGTCACGGGAGCGGCACTTGCGCAGCCGAAGGAGCGATGCGGTGAACACCGAGCGACCCGACCACGACGACGAGTCCACGGGCACCGCCGAGGCAGCCCCGGACCGGGGGAAGACCTCGAAACCGGAGGCTTCGGGGCCGGAAGCCTCCGGGTCGGGCTCCGGGGCCCAGTCCGAGCCCGGGGCCGGGGTCCAACCGGAGGCCGGGTCCGGGTCCCGGTCCGAGCCGGAGGGCCGGCTCGGGGCCGAGCCCGGGGGGCACTCCGGGCCCCGGGCCGAGCCCGAGCCCAAGGTCCGGTCCGGATCCCAGGCCGGGGCCGAGGCCGGACGGGGGTCCGAGCCCGCAGCCAGGTCCGGGTCCGAACCCGAAGCCCAGTCGCAGCCCGAGGCCGAGACGGAACGCGGGGCCAAGTCCGGGGCCGAGGCCGGGGCTGGTCCCAGGGCCGGAGATGAGGCCGAGGCCGGGTCCGAGTCGGCGAGCGGGACCGGGGGCGTGGTCACGCAGGCGCCGAAGGGCACGGAGGAGGGCCACGGCCCGGATGACGCGAAGGTCTCGGAGACCCCACAGTTCCCGGTTGCCGCGGGAGCCCCGCAGGGGTCGGTGAGCTCGGACAATGCGCCGCAAGTCCCGGAGGCTCCCAAGCCCCCGCAGGTCCCGCAGGTCCCGCAGGGGGCCGAAGTCCCGGAGACCCCGCAGATCCCCGAAGCCCCGGAGCATCAGCAAGTTTCCGAGGTGCCGGATGTCACCGGCGACCCGGAGCATGGTGGCCGGGCCGGCGGGAAGCGGGCCCTGGGACGGTCGCCCGTGGTGATCGCCTCCGTTGCCGCCGCCGTGTTGCTGGTGGGTGGCGGCGGGGTCGTGCTCGCCGCGGATCCCGGTGGACGTACGGACGGGGCGGCGGTGCCCGGTGGGCACGGGACCCCGCGCCCGCTGGTCCTCGACGGCTACTCCGCCCCGGGCGCCGGAGCCGGTGACGGCGGTACGAACGGAATCGCGCCCGGTGAGCCCAACCCCTACGGCACGGCCTACCGGATCACCGGTCCACTGCCCGAGGGGCCCGGCTCCGCGCCGGTGTACCGGGCGCGGGGCGAGGTCACCCGGGACGAGGTGGCCAAGCTCGCCGAGGCACTCGGCGTCGACGGGACGCCCGTGGCCGACGCCCAGGCGTGGCGGGTCGGGTCCGGGAAGGACGGTTCCGGGCCGGTCCTGCGCGTCGAGCGGACCGCGCCGGGGTCCTGGACGTTCAGCCGGTACGCGCCCGGCACCGACGACTGCAAGGGCGCGCTGTGCGGGCACGACCCGGCGGCCCCGCCCGTGCATCCGGTGAGCGCGGCGGCGGCGCTGAAGGCGGCGGCCCCGGTGCTCAAGGCCCTGGGGCAGGACGACGCCAAGGTGGACGCGGCCCAGATCATGGGCGACCAGCGGGTCGTCAACGCCGATCCGCTGGTCGGCGGGCTGCCCACGTACGGCTGGACGACCGGCCTGAGCATCGGACGGCAGGGCGAGGTGATCGGCGGCAGCGGTCAGCTGAAGGCGCCGGTGAAGGGCGACACCTACCCCGTGCTGAGCGCGCGCAGGACGCTGGACCTGATGAACACCGCCCCGCGGGCCGATCACCGCATGGGCATCGGCGGCTGCGCCAGTCCCGTACCGCACAAGGACCGTCTGGAGGCGCCGTGCGGAACGTCGGGCTCCGCCACCGCCACGGAGGCCCCCGCCCCGGAGAACGCCGTCACGATCGGCAAGGCGGTCTTCGGTCTGGCCGCGCACTCCTCCGGGGGACAGCGGATGCTCGTCCCGTCCTGGCTGTTCGAGGTACAGGCGCCGGCCGGGCAGGGCGCCCGCACCACGGTGACGTGTCCGGCCGTCGCCCCCGAGTACCTGACCTCGTCGGCGCCGCCGTCCGGGCAGTCGAGTCCGGAGCCGAGGCGCTCGGACGGCGCCCCGGTCACGCGTGACGTGAAGGTGACCGGCTACAGCACCGAGGGCGAGGAGCTGACCGTCCGCTTCGAGGGCGGGGTGTGCGCCGAGTACCGGGCGTCGGCGCGGGAGAACTCCGGCCGGGTGACGGTCACGGTGACCGAGACCACGCAGCCTGACACGGTCTGCATCCTGATCGCCAAGGTGTACCACCGCACCGTGCACCTGGACCGGCCGCTCGGCGACCGGAAGGTGGTCGGCACGGACGGGCGGGAGATCCCCCTGGAGCGGCCGGGGGCACGGCTGCCGGAGTCGCCCTCGCTCGCCCGCTGACGCCCGCGCGGACCTGCGGGCACGAGCGGAACAGGAAGAACAGGAAGGCGGCGGACCCGTGGAGGGGCCGCCGCCTTCTGTGTCCTACCGTGCCCGGATCAGCTGAAGGAGTCGCCGCAGGCGCAGGAACCGGTCGCGTTCGGGTTGTCGATCGTGAAGCCCTGCTTCTCGATCGTGTCCACGAAGTCGATGGTGGCGCCGCCCAGGTAGGGGGCGCTCATGCGGTCGGTGACGACCTTGACCCCGCCGAAGTCCTTCTCCACGTCGCCGTCGAGGGAACGCTCGTCGAAGAAGAGCTGGTAGCGCAGGCCGGAGCAGCCGCCGGGCTGGACGGCGACGCGCAGGGCGAGATCGTCACGGCCTTCCTGGTCGAGCAGGGCCTTGACCTTGGACGCGGCGGCGTCGGTCAGGATGATGCCGTCGGTGACGGTGGTGGTCTCGTCCGATACGGACATCTACATCTCTCCCGGGTTGTACGGAGACTGCTTGCCGACGAGTGCAACCGGCAAGGCCACGGAATCATTCCGGGCCGGGCGCGTGCTTTTTCTCTTCTTCTCCAGGCTCGTCCACCTCATGCTCGCACACGGGTGGGAAAGCGGACAGCGGCCTGTGGACGGGGGGCCGCCGGGGTGCGGGCGGGACCCGCTCGGACCGGCGCTGGGCCCGACCGGGTTCACGGCCGGACAGGCCGGGGGCAGGCCGGGTTCGGGCCAGTGCGGACAACCCGGGTTCAGGCCCGTGCGGACAGCCCGGATGCCGGGATTCACGTCACATGGACACTATGACGATCGTCAAAGTGACGTGAAGCAGCTATGATAGATAGCGTCAGTTCGACGAAAAGTAGAAAGGGTGCGTGTCGTGACCACCGCCCAAACCCAGGACCTCGACGTCCAGCCGACCCCGCTCGCCCTCCTGCTTCTCGGCCGTGAGGCCGACCCGAAGAGCGAGCGCGGCGTCGAGTGCCCCGGTGACCTGCCCGCCGCGTCCGACCCGGACCTGGTGGCGCGCGCCCGCGCGGCCAAGGAGAAGCTCGGCAGCAAGGTCTTCGTGCTCGGCCACCACTACCAGCGCGACGAGGTCATCCAGTTCGCCGACGTCACGGGCGACTCCTTCAAGCTGGCCCGGGAGGCGGCCGCGCGCCCGGAGGCCGAGTACATCGTGTTCTGCGGTGTGCACTTCATGGCCGAGTCCGCGGACATCCTGACCTCCGACGAGCAGAAGGTCGTCCTGCCGGACCTGGCGGCCGGCTGCTCCATGGCCGACATGGCCACCGCCGAGCAGGTCGCCGAGTGCTGGGACGTGCTCACCGAGGCCGGGATCGCCGACCAGGTCGTCCCGGTGTCGTACATGAACTCCTCCGCCGACATCAAGGCCTTCACGGGCAAGCACGGCGGCACCATCTGTACGTCGTCGAACGCCAAGCGGGCGCTGGAGTGGGCCTTCCAGCAGGGCGAGAAGATCCTGTTCCTGCCCGACCAGCACCTCGGCCGGAACACGGCCGTACGGGACATGGGCATGTCGCTGGACGACTGCGTCGTCTACAACCCGCACAAGCCGAACGGCGGACTGACCGCCGAGGAACTGCGGGCGGCGAAGATGATCCTGTGGCGGGGCCACTGCTCGGTGCACGGCCGCTTCAGCCTGGACTCGGTGAACGACGTCCGGGAGCGGATCCCCGAGGTGAACGTGCTGGTGCACCCCGAGTGCCGGCACGAGGTCGTGGCCGCGGCGGACTACGTCGGGTCGACCGAGTACATCATCAACAAGCTCGACGCCGCGCCGGCCGGCTCCAAGTGGGCCATCGGCACGGAGCTGAACCTGGTGCGCCGGCTGGCGAACCGTTACGCCTCCGAGGACAAGGAGATCGTCTTCCTCGACAAGACGGTCTGCTTCTGCTCCACGATGAACCGCATCGACCTGCCCCACCTGGTCTGGGCCCTGGAGTCCCTGGCCGAGGGCAACCTGGTCAACCGCATCCAGGTGGACGAGGAGACGGAGGGCCACGCAAAGCTCGCCCTGGAGCGCATGCTGGCACTGCCGTAGCGGCTCCGGCCCGCACGGACGGTTCGTACGGAAAGGCCCGGCCCACGAGCGTGGACCGGGCCTTCCGCGTTCGCTCACACGATGTGCCTACACCCCGGCGGGTTCCAGCACCTTCTCCTCGCCTGCCGCCCGCTTCGCCTCACGCTTCTTCGCACGGCGCTCCTTGCGGAGCTCCAGCATGGCGTAGAGCGTCGGGACCAGCAGCAGGGTCAGCAGGGTGGAGGTGATCAGACCGCCGATCACGACCACGGCCAGCGGCTGGGCGATGAAACCACCCTCGCCGGTGACGCCCAGGGCCATCGGGAGCAGCGCGAAGATCGTGGCCAGGGCCGTCATGAGGATGGGACGCAGCCGGTGACGGCCGCCTTCCACCACGGCCTCGACGATCCCGTACCCGCGCTCGCGGTACTGGTTGACGAGGTCGATCAGCACGATCGCGTTGGTCACCACGATGCCGATCAGCATCAGCATGCCGATCATCGCGGGGACGCCCATCGGCGTGCCCGTGGCGATCAGCAGCCCGAGCGCGCCGGTGGCCGCGAACGGGATGGAGACCAGCAGGATCAGCGGCTGGGCCAGCGAGCGGAAGGTCGCGACCAGCAGCATGAAGACGATCGCGATCGCCGCCAGCATGGCCAGGCCCAGGTTCTTGAAGGCGTCGTTCTGGTTGGAGGTGACGCCCCCGATCTCGGCCGTCGCGCCCGCGGGCAGCTTCAGCGAGCTGATCTTGGACTGGAGGTCCGTGCTGACCGCGCCGGTGTTGTCACCGGTCGGCTTGGCCGTGATCGTGGCGGCGCGCTGACCGTCGATCCGGGTCATCGACACCGGCCCGTCGACCAGCTTGACGGTCGCGACGTCACCGAGCTTCACCGGGCCGAGCCGCAGGTTCTTCAGCTCGTCCAGGGTCGTCGCCGGCTTGGCCGACCGGATGACGACGTTGCGCTCGGTGTCGTCCAGCATCGCCTTGGCCGCGGTGGTGCCCTTGACCGCCTGGGCGACGGCCATGCCGAGGCTCTGGTCGGTGAACCCGGCCGCCGCCGCCTTGGAGTTGGCCCGCACCGAGATGCGCGGCACGCTCTGCGACAGGTCGCTGGTGACGTCGGTGACGTCGTGCAGCCCGGCGACGGCCGTGCGGACCTGCTCGGAGGCCCGGCGCAGCGCGTCGGAGTCGCCCGCCTTGAC
Organism: Streptomyces sp. NPDC001204; assembly: GCF_053598035.1. Taxonomy (NCBI): domain Bacteria; kingdom Bacillati; phylum Actinomycetota; class Actinomycetes; order Kitasatosporales; family Streptomycetaceae; genus Streptomyces; species Streptomyces sp. NPDC001204. The sequence continues at coordinate 238,680 of NZ_JBSFJL010000006.1, read as the reverse complement.
GACCACCTTCAGGTCCTGGTCGCCGAAGCCGCTGCCGGCCGCGATCGTGGTGGTGCCGATGCCGGACAGCTTGTGCAGGCGGTCCTCGATGCGGGTGCGCACGTCGTCGGCGGACGCGGAGTCCTCGATCATCACCTGGTAGGAGGCCTGGTTGGTGTTCGTACCGCCGCCGAAGGCCGCCATGAAGCCGGAGGAGCCGATCGTGACCTGGTAGTCCTTGGCCCCGTCGACCCCGGCGAGCTCGCGCTCGACCTTGCGGGCCGCGGCGTCCGTCGCCGCCAGGCTGGTGCCCGGCTTCAGCTGCTGCTTGATGCTGAGGACCTTCTGGTCGCCGGAGTCGAAGAAGTTCGTCTTCAGCAGCGGGGTCATGCCGAAGGTGACGAACAGGACGACGACCGCGATCAGCACACTGGTCAGGCGGCGCCGGGTGGCGAAGCGCAGGACGGGGACGTAGAGGCGCTGGAGGCGGCTGGCGGCCTCCTTCTCCTCGGCCCGGCGGCGGGCCTCCTCGGCCTGGGCGGGCGTGCCCTTCGGCGCGCGCAGGAACCAGTACGACAGCACCGGCACGACCGTCAGCGACACCAGCAGCGAGGCCAGCAGGGCCGCGGTGACGGTGAGGCTGAACGGGCCGAACAGCTCGCCCACCATGCCGCCGACCAGGCCGATCGGCAGGAACACGGCGACCGTGGTGAGCGTGGAGGACGTGACCGCGCCGGCCACCTCGCGCACCGCGGTGAGGATGGCCTCGCGGCGCTCCTCGCCGTACCCGAGGTGTCGCTTGATGTTTTCCAGGACCACGATCGAGTCGTCGACGACCCGGCCGATGGCGATGGTCAGCGCGCCCAGCGTCAGCATGTTCAGCGACAGGTCGCGGGTCCACAGCACGATCAGCGCGAGGACCACGGAGAGCGGGATCGACACCGCCGTCACGAGCGTGGAGCGGACCGAGGCCAGGAAGGCCAGGATGACCAGGACCGCGAAGAGCAGGCCGAGCGCGCCCTCGGTGGTCAGGCCGTCGATGGCCTTGGCCACGGCCGGACCCTGGTCGCTGACGACGGTGATCTTCGCCCCGGAGCCGAGGGCGTCGTGCAGGGCGGGCAGCTTGTCCTCGACGGCGTTCGAGATGGCGACCGCGCTGCCGTCGTGGTCCATGGTGACGACGACGGACAGGCTCGGCTTGCCGTCGGTGCGGGTGATGGAGTCGGCCTTGGCCGGCTCCTGCTTGACGGTGGCGACGTCGCCGAGCCGGACCGGCTTCTTCGCGCCGGCGCCCGCACCGGCACCCGGGCCCTCGCCGGCGACCATCAGGTCCTGGATCTGCTTCAGCGAGGTGAAGCCGCCGCCGACCTGGACGGTGCGGTTGGCGCCGTCCTCGTCGAAGGAACCGGCCGGGAGGGTGGCGCCGCCCGCCTGGAGCGCCTGGCTCAGAGCGGCGGAGCCGAGGCCGGCCGCGGCGAGCTTCTTGTCGTCGGGGGTGACGGTGACCTGGAGGTCCCGTACGCCGTCGACGGAGACCTGGCCGACGCCGTCGATCTTCTTCAGTTCCGGTACGACCGACTTGTCGAGCTGGTCGGCCAGGGCCTGCTGGTCCTTGTCGGAGGTGACGGCGAGGACGACGGTGGGCATGTCGTCGGTGGAGCCGGCCACCACCTGCGGGTCGACGTCGCTCGGGAGCTGGGCGCGGGCCCGGTTGACGGCCTGCTGGACGTCGGCGACGAGCTGCTTGGTGTTGTTGCCGTAGTCGAAGGACGCCATGATCACGGCGTTGCCCTCGCTGGCCGTGGAGGTGACGCCGGTGATGCCGTCGACGGCCTTGAGGCTGTTCTCGAGCGGCTCGACGACCTGCTTCTCCACGACGTCCGGGGACGCGCCCTGGTAGGGCGCCAGCACGGACACCACGGGAAGCTCGATGCTGGGCAGCAGCTGCTGCTTGAGCTGGGGTATCGCGATCGCCCCGAAGACGAGCGCGATGATCGACATCAGCCCGATCAGGGCCCGTTGCGCGAGGCTGAATCTGGACAGCCAGGACATGGGTCAGGGTCTCTATTCTGTGAGCGGCGGGCGGCACGGGCGCGCAGGGGGCGCCACCCCTACACCTTCGGGCATGCGCGGACGGCGATCCGTAGCCCCCTGGTCCATTTCCGCCGGGGGCTCCTACTCCCTGCGCAGTACGCGCGTGTGCACCGCGCTCCACCCGTGGACGTACCGGCCGTGCCGGGCCGGGTGCGGCCGGTACAGGCCGCTCACTGCGGCCTGGGACGCACCAGTCCGGACTCGTAGGCGATGACGACGAGTTGGGCCCGGTCGCGGGCGCCGAGCTTGGCCATGGCCCGGTTGACATGGGTCTTCACGGTCAGCGGGCTGACCTCCAGGCGCTCGGCGATCTCGTCGTTGGAGTATCCGCCGGCGACCTGGACGAGCACCTCGCGCTCCCGCACGGTCAGCGCGTCCAGCCGGGTGGGCCGGGCCTGGTCGCGGCCGTCGTCCGACGCGCCGCCCTGCGCGAGGAAGCGGGCGATCAGACCCTTGGTGGCCACCGGGGACAGCAGCGCGTCGCCCTGCGCCGCGATCCGGATGGCGCTCAGCAGTTCCTCGGGTTCGCTGCCCTTGCCGAGGAAGCCGCTGGCGCCCGCGCGCAGCGAGCGCACCACGTAGTCGTCCACCTCGAAGGTGGTGAGGATGACCACGTGCACCTGGGCGAGGGAGGGGTCGGAGCTGATCATGCGGGTGGCCGCGAGGCCGTCGGTGCCGGGCATGCGGATGTCCATCAGCACCACGTCGGCCCGCTGCTCCTTGGCGAGCCGTACCGCCTCCGCACCGTCGGACGCCTCCCCCACCACCTCCATGTCGGGCTCGGAGTCGACGAGCACCCGGAAGGCACTGCGCAGCAGCGCCTGGTCGTCGGCGAGCAGGACACGGATCGTCATGCGGGGTCCCCCGGGGCACGCGTACGGGTCTCGACCGGCAGGATCGCATGGACGCGGAAGCCGCCGCCGTAGCGGGGGCCGGTGGTGAGGGCGCCGGCCAGGGCGGTGACCCGCTCGCGCATGCCCAGCAGCCCGTGTCCGCCGCCCGCCTGCGGTCCCACGGCCTCGCCGGCCCCGTCGTCCAGGACCGTGATCTCGATGTGCGGTCCTACGCGTACGACGCTGACCTCGGCCTTCGCCTGGGTGCCCGCGTGTTTCTGCACATTGGTGAGGGCCTCCTGGATGACCCGGAACGCGGCCAGGTCCACGGCCGCCGGCAGGGTGGTGCCGTGGTCGGCGCGGGCGACCTCGACGTGCAGTCCGGCGCTGCGGAAGGTGCCGGCGAGGTCGTCGAGGCGGTCCAGGCCGGGGGCCGGTTCCGTGGGGGCCTCCGGGTCGCCGGACTGCCGGAGCAGGCCCACGGTGGCCCTCAGTTCGTCGAGCGCGGAGCGGCTGGCCTCCCGGACGTGGCCGAGGGCCTCCTTGGCCTGGTCGGGCCGCTTGTCCATGACGTGGGCGGCCACCCCGGCCTGCACGTTGACCAGGGCGATGTGGTGGGCGACGACGTCGTGCAGGTCGCGGGCGATGCGCAGGCGCTCCTCGGCGACGCGACGGCGGGCCTCCTCCTCACGGGTGCGCTCGGCGCGCTCGGCGCGTTCCCTGATGGCGTGCACGAAGGCGCGGCGGCTGCGGACGGCGTCGCCGCCGGCGGCGGCCATGCCGGTCCAGGCGAAGATCGCCAGGTTCTCCTGCGCGTACCAGGGCATCGGCCCGGCGAGCATGGCGGCGCCGGTCAGCACGGTCATGGTGGTCAGGCCCAGGCGCAAGGTGGTGAGGCGGTCGGTGGCGGCCGCGACGGCGAAGAGGGCGACCACGGCGGACATGGCGACGGGGGCGCGGGGGTCCCCGATGACGAACTCGATGACGGACATGGTGCCGGTGACGGCGAGGACGGTGCGGGGGGCGCGGCGGCGGAAGACGAGGGCGGCGGCGCCGAGGACCATGAGGACCAGGCTGAGCAGCTCGGGCCGGCGTACCCCCCAGCTGACGACGTGGTCGCCGCGCGGGCCCACGAAGGAGCCGACCACCATGCACACGAGGACGCCGGCCGCGAGGGCCGCGTCCAGTGCGAGGGGGTGCGCCTTCAGCCGGCATCGGGCGCGGTCGAGGGTGGTCACGCCTGACTACGGTACGGGGTCGCGCGCCGCGGGGGGACGGCGGCGGGTGCGGGCCCTGGGACGGCTCCCGTC
>NZ_JBSFJL010000006.1:0-234366 GCF_053598035.1 Streptomyces sp. NPDC001204 | reverse complement strand
GCCGGGGGCTGCCGTGCTCCCCGGACAGGCTGCCCTTGCGGGCCCTGGGACGGCTCCCGTCCGGGGGCTGCCGTGCTCCCCGGACAGGCTGCCCTTGCGGGCCCTGGGACGGCTCCCGTCCGGGGGCTGCCGTGCTCCCCGGACAGGCTGCCCTTCCTCACCGGGCCGCACGGTGCCGCACCGGACCGCACTCGGGCGTCACTGGGGCCTCATCCGGGTCTCAACCGGGGATGAGTCCGTCGTCGCTCAGCAGGTCCCGGACCTCCTCCAGGGTGGCGTCCGCGGCGGGGAGGATCAGGTCGGACGGCTCCAGGGAGTCGTCCGGCACGGGCTCGCCCAGCTCGCGGACCCTGGACAGCAGGGCCGCGAGGGTGCGACGGAAGCCGGGACCGTCGCCCTTCTCCATCTCGGCCAGGAGTTCGTCGTCCAGCTTGTTCAGGTCGGCGAGGTGGCCGTCGGCCAGCCTCACCTGTCCCTCTCCCATGATCCGTACGATCATGTCGCCCTCCTAGGCGTGGCCCCGGCTGTCGGTGACATGGCGTGCCTCGACGCGGCTCACTGCTTGTCGAAGCGGGGGGTGTCCTGCGGCTGCTGCTGGGGCCGGCCCTCGCCCGTGCCGCCTTCGATCGCCTGCCGGTCCGCGGACGAGCCGCCGGCCAGCTCCGCCTTCATGCGCTGAAGCTCCAGCTCTACATCCGTACCACCGGAGAGCCGGTCCAGCTCGGTCTGGATGTCGTCCTTGGCCAGCCCGGAGGGGTCGTCCAGGGCGCCGGAGGCGAGCAGCTCGTCGATCGCGCCGGCCCGGGCCTGGAGCTGCGCGGTCTTGTCCTCGGCCCGCTGGATGGCCAGGCCGACGTCGCCCATCTCCTCGGAGATGCCGGAGAACGCCTCGCCGATCCGGGTCTGCGCCTGGGCCGCCGTGTAGGTCGCCTTGATGGTCTCCTTCTTCGTACGGAAGGCGTCGACCTTGGCCTGCAGGCGCTGGGCCGCCAGGGTGAGCTTCTCCTCCTCGCCCTGGAGCGTGGCGTGCTGCGTCTGAAGGTCCGTCACCTGCTGCTGGAGCGCGGCACGGCGGGAGAGCGCCTCGCGGGCCAGGTCCTCGCGACCCAGCGCGAGCGCCTTGCGGCCCTGGTCCTCCAGCTTTCCGGACTGCTGCTGCAGCTGGTTCAACTGGAGCTCCAGGCGCTTGCGGCTGGTCGCCACGTCCGCGACACCGCGCCGCACCTTCTGCAGCAGCTCCAACTGCTTCTGGTACGAGTAATCGAGGGTCTCGCGCGGGTCCTCGGCCCGGTCAAGGGCCTTGTTCGCCTTCGCGCGGAAGATCATCCCCATACGCTTCATGACACCGCTCATGGGCTTCGCGCGCCCCCTTCTGACGGACTCCAGCTCACAGCTCTGCGACAGAACCCACAGTACGGGCCCTGTGACCATTACCGCACTGTTCGGGAGCGGATACGGTCATCCCCGAGGACGACTGCGTCCGCCACCGCTCCGGCGCAGGGAGGAGGTGCCCCCCTGACCACCGGGCGACGACGCTCGCGACGTCCCCTCTGTCCCCCTACAGACGATCGGTGTTGCCGGATCGTTCCCCGCGGGACTGGGGTCCATGCGGGTCAAGCCCTTACCCTTGGGTTTTGTGTTCCGTAGCCGTGCCAAGGATGAGAAGTCCCCGGTCGCCGACAAGGCACCGGTGAGCGTCTCCAAGCAGACCCGCGACCCGCAGGCTCCCAAGGGCCGCCCCACGCCCAAGCGGAGTGAGGCGCGCTCCCAGCGCCGCAGCGTCGCCAACACGTCGATGACGCGCAAGGATGCCGCGAAGCGGCAGCGCGAGGAGCGCCGAGTCCAGTTGGAGCGGCAGCGCCAGGCGCTGGCGAGCGGCGACGAGCGCTATCTGCCGGCCCGCGACAAGGGCCCGGTCCGCCGGTTCGCGCGGGACTTCGTCGACTCGCGGTTCAACATCGCGGAGTTCTTCCTGCCGATGGCCGTGGTCATCCTGGTGCTGAGCATGATCCGGGTGCCCGCGCTGCAGAACATCGCGCTGCTGCTGTGGCTCGTGGTGATCGTCCTGATCGTGCTGGACTCGGCGGCCAGCGGCTTCCGGCTGAAGAAGCGCCTGAACGAGCGCTTCCCGGACCAGAACAAGCGGGGCGCGGTCGCCTACGCCCTGATGCGCTCCCTCCAAATGCGCCGGCTCCGGCTGCCCAAGCCGCAGGTCAAGCGCGGGGAGCGGCCCTGAGCGCGACCGCTTTCTCCGAGGGTGCCGCGGACGCCTGGCTGAACAAACTGGGTGGGCTGCGTGATGTCGTGCGACAGGAACTGGTGGCCCGGCAGCTCGACGAGCAGATAGCCGGGCGGTTCCCGGTCGGGCAGCGGCTGCGAGTGCTCGACGTGGGCATGGGCCAGGGCACGCAGGCGCTGCGGCTGGCCCGGGCCGGGCACCAGGTCACCGGGCTCGAACGGGACCAGACGATGATCTCCGTGGCCCGTGCCGCGCTGGCCGCCGAGCCGGAGGGCATCCGGGCGCGGGTGCGGATCGTCGAGGGCGACGGCCAGGACACCGGCGTGCACTTCCTGCCGGGCAGTTTCGACGTGGTGCTGTGCCACGGGGTGCTGATGTACGTCGAGGAGCCGGACCCGCTGCTCGCGGGGCTGGCGCGGATGCTCGCGCCGGGCGGTCTGCTGTCGCTGCTGGTACGCAACGGCGACGCGCTGGCGCTGCGCCCGGGACTGTCCGGCGAGTGGCCGACGACACTGGCCGCGTTCGACACGACGGCGTACCGCAACCGGCTGGGGCTGGACGTGCGGGCGGACCGGCTCGCGCACCTGACGGCGACGCTCGCGGGGATCGGGGCGCCGCTGCGGACCTGGTACGGGGTGCGCGTCTTCACGGACACGGCGGCCGACGACGCGGAGCCACCGGCCGACACCGAGACGCTGGAAACGCTCCTGGCAGCCGAGGAACGAGCCGGCCGGACGGACCCCTACCGCGCGGTGGCGGCCCTCCTGCACCTGTGCGGCGTACGCGGCTGACACCCCACAGCCGCCCGCCCGGCGCGCCGCTGAGAACCCGCGTCACCTGTACGGGGCACGCCGCCGCCGGCCAGCCGCGCCTGTGCGGGGAGCGCCGCCGAGGACTGGCCGCACCCGTGCGAGGCGCACCGCCGAGGACCCGCTGCACCTGCACGGGGCGCGCCGTCACCGCCAGCCGCACGAGTGCAGGGGTATGCGCTGACGGTGCGCCGCTGAAGGCAGGCCGCATCTGAACTGGGTGCGCCCTGAACACCAACCGCCCGCCGGATACGTCGCTGTCGACCACAGCACCCGTGTGGGGGCGTGCCACCGGCAACCGGCCGCACCCGTGCAGGGCGCACCGCCGAGGACCCGCTGCACCTGCACGGGGCGCGCCGTCACCGCCAGCCGCACGAGTGCAGGGATGTGCGCGGACGGTGCGCCGCTGAAGGCAGGCCGCCTCTGAACTGGGTGCGCCCTGACCACCAACCGCCCGCCGGATACGTCGCTGTCGACCACCGCACCCGTGTGGGGGCGTGCCACCGGCAACCGGCCGCACCCGTGCGAGGCGCACCGCCGACGACGAGCCGCGCCTGTGCGGGAAGGCGCCACCGGAGACCGGCCGCACCCGTGCGAAGCTCGCCGCTGACGGCCGGTCGCGCCTGAAGCGGTGTACGCCCTTATCAGCAGCCGCTGCGCGGGGAACGCCGCCGACGACCAGCTCATCCGTGCGAGGGTGCGACCGACCACCGGCCACACCCGTTCGAAGCGCACCGCACGACCAGTCGCACGCGTGCGAGGTCGCAGCCGATTCGGTCACACCTTTGTGGGAAGGCGCCGCTGGAGACCCGTGCCCCCGTGTGGGGGCGCCGCTGACAACCGGCCGCACCCGAGCGAGGCGTGCCGTCGGCCGGCGGGCGCGGACCAACGAGGTGTGCCGCCGGGGGGCGGCCGTCGGCGCTCGTTCGGGGGAGCAGCGGAAGCCGGGGGCGTGGTGTGCGGAGAGACTCGGGGTATGGATGTCTTCTTCCGTGGTCCGCGGCCGGTCGTTCTGCTGGCCGCCCTCGTCGGCTGCGTCGCGGTGCTGTCCGGGTGCCACGGTGTGGCCGCCCCGCAGGCGACGGCGGGCGCGTCCAAGGACCCCGTCGGCGCCCGCCGGCCCGCCGCGGCCTCGGCGAACGACCTGCAGAGCGACTACATGCGGGTGATCAAGCAGGCGCTGCCGTCGGTCGTGCAGATCCAGTCCGGCAACCAGCTGGGGTCCGGGGTCGTGTACGACGACAAGGGGCACATCGTCACCAACGCGCACGTCGTAGGGACCGGGAAGACCTTCAGCGTGACCACGGCCAACAGCGAGGCGTCGCTCACCGCCACCCTGGTCTCCTCGTACCCGGACCAGGACCTCGCCGTCGTCAAGCTGAACAAGGTGCCGCACGGGCTGAAGGCGGCCACCTTCGGCGAGTCGGGGAAGGTCGAGGTCGGGCAGATCGTCCTGGCCATGGGCTCGCCGCTGGGGCTGTCGTCGAGCGTGACCCAGGGGATCGTGTCGGCGACCGGCCGTACCGTCAGCGAGGGCAGCGACGGCGGCACGGGGGCCACGATCGCCGGCATGGTGCAGACGTCGGCCGCGATCAACCCCGGCAACAGCGGGGGCGCGCTGGTGAACCTGAACGGTCAGGTCATCGGCATCCCGACGCTCGCCGCCGCCGACCCGCAGCTCGGGGGCAGCGCGGCGCCCGGCATCGGCTTCGCTATCCCGGCGTCGACGGTGAAGACGATCGCCGGGCAGATCGTGCGGTACGGCAAGGTCGTCAACTCCGGCCGGGCCGCGCTCAACATCACCGGACGCACCGTCGTCGGCATGGACTACGAGCCCGCCGGGGTCGCGGTGGTGGACGTGAAGGCCGGCGGGGCCGCGGCGCGGGCGGGGATCCGGTCCGGAGACATCATCACCAAGGTCGGCGACCAGGACATCACCACCATCACCTCGCTGTCGGAGGTGCTCGCCGCCGACCGGCCGGGCCAGCGGACCACGGTGACGTTCTCGCGCGACGGCAGCCAGAAGACGGTGGACGTGACGCTGGGCGAGCAGTGAGCGGGGGCGGCCGGCCACCGGCGGCCGCCCGGCCCGCCTACGCCGAGGCCTCGTCCGCGTGCAGGCTCATCGGACCGTAGATCTCCTTGGCGTCCTCGAACAGCCACACCTGGTCGGCGCCGCCGTCCAGCAGGGCCTTCCAGTTCTCCCCGATCCAGGACTCGGCGTCGCCCTGCGTGGTGAACTCCTCGGGCTGCACCGCGGGCTGGACCTCCGTCCCGTCGGCCGTCTCGAACCGCCACGTCCATGCCGCCATGTACGCCTCCCTGGTGTGAGCACACTGCACAGCGCGGGCCGGACCCGGTCCGGCCCGCTGCCCCGCAGCCTAGGGCCTCTCGTGAGCTTCCCGCCCGTGCGGTGGATCATGCCCCCGTACACCGGATCAGGCACGTCCGCCCGGGCCGACGGCGAGCGCCGCGCTCCCCACGCCCACGATCCGCCGTACAGATCCCGGCCGGATGCGCGGGACCCGGGGCGGCAGGCGAAAATCGGGTCCGTGGACGTGACTCTGCTCGGCACCGGTGCCCCCGCGGGACTGCCCCGCCCCGACTGTCCCTGCGCGGCCTGCGCGACCGCGCTCGGCGCGGACGCGCGGGCGGCGACCGCACTGCTCGTGGACGGGGCGCTGCTGCTGGACCTGACCCCCGGCGCGGCGTTCGCGGCGGCGCGGGCGGGGCATTCGCTGGGCGGCGTGGCGCAGGTGCTGCTGTCGCACCCGCACGACGGCCCGGCGGTCGAGGTGCCGGCCGGTCTGCCGCAGCCGGGGCGGGTGCCGGACGGGCGGGAGCTGACGCTGCTGACAGGGCATCGGGTGCGGGCGGTGGCGCTGGACGCCCCCGGCACCGGGTACGCGGTGACCGGCCCGGACGGGCGGCGGCTGCTGTACCTGCCGCCGGGCGGCGCGCCGGCCGGTCTGGAGGAGGGCTCCGCGGAGACGTACGACATGGTCCTGTCGGACGTGGTGGGGCGCCCCGACGCGCTGGCCAAGCTGCGGGCGGTCGGGGCGGTGGGGCAGACCACGGACGTCGTCGCGGTCCACCTCGACCACGACGTGCCGCCGGGTCCGGAGCTGCGCCGGCGGCTCGCGGCGGCTGGGGCGCGGGCCGTGCCGGACGGTACGACGCTGGCGGTCGGGGCGTACGAGGACGTACCGGACGTGCCCCGGCGCACGCTCGTGCTCGGCGGGGCGCGGTCGGGCAAGTCGGTGGAGGCCGAGCGGCGGCTGGAGACCTTTCCCGGCGTGCTGTACGTGGCCACCGGCGGCACGCGTGGCGGGGACACCGAGTGGGCGGCCCGGGTGGCCACGCACCGGGAGCGGCGGCCGGGCTCGTGGCGCACGACCGAGACGTGCGACCTGGTGCCGCTGCTGGCGCAGGACGGCCCGCCGCTGCTCGTCGACTGCCTGTCGCTGTGGCTGACGGACGCGATGGACTCCGTCCGCGCCTGGGACGACGCCGAATGGGCGGGCGGCGGCGAACTTGCCCTGCGCGAACGGGTGACCGCCCTGACCGGCGCCCTGCGCGCCAGCCGGCGGACCGTCGTGGCGGTCTCCAACGAGGTCGGCTCGGGCATCGTCCCCGCCACCGCCTCCGGCCGCCGCTACCGCGACGAACTCGGCCGCCTGAACGCCGCGTTCGCCGCGGAGTGCGAACACGTCCTGCTGGTGGTGGCCGGTCAGGCACTGGTGCTGCGCGGCTGACCCGGTTCAGACGGCGGGCCGGAGCCAGGGCCGGTTCACGGCCGGTTCAGGGCAGGGGGCGGCGGGCGACGACGCGGTAGGTGTTGGAGAGGCCGGGGGCGCGGCGCAGGAGGGGCGAGAGAAGGAGATCCAGGATCGCCACCGCGTCCACCAGGGGGCCGGCGAGGGCGGTCAGCGCGGTGCGCAGGGTGTGCTGGCGGCCGGTGGGCGGGTTGTCGCGCCAGGGGGCGTCGGCGGCGGGCAGCACGTGGGCGAGGAGCAGGGCGACGGCCGCCGACAGGTCGTTGGGCCTGTGCGGGGTACGGCGGTCGGTGGCGAGGATGGTGCAGCCCTGGGACTCCAGTTCCGCGCGGAGGTTGTCCAGCGGCAGCAGGTGGAGATGGCGTGGCTGGCCGTGCGGCAGCCACCACCTGCCCAGCAGCCGGGCGGGCACGCAGTGCGGGTCGGGCAGTTCGATCAGCAGGTGCCCGCCGGGGCGCAGCGCGGTGAGGGCGCCCCTCAACTCCGCGCGGGGGTCAGGTACATGGGCCAGGTGGTGGAAGACGCTGACCACGTCGTAGCGCCCGCGCAGCCGCTCCGCGATGTGCGGGTCTGCCAGGTGCCCGACGTGGGCCTCCTCGACCCACCCCTGCTCACGGGCCCGCTCCACGCGCTGGGTGGGGTCAAGGCCGTCGAAGGCGGTGTACGGGAACACCTCCCGCGCCACCCCGGGGAAGTGGCCGTGGCCCGTGCCGACGTCCAGCCAGCTCTCCGGCTCCCCCACGGTGCTCATCAGGCGCGCGTCGGACCGGTGCCGCCGGCGGCCGCGGCGGGACGCGAGCACCGGGGCCACGAGTCCCTCCGGGTGCTCCTCGTCGAAGTCCCGGTGGTAGAAGGCCAGTCCGGCCGCCGTGAGCCGGGGGTTCTGGAAGGCGTGGCCGCACTCCCGGCACTCGTCGACGGTGAACGTGCCCGGCTTGTGCTGGAGCAGGTCCGGCGCGCGCAGCCGGGTGATCAGCCGACCGGAGCCGCACCACGGGCAGTCCGCTCGGGGCGGCTCCTGGAAACGGCCGGTGCCCTGGGCGAGTTCGGCGGCGTAGGCGAGGCGGCGCGGGTCGTAGAACCCCGGAGCGTACGGCATGGGCGGCTCCCGGTGGATCACTGCGGAACAAGTCACTGCAAAGGGAACGTATGGGATCCGGATCTTGGCCGGAAAGACGCCGTACGGGTGTGGTGGCGATGTGGCGCCGCCCGGTTGGATCAGGGCCGGTACTGTTCGGCGAATGAGCTCGCTGAATCTCGACGACTTCACCGATCTGATCGAGCGCCCGGACGGCGGCCTGCGCCGTGACGCCGAGGCGCGCCGGGAGCGTCAGATCGTGCCGCCCGGTGCGCTGGGCCGCCTGGACGACCTGGGTGAATGGCTGGCCTCGGCGCAGTCCGCCGTACCGGTGCGGTCGGTCGAACGGCCGAAGGCGGTGCTGTTCGCCGGCGACCACGGAGTCGCGGAACTGGGTGTGTCGGTGCGCCCCGCGGGCGGTGCCGAGCAGCTGGTACGGGCGGTTCTGGAGGGCGGCCGGCCGGTGTCCGTGCTGGCCCGGCGGCTCGGCGTGCCGGTGCGGGTGGTCGACATGGCGCTGGACTGCGCGCCCGAGTCGCTGCCCGAGGACGTCGTACGGCACCGGGTGCGACGCGGCAGCGGGCGCGTCGACATCGAGGACGCGCTGACCCTCGAGGAGGCGGAGGCCGCCTTCCGGGCCGGTGTGGCGGTGGCCGACGAGGAGGCCGACTCCGGTACGGACCTGGTGGTACTGGGCGACATCAGCGTCGGCGGGACCACGCCGGCCGCCGTGCTGATCGCCGCGCTGTGCGGGACGGACGCCTCGGTGGTGACGGGCCGCGGCGGCGAGCCGATCGACGACCTGGCGTGGATGCGCAAGTGCGCGGCGATCAGGGACGCGCTGCGGCGGGCCCGGCCCGTCCTCGGGGACCAGTTGCAGCTGCTGGCCACGGTGGGCGGCGCCGACCTCGCCGCGATGACGGGCTTCCTGTTGCAGTGCGCGGTGCGGAAGCTGCCGGTGATCCTGGACGGCGTGGTGTCGGCGGCGTGCGCGCTGGTGGGTCAGCGGGTGGCGTTCCGGGCGCCGGACTGGTGGCTGGCCGGTCACGACAGCGGCGAGCCGGGCCAGGCCAAGGCGCTGGACCGGATGGCGCTGGAGCCGCTCGTGGACCACGGCGTACGGGTCGGCGAGGGGACGGGGGCGCTGCTGGCGCTGCCCCTGGTGCAGAGCGCCGCCGCGCTGGCCGCGGAGCTGCCCGAGCGCCCGGAGGACCAGGAGGACCCGGACGACCCGGACACCAAGGCGACCGAGGACGAAGCGCCCGAGGAGAAGGCAGCCGAAGGCGGGAAGGGCGAGGAAAAGGCAGCCGAGGAGTAACCGCACGAGGGCCGGCGCCCCTCCTCCCCCTCGACGGAACGCACCCCGTCCGGACACCGGCCGCCGCCCGATGAGGCACGGGCTCAGCCGGCAGAGCGGCGACCCCAACGCCACCGAACCACGCACCCCCGCCGCCCGCCGGCCGCGACGAAGGGGCGCCCACCTGGGGCGGTATCCACCGGCATCGCCCGGCCGGGCGTCCTCGCCGCTCGCGCGCCGCGGGCGACGTCGCTCCCGGATCCGTGCGCGAACACGGCGATCGGCCGCGAAGGACCGGACGGCCACCCACGCGCAGCGGGCCCCCGCACCCACCGGCAGCGGGCCGCGTCGCGCACGGACGGCGGGTGAAAAGGGACGTTCACCGGGGCGGCGCCCATATGATCACTGTTCATGGGAGATGCCCGAATTGCCGTGCGTGAGGAGCAGGCCCCGGTTCGTGTGGCCGGGGCGGGACGGCCGGGCGGCGGGGCCTCGCGGCGGGCGGCCGCCTTCGCCGTCTGGTACCTGCGGGCGGTCGCGTTCGTCAACTTCCTCAGCGCGGCGTGGGTCTCCCTGGGGCAGGACGTGCGGCGGCACAACCAGGAGGACCTCTTCACGCCGTACCTGCTGACCGCCGGCTTCGCCTCCGGCGTGTTCGCCGCCTTCCTGGCCATCACCATGCGGCGGCGCAAACGGGCCGCCTGGATCCTGAACCTGGCGCTGTCCGGTCCGTTCCTCGCGCTGTTCGCGTTCACCATGACGTTCCCGGAGATCCGCCGCTCGGCGCAGAACTGGATCTCCCTGGCCCTCACCGCCGCCTTCGTCGCCGCGCTGCTGCTCGGCCGCCGCGAGTTCTACGCCAAGGGCGACCGTGCCAACCCGCGGCTCGCCGCCGCCGTCGGCCTCGGCGGGCTGCTGGTCTCCTCGCTGCTCGCCGCACTGCTGGTGACGGTCACCAACCAGGCCCCGGACGCGGCCCGTTCGACGTACCTCCAGCGCTGGCACTACGGCACGCTGCGGCTGGTCTCGGTCGCCGCCTCCGAGGCCCGCTTCCCCGACATCCACACCCCGAACTGGGTGAACGTGTCGATCAACGTACTGTCCACGGCCCTCGTCCTCGCCGTCCTGTACGCCGCCTTCCGCTCCCGCCGCGCCGTCGACCCACTCACCGCCGACGACGAGAGACGGCTGCGGGAACTGCTGGAGCGGCACGGCGAGCGCGACTCGCTCGGCTACTTCGCGCTGCGCCGGGACAAGAGCGTGATCTGGTCGCCGACCGGCAAGGCCGCCGTCGCCTACCGCGTCCTCGGCGGGGTGTCCCTGGCCTCCGGGGACCCGCTGGGCGACCCGGAGGCCTGGCCCGGCGCCATCGAGGGGTGGCTGGCCGAGGCGTGGGCGCACGGCTGGAGCCCGGCCGTGATGGGCGCGAGCGAGGAGGCCGGCACGGTGTACGCGCGGCACGGTCTCGACGCCCTGGAACTGGGCGACGAGGCCGTGGTCGAGGTCGACGGCTTCACCCTGGACGGGCGGGCCATGCGGACCGTGCGGCAGGCCTACAACCGGGTCGCACGGGCCGGGTACTCGGTGCGCGTCCGGCGGCACCAGGACATCCCCGCGGACGAGATGGCGTACCTGATCGACCGGGCCGACGACTGGCGGGACGGGCCCACCGAACGCGGCTTCAGCATGGCGCTGGGCCGGCTCGGCGACCCGCGGGACGGGCAGTGCGTGATGCTGGAGTGCCATGACGCAGAAGGTGAGTTGAGGGCCGTGCTGTCCTTCGTGCCGTGGGGGCCGCACGGGCTGTCCCTGGACGTGATGCGGCGCGACCGGCACGCCGGCAACGGGCTCATGGAGTTCATGGTGCTCGACCTGCTGCGCCGCGCCCGGGAGATCGGGATCACCCAGGTCTCGCTCAACTTCGCCGTGTTCCGCTCGGTCTTCGAACGAGGGGAGCGCCTCGGTGCCGGACCGGTGCTGAGGCTGTGGCGTTCACTGCTCGGACTGTTCTCCCGCTGGTGGCAGATCGAGTCGCTGTACCGGGCGAACGCCAAGTACCGGCCCATCTGGGAGCCGCGGTTCCTGCTCTTCGAGAAGAGCGCGGACCTGCTGCGCATCGGCCTCGCCGCGGCGCGCGCGGAGGGGTTCCTGGAGCCGCCGGAACCGCCGAAGTGGCTGCACCGAGGGCACCTGGAGACGCACGGATGACCGCACTGGCCCGCTGGGCGCGCACCGAATGGGGGCTGCTGTACGCCACCGTGCGCGAGCCGCTGCCGAAGCGGCGCCTGCGGGCCGTCCCGATGACCGCCGGAGCGGTGAGCCTGACGGCGCTGCTCCATCTGGTGCAGAACCAGTCCTGGGGCTATGGCCTGGTGCAGCACGTCGGGGCCGTACGGGCGGATGAGCCGCTGTGGCTCGCGCTGCTGCGCACTCCCCTGTCGCTGTTCGTGCCCGCGCTGGACCTGCCGGTGTGGGGCGCGCTGGCGCAGATCCTGTGCGTGTTCGGCATCGCCGAGATCTGCCTGGGCCGGCCTCGGACCCTCGCCGTCGCCTACGTCGCCACCCTCTCCGGAACCCTGTACGCGCGCCTGGGCGTCGTCCTCGGCCCGCACCACCCGCTCGGCCTGCCCGGCACGGACGCGCAGGTGGTGGACACCGGCCCGTCGGCGGCCGTGGTGGGCCTCGCGGTCTACGTCGGCTGGCGCTACGGGGCGTACGTCACGGCGGGCGCGGTGATCGCGGCCATGGCGCTGGAGGTCGGGCTGAAGCAGAACCTGGCCGGCAAGGAGCATCTGGCGGCGATCGCGGGGACGCTGCTGCTGTGCGCGCTGTCGGCGGCCCGGCACCGGGTGCCGCGCGCCGCGGCGTCATCTGCGTCCGGGCAGACGGGCCGGCTGCTGGTCCGGTTTGCCGCCGATCCAGTCCTGGAACGCCCGGCGGGGGCCGGACCAGCGCCGGTCGTGCCGGTCGGCACGCCGGCCGGCACGGGCCAGGGCGCGCGGGCGGTGGCGGTAGAAGCGCCTGGCCCAGTAGGAGTCGGGGCGGGCCAGACGCATCGCGCCGAACAGCGCGACGAACGGAATGATCACGCCGAACAGGGCGATGCGGCCCTTGCCCTTGCTCAGGGCGATCAGGGAGAAGACGAAGTTCACGACCACGCTCGTGATGACCGCCCCGCGGTCCTGCAACTCGGCCTGGGACAGGTTGTTGACGCCGAACGGGGAGAACCCGGCGAGCACCAGGGCGACCAGCGCCGCGGTGAGCACCACGACCTCGACGCTCTTGCGGCCCGACTCGGTCCAGTAGACGTCGTCCAGGTGCAGGATCAGCGCGAACTCGTCCAGCACGAGGCCCGCGCCGACGCCGAAGACGACCGCGAAGATCGCCGTGGCGGCCTCGTGCCGGCCGCTGCTGGCGACCACTCCGAAACCGCCGAGGACGGTGAGGACGACGCCGGGCACGGCGTGGTGGATGTGCAGCCCGCCGGCCTTGACGTTGCCGAAGGGGCCCTTCCCTGCGCGGATCAGCCGGGTGATCACGCGGGTGACCACGAAGGTGAGGACGAAGGCGGCCAGCGCCAGGAGCAGGGGCAGCTTGCCGGGTTCGACGATGTTCCGCTCCAGCCAGTGCCCCATGTATGCAGTGTGCCGCCTTCCCCGGTCACCCGCCCGCCCGCCGGGGGGCCGGCGCAGGTCCCGTAGTCTGCCCGCGTGTTCAGGATCCCCTCGTCGCACGGGCCGCGGTTCGCCTTCGGCACCCTCACCGTCCTTCCGGTCAGGGTGAGCCGCTGGGACCGCGAGGCGGCGCGCGGCGGGATGCTCTGCGCGCCGCTCGCCGGACTCGTGGTCGGGGTGGCCGCGGCGGCCGTGGGACTGCTGCTGCTTCTCGCCGGCGCCGGAGCGCCGCTCGCCGCCGTCGCCACCGTCGCCGTGCCCGCCGCGCTGACCCGCGGACTGCATCTGGACGGGCTCGCCGACACCGCGGACGGACTCGGCAGCGGCAGGCCCGCCGAGGACGCGCTGCGGATCATGAAGCAGTCGGACATCGGCCCCTTCGGGGTGATCACCCTCGTGTTCGTGCTGCTCGCCCAGGTGGCCGCACTGACCCGGGCCTACGACGGATCCTGGGCACGCGGCGCGCTCGCCGCCGTCGTCTCGGCGACGGTCGCCCGGCTGGCCCTGACGCTGGCCGCCCGCACCGGGGTGCCGGCCGCCCGGCCGGAGGGACTGGGCGCCACGGTCGCCGGGGTGGTCCCGGTGCCGGGCGCGTTCGGCACGGCCCTCGTGGTCGCGGCGGCCGCCGTGGCGGCGGGCGCCTTCCTCGGCGCCCGCGACTGGGTGCTCACGGCGCTGGCGGTGGTCGCCGCCCTGGCCGCCGCCGAACTCCTCCTGCGCCACTGCACGCGCCGCTTCGGCGGTGTGACGGGCGACGTCTTCGGCGCGCTCGCCGAGACGGCCGCCACCACGGTGCTGGTCGTCCTGGCCCTGCGCTGAGCCGGGTGGTTCAGCAGGTCCGGCGCCACGCCCCCAGTTCGTACTTCTTCAGCAGCGAGCTGAGCCCCAGCCGCCGGGACTGCGCGCAGAAGCGGCTCGTCGGCAGCTCGTACTCGGCGTGGAACACCGCCTTGCCCGCCGCGACGAAGGGCTCCAGCTCGGCGCATTCGCCGTACTGGGCGCACTGTTCGTTGACCGCGAAGTCGAAGTCCGCCACCAGCCGCGGGATCTGGTCCAGGTCGTTCTTCAGGCCCACCGCCATGCCCCGGTCGTGGGCCAGCTTCGCCACCAGGCGGTTGTAGCGGAGCTGGTCGGCGGCCGTCAGCGGAAAGCCGGTGCGGTTCCTGTAGCCGTCCATGTTGTCCGGCTCCACCGCGTCGAAGCCCTTCTCGCGGCACATGTCGAGGCGGGCCGCCATCAGGGGTCCGAGGACGTCGGTGCGGCGGATGTCGAGCCAGCGCTCGCCCTCCCAGCCGTTGCCCCGGCCGAGGACGGAGGCCGGGAACTTCCCCGCGTCCGGGCGGAACTCCTCCCAGGCGCCGGTCGAGAGGTAGCAGATCACCCTGCGGCCCTCGCGGTGCAGCCGGGCGACCGTGGCCGCCGAGTGGTCGAAGCCGTCGATGTCGTAGACCTCGGCCGGTACGGAGGTGTCGAGACGGCCGCTGAGCTGCCACTGCCAGCTCGTGCCCGGACGCGGCTGCCAGCGTCCGGCGGCCGGGCGGGCGGCGCCGTCGCCGCGGCCGTCGTCGCCGCCGGCACCGTCCTGGTGGGCGGCGCAGCCCGCGAGCAGCAGGAGTGCCGCAGTCGGCGCGAGAAGGCGCGAGATCAGTGCTCTCAACGGGCGGGCTCCCGGGTGCGGTGACGGACGTACGTCCGACGATCATCGCCGATTCCATTGCCGTACAGGGAAGTTGCCCGCCCGGTCGGCGGTCCGGGCCTTCCGCCACCGCCGTCGGCGCCGCTTCCGGCCACCGGTGCCGGAACCGGGACGTGACGGCTGCGCCTCTGCCGGGTGAACACCCGCAGGAGTATTCGGCGCCGTGACGCGCGTAGGCTCGTGCCGGGTGTTTGCCTGCCCGGGTGAAGACCGCACCTTACGAAGGACTTATGGTCGGGCCCGGTCGACCCACCCGAATTCGGCCAACCACCTTTCACAGGGAAGCGAGATTTCACCACCGTGACTGCTCTCACTCTCAGCACCACCGCGGCGCCCGGCCTGCGGGCCGACGCGATCGTGGTCGGTGTCGCCAAGGACTCCGGATCGAAGTCTGGGGACCTGGTCGTAGCACCGGGCGCCGAGGCCGTCGACGAGGCGTACGACGGCAAGCTCGCCGGCGTCCTGGGGACCCTCGGCGCCTCCGGTGCCGAGGGCGAGGTGACCAAGCTGCCCGCGCCGTCCGGCTTCAAGGCCCCGCTCGTGCTCGCGGTGGGCCTCGGCCCGCGCCCCGAGAAGGACTCCGGCTACGACGCCGAGGCGCTGCGCCGGGCCGCCGGCGCGGCCGCCCGTGCCCTCGCCGGATCGAAGAAGGCCGGCTTCGCGCTGCCGGTCGCGGACGCCGCCGACGCCGCCGCGGTCGGCGAGGGCGCGCTGCTCGGCGCGTACTCCTTCGACAGCTACAAGGAGAACGGCAAGGACGCCGAGTCCCGCAACGGCAAGGCCCCGCTCGGCGAGGCCGTGCTGCTCGGCGGCAAGGGCCGCGACAAGGCGTACAAGGCCGCCGTCGAGCGCGCCACCGCCCTGGCCGAGGAGCTCAACCGCTGCCGCGACCTGATCAACACCCCGCCGAACGACCTGAACCCGGCCGCCTTCGCCGCCGTCGCGCAGGACGCGGCCAAGGAGCACGGCCTGAAGGTGCAGGTGCTCGACGAGAAGGCGCTCGCCAAGGGCGGCTACGGCGGCATCCTGGGCGTCGGCTCCGGCTCGGCGTCGGCGCCGCGGCTGGTCAAGCTGTCGTACACGAGCCCCAAGGCGAAGAAGCACCTGGCCCTGGTCGGCAAGGGCATCACCTACGACTCGGGCGGCATCTCGCTCAAGCCGGCCGGCCACAACGAGACGATGAAGTGCGACATGAGCGGTGCCGCCGCCGTGTTCGCCGCCGTCGTCGCCGCCGCGCGGCTCGGCCTCGAGGTCAACGTGACCGGCTGGCTGGCGCTGGCCGAGAACATGCCCTCCGGCTCCGCCACCCGTCCCGGCGACGTGCTGCGCATGTTCAGCGGCAAGACGGTGGAGGTGCTCAACACCGACGCCGAGGGCCGGCTCGTCCTCGCGGACGCGCTGTGGGCCGCCTCGCAGGAGAAGCCGGACGCGATCGTGGACGTGGCCACGCTGACCGGCGCGATGGTGCTGGCGCTGGGCAGCCGCACCTTCGGGATCATGGCGAACGACGACGCGTTCCGCTCCGCCATCCATGAGGCCGCGGAGGAGGTCGGCGAGGAGGCGTGGCCCATGCCTCTGCCGGAGCACCTGCGCAAGGGCATGGACTCCCCCACCGCCGACCTGGCCAACATGGGCGAGCGCATGGGCGGCGGGCTGGTCGCCGGCCTGTTCCTCCGCGAGTTCATCGGTGAGGGCATCACGTGGGCGCACCTCGACATCGCCGGGCCGGCGTTCAACGAGGGCGGTCCGTTCGGTTACACGCCGAAGGGTGGCACCGGTTCGGCGGTACGCACGCTCGTGCGTCTCGCCGAGCTCGCCGCCTCCGGCGACCTCGGCTGATTCGTCGCACGGCCGTCGTCCGGTCCGCCGGACGACGGCCGTGCCGCGTGTGCGCCGGTCGCGCCCGCGCGACGTGGGGTGTATCACACTCCAGCCCCGCGTCTCGTTCACTCCCGACAAGTGCGAAGATGGGCGTCGGCAGGACAGGGCCCCCACCGAAGGGCCGAAACTCAAGCGGCCGGACACCAGCCGCCTGCCGGTCACCGACGACCGGCGTACGGCGCACATGCATGGAGGACGTGACGTGGCGAACGACGCCAGCACCGTTTTCGACCTAGTGATCCTCGGCGGTGGCAGCGGTGGTTACGCCGCGGCCCTGCGCGGGGCGCAGCTGGGCCTGGACGTCGCCCTGATCGAGAAGGACAAGGTCGGCGGTACCTGCCTGCACCGGGGTTGCATCCCCACCAAGGCCCTGCTGCACGCGGGCGAGATCGCCGACCAGGCCCGCGAGAGCGAGCAGTTCGGTGTGAAGGCCAGCTTCGAGGGCATCGACGTGCCCGCCGTCCACAAGTACAAGGACGACGTCATCTCGGGCCTGTACAAGGGCCTTCAGGGACTCATCGCGTCCCGCAAGGTGACCTACATCGAGGGTGAGGGCCGGCTGTCCTCCCCCACCTCCGTCGACGTCAACGGGCAGCGGATCCAGGGCCGTCACGTCCTCCTGGCGACCGGTTCCGTGCCGAAGTCCCTGCCGGGTCTGCAGATCGACGGCAACCGCATCATCTCCTCCGACCACGCCCTCGTCCTGGACCGCGTGCCGAAGTCCGCGATCATCCTGGGCGGCGGTGTCATCGGCGTCGAGTTCGCGTCCGCCTGGAAGTCCTTCGGCACCGACGTCACGATCGTCGAGGGCCTGAAGCACCTCGTCCCGGTCGAGGACGAGAACTCCTCGAAGCTGCTGGAGCGCGCCTTCCGCAAGCGCGGGATCAAGTTCAACCTGGGCACCTTCTTCCAGAAGGCCGAGTACACCCAGGACGGGGTCAAGGTCACCCTGGCCGACGGCAAGGAGTTCGAGGCCGAGGTCCTGCTCGTCGCCATCGGCCGCGGCCCGGTCTCCCAGGGCCTGGGCTACGAGGAGGCCGGGGTCGCCATGGACCGCGGCTACGTCCTCGTCGACGAGTACATGCGCACCAACGTCCCGACCATCTCCGCCGTCGGTGACCTGGTCCCGACCCTCCAGCTGGCGCACGTCGGCTTCGCCGAGGGCATCCTGGTGGCGGAGCGTCTGGCCGGTCTGAAGACCGTTCCGATCGACTACGACGGTGTTCCGCGGGTGACCTACTGCCACCCGGAGGTCGCCTCCGTCGGCATCACCGAGGCCAAGGCCAAGGAGATCTACGGCGCGGACAAGGTCGTCGCCCTGAAGTACAACCTGGCCGGCAACGGCAAGAGCAAGATCCTCAAGACCGCGGGCGAGATCAAGCTCGTCCAGGTCAAGGACGGTGCCGTCGTCGGCGTCCACATGGTCGGCGACCGCATGGGCGAGCAGGTCGGCGAGGCCCAGCTGATCTACAACTGGGAGGCGCTGCCGGCCGAGGTGGCCCAGCTCATCCACGCCCACCCGACCCAGAACGAGGCGCTCGGCGAGGCCCACCTGGCCCTGGCCGGCAAGCCGCTGCACTCCCACGACTGACGCTTCACGTCACGGGCGCGACGACACAGACTTCCGTAATTCGTTAGGAGCAACCGAAACCATGGCGGTTTCCGTAACCCTTCCGGCGCTCGGCGAGAGCGTCACCGAGGGCACTGTCACCCGTTGGCTGAAGGCCGAGGGCGAGCGCGTCGAGGCCGACGAGCCGCTGCTCGAGGTCTCGACCGACAAGGTCGACACCGAGATCCCCTCGCCCGCCGCCGGTGTGCTGGCCTCCATCAAGGTCGCCGAGGACGAGACCGTCGAGGTCGGCGCCGAGCTGGCCGTCATCGACGACGGCTCCGGCGCCCCCGTCGCGGCCCCGGCCCCGGCCGCCGCCGAGGCTCCGGCCCCGGTCGCCGAG
This sequence comes from Streptomyces sp. NPDC001204, assembly GCF_053598035.1. NCBI lineage: Bacteria > Bacillati > Actinomycetota > Actinomycetes > Kitasatosporales > Streptomycetaceae > Streptomyces > Streptomyces sp. NPDC001204. The sequence continues at coordinate 215,964 of NZ_JBSFJL010000006.1, read as the reverse complement.
CCCGCCCCGGCCCCGGTCGCCGCGGCTCCGGCCGCCCCGGCCCCCGCCGGCGCCACCGGCACGGACGTGGTCCTGCCCGCGCTCGGCGAGTCCGTCACCGAGGGCACCGTCACCCGCTGGCTGAAGTCGGTCGGCGACTCCGTCGAGGCCGACGAGCCGTTGCTCGAGGTCTCCACGGACAAGGTCGACACCGAGATCCCGGCGCCCACCTCCGGTGTGCTGCTGGAGATCGTCGTCGGTGAGGACGAGACCGCCGAGGTCGGCGCCAAGCTCGCCGTCATCGGCGCCCCCGGTGCCGCTCCGGCTGCTGCTCCGGCCCCGGCCGCCCCGGCTCCGGCCGCCGCCCCGGCTCCGGCTCCGGCAGCCCCCGCGGCCCCGGCCGCTCCGGCTCCCGCTGCTCCGGCTCCGGCTCCGGCTCCGGTCCAGCCCGCAGCCCCGGCTCCCGCGCCGGCCGCGCCCGCCCCGGTCACCCCGGCCCCGGCCGCGGCTCCGGCCGCCGCCCAGCCGACCGACGAGGGCGCGTACGTGACCCCGCTGGTGCGCAAGCTCGCCGCCGAGAACGGCGTCGACCTGTCCACCGTCAAGGGCACCGGCGTCGGCGGCCGTATCCGCAAGCAGGACGTGCTCGCCGCGGCCGAGGCCGCGAAGGCCGCCGCCCCGGCAGTGGCCGCCCCGGCCGCCCCGGCGAAGAAGGCCCCCGTCCTGGAGGCCTCCCCGCTGCGCGGCCAGACCGTGAAGATGCCGCGGATCCGCAAGGTCATCGGCGACAACATGGTCAAGGCGCTGCACGAGCAGGCACAGCTGTCCTCGGTGGTCGAGGTCGACGTGACCCGCCTGATGCGCCTGCGCGCCCAGGCCAAGGACTCGTTCGCGGCGCGCGAGGGCGTCAAGCTCTCCCCGATGCCGTTCTTCGTCAAGGCCGCCGCCCAGGCGCTGAAGGCCCACCCGGTCATCAACGCCAAGATCAACGAGGCCGAGGGGACCATCACCTACTTCGACACCGAGAACGTCGGTATCGCGGTGGACTCCGAGAAGGGCCTGATGACCCCGGTCATCAAGAACGCCGGTGACCTCAACATCGCCGGTATCTCCAAGGCCACCGCCGACCTGGCGGGCAAGGTCCGGGCCAGCAAGATCACGCCGGACGAGCTGTCCGGTGCGACCTTCACCATCAGCAACACCGGTTCGCGCGGCGCGCTGTTCGACACGATCATCGTGCCGCCGGGTCAGGTCGCGATCCTCGGCATCGGCGCCACCGTCAAGCGCCCGGCCGTCATCGAGACCGAGGAGGGCACGGTCATCGGCGTCCGCGACATGACCTACCTGACCCTCTCCTACGACCACCGCCTGGTGGACGGCGCCGACGCGGCCCGTTACCTGACGGCGGTCAAGGCGATCCTGGAGGCGGGCGAGTTCGAGGTCGAGCTCGGCCTCTGATCCCGTCACCCGGGACCCAGCAGTACGGCGCCCCCGTCCGGAACCTTCCGGGCGGGGGCGCCGCGTTTGCCGTTTCTTGGCCATGACGGCGTGTAAGTCTCGTCTCACCTGCACGAAAGCGCCCGTATGCCCCCTTCCGCCGGGCGCTGACAGCCGTATTGTCTAAACGTCGAACGCCCCCCGGGGGCCCGTGGGTCCCCCCTTGAAGGAGCCCTCCATGACCGCGCCCGTCGTCCACTCGCTGCGCGAACAGATCCGCGAGCACATCGTGGAGGGGATCGTCAGCGGGCGCTGGAAGCCGGGCGAGCGGATCGTGGAGCGGCGGATCGCCACCGAGCTGGAGGTCAGCCAGACGCCGGTGCGGGAGGCGCTGCGCGAGCTGGAGTCGCTGCGGCTGATCGAGTCGGCGCCGAACAAGGGCGTGCGGGTGCGCAACCTGACCGCCGCAGACCTGGAGGAGAGCTACCCGGTCCGGGCCGGCCTGGAGGCCATCGCGGCGGAGCTGGCGGCCGAGCGGCTGGCGGACGACTGCTCGGCCCTGGAGCCGCATGTGGCGGCGCTGTACGAGGCCGACCGCAGGTCCGACGGCACCGGCCAGGTGCGGCACACGGTGGCCTTCCACCGCGAGCTGGTCCGCGCGGCCGGGAACTCGGTGCTGCTGCACACCTGGGAGGGCCTGGGCATCGAGGTGTTCACCGCGCTCTCGATCCGCTGGCTGGGGACGGTCCAGCAGTCCTACGCGGAGGAGCACGAGGAGCTGGTGCAGGCGTTCAAGCGGCGGGACCCGCGGATCGCCGAACTGGTCAAGTCGCACGTTCTCGGCTGCGCGCCGCGCGCCTGAGGCAGTCGAGCACCTGTACGCTCACCTGCGAAAACCCTTTGAAAAAGCGGCACCGCGTGCCCGTTTCCAAGGCACCGGGTGCCGACTTTCTCGAAATCGAAGGGTTTTGCACTTGAACCCTTTGATCGATCATCGATCAGGGAGTTAGAGTCTCCGCTGGGCTTCCACCAGAGCCTCACGCCCTGTCCTGCCAAAGACCTAGGGCACCCCCTGAACCCTTGCCGATGAGGGAACCCCCTTCGACTGAGGAAGGCGGCGACATGACCGACCCCAACGCCATCCAGCCGAGCGAGCTCGACCAGCTCCCGGACCGCGACCCCGAGGAGACTGCCGAATGGCAGGCCTCCCTGGACGCCGTCGCCAAGGCGGCCGGGACGCACCGTGCCGCGTATCTGATGCGCCGTACGCTGGAGCGCGCCGAGGACGCCGGCGTTGTCCTGCCCAAGCTCCTCGAGACCGACTACGTCAACTCCATCCCGACCTCCGTCGAGCCGGCCACCCCCGGTGACGAGGCCATGGAGGCCCGCATCACCGCGTGGAACCGCTGGAACGCGGCGGCGATGGTGACCCGCGGCAGCAAGTACGGCGTCGGCGGCCACATCGCCACCTTCGCCTCCGCGGCGTGGCTGTACGAGACCGGCTTCAACCACTTCTTCCGCGGCAAGGAGGGCGACGGCTCCGGCGACCAGCTGTACATCCAGGGCCACGCCTCCCCGGGCATCTACGCCCGCGCCTTCCTCGACGGCCGGCTGTCCGAGCAGCACCTGGACAACTTCCGCCAGGAGGCCGGCGGCAACGGCCTGCCGTCCTACCCGCACCCGCGCCGCCTGCCCTGGCTGTGGGAGTTCCCGACGGTGTCGATGGGCCTCGGCCCGATCTCCGCCATCTACCAGGCCCGGTTCAACCGCTACCTGACCAGCCGCGGCATCAAGGACGTCTCCGACTCCCACGTCTGGGCGTTCCTCGGCGACGGCGAGATGGACGAGCCGGAGTCCACCACCGCGCTGACGCTCGCCTCCCGCGAGGGCCTGGACAACCTCACGTTCGTCATCAACTGCAACCTGCAGCGCCTGGACGGCCCGGTCCGCGCCAACTTCAAGATCGTGCAGGAGCTGGAGGCCCTCTTCCGCGGCGCCGGCTGGCACGTGATCAAGACGCTGTGGGGCTCCGCCTGGGACGAGCTGTTCGCCCTGGACACCACGGGCGCGCTGGTACGCCGGCTGCGCCAGGTACCGGACGCGCAGATCCAGACGTACCAGACCCGCGACGCCGCCTACATCCGCCAGGACTTCTTCGGCGCCGACCCGGCGCTGGCCGAGATGGCGAAGCTGCTGAGCGACGACAAGATCATCGAGTGTTTCCACTTCTCGCGCGGTGGTCACGAGGCGCGCAAGGTCTTCGCCGCCTACAAGGCCGCCCTGGAGCACAAGGGCGCCCCGACGGTGATCCTGGCCCAGACGGTGAAGGGCCACACCCTCGGTACGGGCTTCGCGTCGAAGAACGCCAACCACCAGATGAAGAAGCTCTCGGTGGACGAGTTCAAGCAGATGCGTGACCTGCTGGAGCTGCCCATCGCGGACAGCGCCTTCGCCGACGGCCAGGTCCCCTACGGCCACCCCGGCGCCGACTCCCCCGAGGTCCGCTACCTCCAGGAGCGCCGCGCGGCGCTCGGCGGCCCGGCCCCGGCCCGCCGCGTCCACCCGGTCGCGCCGCTGCCCGCCCCCGCCGACAAGGCGTTCGCCGCCTTCGACAAGGGCTCCGGCTCGCAGAGCGTGGCCACCACCATGGCGTTCGTCCGCCTGGTCAAGGACCTGGTCCGCGACAAGGAGACCGGCAAGCGCTGGGTGCCGATCGTCCCCGACGAGGCGCGCACGTTCGGCATGGAGTCGCTGTTCCCCTCGCTCGGCATCTACTCGCCCAAGGGCCAGACGTACGAGCCGGTCGACCGCGACCAGCTGATGTACTACAAGGAGGCCAAGAACGGCCAGATCCTCAACGAGGGGATCACCGAGGCCGGTTCGATGGCCGACTTCATCGCCGCTTCGTCGTCGTACTCGACGCACGGCGAGGCGATGATCCCCTTCTACATCTTCTACTCGATGTTCGGCTGGCAGCGCACGGCCGACCAGATGTGGCAGCTCGGCGACCAGCTCGGCCGCGGCTTCCTGGTCGGCGCCACCGCGGGCCGCACCACGCTGACGGGTGAGGGTCTGCAGCACGCCGACGGCCACTCGCCGGTCATCGCGGCGACCAACCCGGCCGCGCTGAGCTACGACCCGGCGTTCGCCTACGAGGTCGCGGCCATCGTCAAGGAAGGTCTGCGCCGCATGTACGGCCAGGCCGAGCCCGGCGAGGACCAGGACGTCTTCTACTACCTGACGGTCTACAACGAGCCGCTGCCGCAGCCCGCCAAGCCGTCCGTCCCCGGGGTCGACGAGGGCATCGTCAAGGGCCTGTACCGCTTCAACACGGCGGAGTCGGCGGGCCTGACGGTCCCGGCGAACGCGCCGCGGATCCAGCTGCTCGGCTCCGGCACGGCGATCCACTGGGCGCTGGACGCCCAGCGGATGCTCGCGGAGGAGTGGGGCGTGGCCGCCGACGTGTGGTCCGCGACCTCCTGGGGCGAGCTGCGCCGGGACGCCATGGAGGCCGACGCGGCGCTGCTGCGCGGCGAGGAGCGGGTGCCGTACGTCCGCCGGGCGCTCCAGGGCGCCGAGGGCCCGGTCCTCGCGGTCTCCGACTACATGCGCCAGGTCCCGGACCAGATCGCGCAGTGGATCGAGCAGGACTACACCTCGCTGGGCGCCGACGGCTTCGGTCTGTCGGACACCCGTGACGCCGCCCGCCGCCACTTCGGCGTCGACGCCCAGTCGATCGTCGCCGCCTCCCTGGCCCAGCTCGCCCGGCGCGGCGAGGTGAAGGCCTCGGCGGTCAAGGAGGCCCGGGAGAAGTACGGCCTGTGAGACACACCGCATGACGACGAAGGGGCACGGCCGCGGCCGTGCCCCTTCGTCGTCGCCGGCCCCGGCATGATGGCCGTATGCGTGCCGCCCGTCTGATCAAAATGGTGCTGCTGCTCCAGTCGCGGCCCGCCATGACCGCCGCCGAGCTCGCCCGGGAACTGGAGGTGTCGGAGCGGACCGTCACACGGGACGCGCAGGCGCTGTCGGAGGCGGGCGTGCCGGTGTACGCGGACCGGGGGCGGGCCGGGGGCTACCGGCTGGTCGGCGGCTACCGCACCCGGCTGACCGGGCTCGACCGCGGTGAGGCGGAGGCGCTCTTCCTCAGCGGTGTTCCGGGGGCGCTGCGGGAGATGGGACTCCAGGACGCCGCCTCGGCCGCCCGGCTGAAGGTGTCCGCGGCCCTGCTCCCCTCCCTGCGCGACGCCTCCCGTACGGCGGCGCAGCGCTTCCACCTGGACGCGCCCGACTGGTTCCGCGAGCCGAGGACGCCCGAGCTGCTGCCGGCGGTCGCGGAGGCGGTGTGGGACGACCGGCGGATCACCGCGCGCTACCGGCGCGGCGAGGAGGAGGTCGCGCGGGAACTGGAGCCGTACGGTCTCGTGCTCAAGGCGGGCGGGTGGTACCTGTGCGCCCGGGTCGTGGGGCCCGGCTCCTTCCGGGTCTACCGCGTGGACCGTTTCGCGGCCGTGGACGCCGGCGCGGGGAAGTGCTTCGAACGGGACGGCGACTTCGACCTGCCCGCCTTCTGGGACGAGCGGGCCGCGCAGTTCGCGCGGTCCGTCCTGCGGGCCGAGGTGGTGGTACGGCTGTCCGAGGAGGGCCTGCGGCGGCTGCCGCACGCCGTCGGGCCGGTGCCGGCCCGGGCGGCGCTCGAGGCCGTCGGGGCCGCGGCCGGCCGCGACGGGAGCGGCTGGGTGACGGTGACCCTGCCGGTGGAGTCCGAAGAGGTCGCCCACACCCAGCTCACGGCGCTCGGGCCGGAGGTCGAGGTGCTGGCTCCCGAGGCGCTGCGGGCGCGTTTCGCGCGCGACGCCGAACGGCTGGCCGCGCTGTACCGCCCCTGACGTCCCGCCGCATTCCGCGTGCGCCCCCCGGCGCGAGGGCCGATGCTTGAGCCGTGATGGACGAGACGGAGTTCTGGGAGCTGATCGACGGCAGCCGCGAGGCCGCCGAGGGGGATCCGGAGGAGCAGGCCGACCTGCTCGTCGAGCGGCTGCTGGGCTGCGATCCCGAGGTGGTCCTGGACTTCGCCCGTCACTTCGAGGCCCGGTACAACCGGGCCTACCACTGGGACCTGTGGGGCGCCGCCTGGGTGCTCCTGGACGGGGCCAGCGACGACGCCTTCGACTTCTTCCGGTGCTGGCTGATCGGCCAGGGCCGGGAGGTCTTCGAGGGCGCCCTGCACGATCCGGACTCGCTCGCCGACCTGCTGGACGACTTCGACGAGGAGGTCGACGGCGACGGCGAGGAACTCGGCTACGCGGCCGACGAGGCCTACGAGCAGCTCACCGGCACGGTCGCCCCCGACCTCGGCATCCCGCCCGCCCCGGCGGAACCGGAGGGCACCCCGGTCGACTTCGAGGACGACCGGGCGCTCGCCCAGCGCTATCCGAAGCTGTGGGACCGGTTCCGTGAGTAGCACCCCCGGACGACTCCCGCCACCCGCGGACCCACTGTGACGGCCCCCGCGGGAACGTCGTGGGGGGTGGTGCGGGGGGCTCGGGAGGGCCGGGAGGCCCAGGAGAGCCCGGAGAGCCCGGAGAGCCCGGAGAGCCCGGAAAGCCGGAAGGGCCGGGAGGCCTGGGAGGGCCGGGAGGGCCAGAAGGTCCGGGTGGCCCGGGAAGGCCAGAACGGCCAGGAGGCCCAGGAGAGCCAGGAGGCCCAGGAGAGCCTGGAGGCCCGGGGGGTTCCGGATGCCCCGGAGAGCCGGGAGGCCCCGGAAGCCGAGGAGGCCCAGGACAGCCGAGAGACTTCGGAGAGCCGGGAGGCCCGGGGAGTTGCGTCCGGCCAGGCCGAGCGGGGCACGATCCGCGGCCCGGGCGCGTCGTGCGCCGGGGCCGCCGGACGGGGCACGACGGCGGGCACGGACACGGACGTCGTCCGTCCGGAGCCGGACACGGCGGCGGGCACGGACACGGACGTCCGTCCGGAGCCGGACACGTACAGCAGCGGCGCACCGACGGCGGCGGCGCCCGGCAGGCAGCACAGGAGCGCCACGCGAGCGCCACGCGGCCGCGCGGCTCTTGGCACCACACGCATGAGCCCCCTCCCGGGGCGGTTCCGGTCCGTCCGCGATGTGCCCTCTGCCACCTGGTGGAACCAACGTCCTGGTCCAGGACGTTTATGGGGGTACACGTACACGTGGCCGGTCCCCGGATCCACGTGTGCGTGGCTGATCACTGGACCCGTCCCGCGCGTATGTGTGGATCCGAGGAGAAAGGCGGCGTGAGTGAACCTGCTCGACCTGCTGTTGGTGCTGGTGATCCTCGTCTACGCCGCGTCCGGCTACCGGCGGGGACTGGTGGCCGGCTGTGTCTCGCTGGCCGGTTTCGTCGGCGGTGCCGTCATCGGCGTGTGGATCCTGCCGTGGGTGATGGACTTCGTCACGCGCGGGACGACCACGGCGACGGTCACCGCCGTGCTCACGGTGCTGGTGCCGGCCGTGGTGGGGCACGAGCTGGCGGGCCGTCTGGCGCTGCGGCTGCGGCGCGAGCTGGACCGCGGGCCGCTGCGGGTGGCCGACGGCATCGGCGGGGCCGCCGCCAACACGGTGGCGGTGCTGATCGTGGCCTGGGTGGCGGCGAGCGTCCTGGGCGCCTCCTCCTCCCCGGTGGTGACATCGGCGATACGCGACTCCAGGCTTCTGGGCACCGTGCAGAACGCGATGCCGGACACCACCCCGGCCTGGTTCTCGCGTGCCACCTCCGCGCTGACCGAGGCGGGCTTCCCGCAGGTCTTCAACCCCTTCGAGAGCGAGCCGGCGGCGGGCGTCGCCCGGCCCTCCGGGGACAGCGTGACGGAGGACGCGACGAACGCCGCCCGGTTCAGCACGGTCAAGATCGAGGGCGCCGCGGGCAACCAGGGCCGCGAGGGCAGCGGGTTCGTGTACGCGCGGGAGCATGTGATGACCAACGCGCACGTGGTGGCGGGCATCGACGATCCGGCCGTGCGGATCGGCGGCGTCGGGCGGTCGTACGAGGCACGGGTGGTGCTGTTCGACCCGCACCGGGACGTGGCCGTGCTCTACGTCCCCGGGCTGGACGCCCCCGTGCTGCGGTTCGACGACACCGCCGCGCGCGGCGACTCGGCGGTGGTCGCGGGCTATCCGCAGGACGGCGACCTGAACCTCCAGGCGGCGACGGTGGCGAACCGGATCCGGGCGACGGGCCAGAACATCTACAACAACGGCACGGTCACCCGGGAGATCTACTCGATCCGCTCCACGGTCCGCCCCGGCAACTCCGGCGGTCCGCTGCTCACCACGGACGGCCGGGTCTTCGGCGTGGTCTTCGCCCGCTCCACCTCCGACAACGAGACGGGATACGTCCTGACGGCGGCCGAGGTCGCCCCGGACGCGCAGCGGGCGGCGCACGCGACCGTGCCGGTGGACACGGGCGGGCTGGTGACCACGTGACTCAGGGCCTCGCGTCGGGCCCCGAGGCTCACAGGAAGCGGCCCATGAGGACGTCGTCGACGTAGACGCCGTCCAGGTGGAACTCCTCCGGCTGGACGCCCTCCACCACGAAGCCCTCGGACTCGTACAGCTTGCGGGCGGGGGTGTTGTGGCCCAGCACCCGCAGGGTGATCCGGCGGGCGCCCTGGCGGCGGGCCTCCTCGACGGCGGCGCGCAGCAGGGCGCGGCCCACCCCGCTGCCGCGGGCCTCCTCGGCCACGGCGAGTCCGCGGATCTGCCGGACGTGCGCGTTCGACGCCAGTTCGGTGGGGAAGCCGAGGCGGATGTATCCGACCAGACGGCCGCCGAGTTCGGCGACCAGGTGGTCGCGCGGTCCCGACCGGTGCGTGAAGAAGGGCTCGTAGGGCTGCCGCGGGGGCGGGGCGACCGCGTGCGTCGTGGACCAGGTCTCACGGTCGAGCCGGCCGAGACCGTCCTCGTCGTCGAATGTGGCGTGGCGTATGGAGGGAACCGGCATGACGGTCACTCTACGGCGCGGACCGGGCCTGCCCGCCGGGATTTTCGCGGCCCGGCGGGCAGGATGGGCGCATGGAACGTTCGCGAATCGCGGTGGCCGGCGCGTCCGGTCTGATCGGCAGTGCCCTGGTGCGGTCCCTGGTCGCGGACGGGCACGAGGTGGTGCGCCTGGTGCGCCGTTCGGCCCGCGGCGAGGACGAGGTCTGCTGGGATCCCGTCGGCCGGTACGTGGACGCGGCGGGGCTCGCCGGGTGCGACGCGGTGGTCAACCTGGCGGGCGCGGGCGTGGGCGACCACCGGTGGACGCGGGAGTACAAGAAGGCGATCCGGGACAGCCGGGTGCTCGGCACGACGGCGCTCGCCGAGGCCGTGGCCTCCCTGGACGCGCCTCCGCGGGTGTTCGTCAGCGGCAGCGCGATCGGCTACTACGGCGACACCGGCGAGCGCGCCGTCGACGAGGACGCGCCGCCCGGGGACGGTTTCCTGCCGGCGCTGTGCGTCGAGTGGGAGCAGGCCGCCGCTCCCGCGCGGGAGGCGGGCGTCCGGACGGTGTTCGCCCGCACCGGGCTGGTGGTGGCCCGTGAGGGCGGGGCGTGGGGACGGCTGTTCCCGCTGTTCAAGGCCGGGTTGGGCGGGCGGCTGGGAGACGGTCGGCAGTTCTGGTCGTTCATCGCCCTGCACGACGAGGTGGCCGCGCTGCGCCATCTGCTGGACACCGAGAGCCTGTCCGGGCCGGTCAACCTCACCGCGCCGCAGCCGCTGACGAACGGTGAGATCACCGCGGCCATGGGCCGGGTGCTGCAACGGCCGACGCTGTTCTCCGTGCCGGCGCCGGTCCTGCGCGCGGCGCTCGGGGAGATGGCGGGCGATGTGCTGGGCAGCGCGCGGGTGGTGCCGAGGCGGCTGCTGGAGTCGGGGTTCTCGTTCGCCTTCCCGGGGATCGAGGACGCCGTCCGTGCGGCGCTGTGACGTCTGTGGCCGCTCGCCGTGCCACCTTGCGATCGCGTACGGAACAGCTTGCGACCGTGTGCGACCGCCGTGCGACCGTGCCCTGTCGATGCGCGACTGTCGCTGACCGGGCACGGCCCTAATCTCGACGCGAACTCGGGTATTCCTGACGCCGGTCGCGGGCATCACCGCTCCACCGGCCGCGCAACCTCGAGGAGGGGCACGTGCTTGAGCCCGCGTATCAGGCGGACGTCGTCGTTGTGGGAGCCGGGGTCGCCGGGCTCGCGGCAGCGCATCGACTGACCAGTGCAGGAGTGACGACCGCGGTCCTGGAGGCCGCCCCTTACGTGGGCGGCCGCATGTCGACGGAGAAGGTCGACGGGTTCCGGCTCGACCGGATCGGACAGCTGCTGAACACGTCGTATCCCCAACTGGCCCTGAGCCCGGGGCTCGACGCGCTCGTGCTGCGTCCCTTCGCGCCGGGGGTCCTGCTGCACAGCGACGGACGGCACCTCCGCGCGGGCGCTCCGGCGCACGGAGGGAGCGCGAGGAGCGCACTTCACGTAGTGCGCGCCCTGGCAAGCGCCCCCCGGCCGCCGGTCCCCCGGTCGTCGTCCCTCGCCCGTGCGTCCCTCTCCCGGCCGTCCGTTCCCCGGTCGTCCGCCGCCCCGTTCCTCGACGGTCCGCCGCCCGGACGCCGCGGGATCGGCGCGCCGCTGCGGCTGCGCGCCGCGCTCGGCCGGATCGCCGCCACACCGGTCGAACGCCTGTTGTCGCGGCCCGAGTTGACGGCTCAGGAGGCGCTGGCCGCCCGCGGCCTGCCCGCCCGCACGGTCGACGGCTTCCTGCGTCCGCTGCTCGCCGCCCTGTTGTGCGACCCGGACCTCACCACGTCCAGCCGCTGCGCGGACCTCGCCCTGCACTCCTTCGCCGGCGGCCGGCTGTGCCTGCCGGAGGGCGGCGCCGAGGTCCTGCCGGAGCTGCTCGCGCGCACGCTGCCGCCCGGCACCGTGCACACCGGCGTACGGGCCACCTCGGTCTCCACCACCTCGGTGACCACCGCCGAGCACGGCGAGATCCGCTGCCGGGCCGTGCTGGTCGCCACCGACGCGCGTGCCGCCGCCGAGCTGCTGCCCGGGCTGCGCGTACCGGACTTCCACCCGGTGACGGTGGTCCACCACACGACCGGCGAGCCCCCGGAGACGGGCGGGTCCCTGCTGCTCGACGCGGAGCGCGGCGGCCCGGTGGCGCACACGGCGGTGGTCAGCCGCGTCGACCCCTCCCGCGCGCCCGCCGGCCGCGCCCTGGTGTCGTCGACGGTCCTGGGCGTGCCCCCGGCCGACGTCGACACGGCCGTACGCCGCCATCTGTCCCGGCTCTACGGCACCTCCACCGTCCGCTGGGAGACGCTCGCCGTGCACCACACCCCCGAGGCCGTCCCCGCGATGCGGCCCCCGCACGACCCGCGGCGCCCGGTGCGGCTGCTGGCGGGCCTGTACGTGTGCGGCGACCACCGGGACACCAGCACCGTCCAGGGGGCGCTGCACTCGGCCCACCGGGCCGCCGCGGCGATCCTGGGCGACCTGGGAGCCGGCCACCCGCTGCACCGGGCGGACCCGGCCCCGACGGAACCGAAAGCCGCCGCCTGAACCGCCACCACCCCGTCCCGGAACTTGCCCGAACACCGCCACCGCTGCCCCGGGCCTCGGCCCAGCGCCGCCACTCCGTCCCGGGTCCCCAACCCAACGCCACCACCTCGCCCTGGGGACTCGGCCCGGCTCCGCTGCCCTTGCCCCGGGACTCAGCCCAACGCCACCGTCCCTGTCCCGAACAACTCAACCCAACACAGCTGCCCTTGTCCCGGGACTCAGGCACCGCCGTCACGTCCCGGGACTCGGCCCAAATGCCGCCACCTCGTCCCGGAGACCCGGCCCGGCACCGCCGCCCCGTCCCAGGACTCGCCCCAGCACCGCCGCCCCGTCCCCGGGGCTCAGCCCAACGCCGCCACCTTGTCCCGGTAGCCGCGTACGGGTGTCGCGTCCTTGTACGGTTCCAGGCGGCGTTCGAAGTCCTTGACGTACTCCACCGCCCGGACCGAGCGCATGTCCGCGGCCTGGGCCGCCGCCTCGGCGGCCAGGCGGCAGGCCTGGTCCAGGTCGCCGAGGCCGAGGCGGGCGGTGGCCAGGACCACCCGGCAGAACAGCCGGCTGCGGGCGTGCGCCGGGGCGCGCAGCCGCAGGGCGCGTTCGGCGTGCTGCGCGGCGGCCCGGTACTGCTGGAGGTCCCGGTGGCAGTGCCCGGACTCGTCGGCCAGCTGCGCCTCGTCGAAGCGCGCCCAGGAGGGCACCTCGTCCCCGGGCCGGGCCGCCTCCAGGAAGCGCTCGGCGCGCACCAGGGACGCGGTGCAGGCGCGCACCTCGCCCAGCACCCCGTGCCCGCGCGCCTCGGCGGCGTGCAGCAGCGACTGCACGGCGGGCGGGGCGGAGCCGCCGAGCCCCTGCTGGGCCACCCGTGCGAGCTGCACGGCCTCCCGCCCGTGCCCGAGGTAGACCGCCTGCCGGCTCATGGTGACCAGCACATAGGCGCCGTAGGGCCGGTCCCCGGCGGCCTGGGCGAGCCGCAGCGCCTGCACGAAGTAGCGCTGGGCGAGCCCGTGCGCGGCGATGTCGAACGACGTCCAGCCGGCGAGCCGGGTCAGGTCGGCGGCGGCTCCGAAGAGCCGACGGCCGGTCTGCTCGCCGTAGGTGCCGCGCAGCATCGGCTCGCACTCGTGCTCCAGGTAGCGCACCAGGGCCTGGCGGGCATGGCCGCCGCCGTACAGGTCGTCCAGGGTGCGGAACAGCTCGCCGACCGAGCGCAGGGCGGCGATGTCGCCGGCGGTGACCTTCCGGCCCGCCTCCCGTCCGGCCGGGCCCCGTTCGGCCCGGCCGCGCTGCCGGGGCACACCGGGCACCGAGGGGTCGGGCACGACGAGGGCGGGCCGGTCCGGGTGCCCCTGGACGGGGACCCGGGTGGCCGGCGCCTCCGCGCGGGCGACCCGGTCGTCGGCCCGCCCGATCAGCCAGTCCCGGCTGGGCACGACGAGGCCCGCCGGGGTGAAGGCGATCCTGCGCAGTTCGGCGTGGCTGCCGCAGTCCTTGCGCCACAGCCCGCCGACGATGTCGACGGCCTCCTCCGGGGTGGCGGCGAACTCCAGCCCCGCGTACACCGGGGCGCAGGCGTCGAGGCCGAGGTCCTGGGCGGTCAGGCGGCGGCCCAGGCGCCGGGTGAACACCTCCGCGATGAGGGCGGGCGTGGTGCCCCGCGGCTGCTGGCCGCGCAGCCAGCGGGTGACCGACGTCTTGTCGTATCTCAGGTCCAGCCCGTGTTCGAGACCGAGCTGGTCGACGCGACGGGCCAGACCCGCGTTGGAGAACCCCGCTTCTGCGATGAGCGCGGCGAGCTGGCGGTTGGGAGTGCGCTGCGCGGGTCGTTCCGTCATCTGCGGTGCGGTCTCCTGCCTCTCGGGCACCACGCGGCCGCGTGGTGCCCGGATTGCCTGTGAGCAGCCCTTATGGCCTCATGAACGGCGCGAATGTAGCGGAGAGTGAGCAACCGACCGCAGAGTTCGACCACCATTCATCCGATCGTGTGAGGATTGCCCGCGAGGCTGACGCGTGTCGGCCGGCCGTACAGTGACGTGGGCACGTTTCGTGCCTTACGACCTTCCGGGGAGGCGTTTGCCGTGAGTGAGCTGCGGTTCGTCCGCATGGGATTCGGTGCCGAGGCCGTGGACTACGTCCAGGCCTGGGACGAGCAGCGCCGGGTGCACGCCGCCCGGTTCGCGGACGAGGTCCCCGACACCGTGCTGCTCCTGGAGCACCCCCCGGTCTACACGGCCGGCCGGCGGACCGAGGACAGCGAGCGCCCGCTCGACGGCACACCCGTCATCGACGTGGACCGCGGCGGCAAGATCACCTGGCACGGTCCGGGCCAGCTGGTCGGCTACCCGATCCAGAAGCTGCCCCGCCCGGTGGACGTGGTGGCCCACGTACGCCGCCTGGAGGAGGCGCTGATCCGCGCCTGCGCGGACTTCGGCCTGGAGACCACCCGCGTCGAGGGCCGCAGCGGAGTGTGGGTGCTCGGCGACCCGGTCGAGCAGCGGCCCGCCCTGGGCGGGCTGTCCCTGGACTTCGACCCGCGCCTGGCCGACGAGGAGTTCGACCCCCGGCTGAACGGCCCGGAGTACGCCCCCTCCAACGCCGGCCAGCGCCGCGAGGACCGCAAGATCGCGGCGATCGGGATCCGGGTCGCCAAGGGCGTCACGATGCACGGCTTCGCGCTCAACGTGAACCCGGACAACAAGTGGTTCGACAAGATCATCCCGTGCGGGATCCGGGACGCCGGCGTCGCCTCGCTGGCGGCCGAGCTCGGCCGGGACGTCGCGATCGAGGACGTGCTGCCGGTCGTCGAACGGCACCTGCGGGACGTCCTGCAGAACGCGGACCTGAAGCCGCGGGAGATCGAGAGGGCCACCGCCTGACCGGGCCCCGCCCGGGGGAATGATCCCCCAGGCCCGCAGGTTGGCCTCACCGACGGGGCGCAACAAGCACGGGCGTACCCTGGTGTACGCCGAAGAATCGAAGCTACAGGGAGCCGGTCGTGTCCGCAGTCGCACCCGACGGACGCAAGATGCTGCGCCTGGAGGTCCGCAACAGCCAGACCCCCATCGAGCGCAAGCCCGAGTGGATCAAGACCCGGGCGAAAATGGGTCCCGAGTACACCAAGATGCAGAACCTCGTGAAGAGCGAGGGCCTGCACACGGTCTGCCAGGAAGCCGGCTGCCCGAACATCTACGAGTGCTGGGAGGACCGCGAGGCGACCTTCCTCATCGGCGGCGACCAGTGCACCCGGCGCTGCGACTTCTGCCAGATCGACACCGGCAAGCCCGAGGCCCTGGACCGCGACGAGCCGCGCCGCGTGGGCGAGTCCGTGGTCACCATGGACCTGAACTACGCCACCATCACCGGCGTCGCCCGCGACGACCTGGAGGACGGCGGCGCCTGGCTGTACGCCGAGACCGTGCGCCAGATCCACCAGCAGACGGCGGACCGCGAGGGCGGCCGCACCAAGGTCGAGCTGCTGGCCCCCGACTTCAACGCGGTCCCCGAGCAGCTGGCCGAGGTCTTCGCCTCGCGCCCCGAGGTCTTCGCGCACAACGTCGAGACGGTGCCGCGGATCTTCAAGCGGATCCGCCCGGGCTTCCGCTACGAGCGCTCCCTGAAGGTCATCACCGAGGCCCGCGACTTCGGCCTGGTGACCAAGTCGAACCTCATCCTCGGCATGGGCGAGACCCGCGAGGAGGTCGTCGAGGCGCTCAAGCAGCTGCACGACGCGGGCTGCGAGCTCGTCACCATCACCCAGTACCTGCGTCCCTCGGTGCGCCACCACCCGGTGGAGCGGTGGGTCAAGCCGCAGGAGTTCGTCGAGCTGAAGGAGGAAGCCGAGCAGATCGGCTTCTCGGGCGTGATGTCGGGTCCGCTGGTACGGTCCTCCTACCGCGCCGGGCGGCTGTACCGGATGGCCGTCGAGAAGCGGGGCACCTACATCGCCGCCCAGGCGGTCTGACGACGGCTGACCGACCGTCACCATCCCTGTCCCGCAAGCGGGCGGGCAAGTGTGTGAAATCGGGCACAAGGCCCTACTGCCCGGTAGTGGCCGATACGACGCGGTCCCGACCGTCGCCGCAGATGAGCGGCCCGGTCAGGGCCGCGTCAGCCTTTCGGCCCGCGGCCGCGAGGCTTCATCGGTGTTTGACCGGCCGGTCACGCCCTGGTAACACCAAGCAGTGACCCTGGACTCACAGCCCGTACACCAAGAGCCGTCATGAGGGGGACCTCCCATGCAGGCCGCGCACGTTCGCGCCACCGCGATTCCGTCCGTCACCGACGCACTGCGTGCGGTCGAGTCCCTGCTCATGAGCAGCGGCCAGCGCACCGCCCGCCGCAACGCCTGGAACTCCGTCCTCGAGGACCGGCGCCGGGCCAAGGACCGTGTCGAGGCGCAGCGCGTCCTCGACCAGTTCCCCGCCGTCGGCCCCTGACCGCCGCTCCCCCAGTCTCTTTCCGCCGCCGCCCCGGGCCCGTACGGGCACTGCCGTCGTGGGCCGCTCCGGGAGCCACGTAGACTTCGTGGCATGGCGAGGAAGGACAACGCAGCCGAGGCTGCCAACCCCGGGCGACTGAAGCAGATCGCTCTGACCTACAAGATGACCCGCAAGGCCGACAACAAGATCGGTCTGGTGCTCGCGGGTGTCTTCATCATCACCTTCGGTGTCCTTCTCGGGATCGGCTTCGCGATCGGCCACCCGTACTACGCCGGCATCCTGGGCGTGCTGCTCGCCTTCCTCGCGACGGCGATCATCTTCGGACGCCGGGCCGAGCGCGCCGCCTTCGGGCAGATGGAGGGCCAGCCGGGCGCCGCCGCGGCGGTCCTGGACAACGTGGGCCGCGGCTGGACCACCACCCCGGCGGTGGCCATGAACCGCAGCCAGGACGTGGTGCACCGCGCGGTCGGCAAGGCCGGCATCGTACTGGTCGCCGAGGGCAACCCGAACCGGGTGAAGTCCCTGCTCGCCGCCGAGAAGAAGAAGATGAACCGGATCGTCGTGGACGTCCCGGTGCACGACGTGATCGTGGGCAACGGCGAGGGCCAGGTCCCGCTGAAGAAGCTGCGCACGACCATGCTGAAGTTCCCGCGCGTGCTGACCGGCCCGCAGGTCACCACCACCAACGACCGGCTGCGCGCCCTCGGCGACCTGATGAGCAACATGCCGCTGCCGAAGGGCCCGATGCCGAAGGGCATGCGGATGCCGAAGGGCGGCCCGAAGGCCCGCTGATCCCGCGCAGACACCCTCTACGACGACGGGGCGCCCGGAGTGGTCTCCGGGCGCCCCGTCGTCGTGGGCACGTCTCGCACGCCTACGAACGCTGGAACCGCGACCGGCTCACGCCGCCGAGATCCTGCGGCACGCCTCCGCGACCCGATCCTGCGGCGGGCTCTGGCGGCCGGCACCCGTCACTGGATCCCGCGGCCGGCTCCCGCGGTCAGATCCGCACCTCCACCGTGCCCGCCAGCCGGTCGTGCAGACCGCGGCCGTCGCGGTCCCAGATCAGGGCGGGAATGGCCAGGCACAGCAGGACCGTGCGCAGCAGGGCGCGCAGCGGCTGCACCCGGCCGGTGGCGAGGGCGACGACGCGCAGGCCGAACAGGCGCTTGCCGGGCGTGAAGCCGATCGTGCCGACGGTGAGGACGCCCAGCGCCAGGAAGATGAGCAGCGCCCAGTTGCTCGTGGCCTGGTAGTAGCCGTGCGTGATCAGGCCGTAGGCGATCCACAGGCACAGCGCCCAGTCGACGACCAGAGCGCCGAGCCGCCGTCCAGGACCGGCGATCGAGCCGGGCCCCTGCTCCGGCAGCCCCAGCTGCCGGCCCCGGTAGCCGAAGTCCGCGCCGGCGTCCTCCATGGCCGCGCGCGGCCCGGACAGCCATGATCCCAATGCTTGCCTGTTGTCCACCCGACCACCGTACTGCGACGCTGGAATCAGGGGGGTCGGCGGGGTGTCCGCGACCGTGACCGCCACCCGAGCCGGTTAACTTCTGCGAAACAAATGGGTCACGCCCGGGAAATCACCCGTCCCTAGGGTCGAGCCCAGCGTGTGCCACCGCACCGGCCGCACAACGATCTACCACCCCGGCGGGACGGTCGGGAGTAGGAGGAGCTGGATGTTCCAGAACGCCGACGAGGCCAAGAAGTACATCGCGGACGAGGACGTCAAGTTCATCGACGTCCGCTTCTGCGACCTGCCGGGCGTCATGCAGCACTTCACGTTGCCCGCCGAGGCGTTCGACCCCGACGAGGAGCAGGCGTTCGACGGGTCCTCGATCCGTGGCTTCCAGGCCATCCACGAGTCCGACATGTCCCTGCGGGCCGACCTGTCCACCGCGCGTGTGGACCCGTTCCGCCGGGACAAGACCGTCAACATCAACTTCTTCATCCACGACCCGATCACCGGCGAGCAGTACTCCCGTGACCCGCGCAACGTGGCGAAGAAGGCCGAGGCGTACCTCGCGTCCACCGGGATCGCCGACACCGCGTTCTTCGGTCCCGAGGCGGAGTTCTACGTCTTCGACAACGTCCGCTTCCGGACCGCCGAGAACGAGTCCTTCTACCACATCGACTCCGAGGCGGGCGCCTGGAACACCGGCGCGCTGGAGGACAACCGCGGCTACAAGGTCCGCTACAAGGGCGGCTACTTCCCGGTCCCGCCGGTCGACCACTTCGCCGATTTGCGCGCCGAGATCTCCCTGGAGCTGGCGAAGAACGGTCTGAAGGTGGAGCGCCAGCACCACGAGGTGGGCACCGCCGGCCAGGCCGAGATCAACTACAAGTTCAACACGCTGCTCGCCGCCGCCGACGACCTCCAGCTCTTCAAGTACATCGTGAAGAACGTCGCCTGGCGCAACGGCAAGACGGCCACCTTCATGCCGAAGCCGATCTTCGGCGACAACGGCTCCGGCATGCACGTGCACCAGTCGCTGTGGAGCAACGGCGAGCCGCTCTTCTACGACGAGGCCGGCTACGCGGGCCTGTCGGACACCGCCCGCTACTACATCGGCGGCATCCTCAGGCACGCCCCGGCGCTGCTCGCCTTCACCAACCCGACGGTGAACTCGTACCACCGTCTGGTGCCGGGCTTCGAGGCCCCGGTGAACCTGGTGTACTCGCAGCGCAACCGCTCCGCCGCGATGCGCATCCCGATCACCGGCTCCAACCCGAAGGCCAAGCGCGTGGAGTTCCGCGCGCCCGACTCCTCGGGCAACCCGTACCTGGCCTTCTCGGCGCTGCTGCTCGCGGGCCTGGACGGCATCAAGAACAAGATCGAGCCGGCCGAGCCGATCGACAAGGACCTGTACGAGCTGGCCCCCGAGGAGCACGCCAATGTCGCCCAGGTCCCGACCTCGCTGGAGGCCGTCCTCCAGGCCCTGGAGGACGACCACGAGTTCCTGCTCCAGGGCGACGTCTTCACGTCCGACCTGATCGAGACGTGGGTCGACTTCAAGCGCACGAACGAGATCGCCCCGCTCCAGCTGCGCCCGCACCCGCACGAGTTCGAGCTGTACTTCGACGTGTGATCGGCGTCTGCGGCGTCTGATCGGAAGGGCGTCATGGTGAGGGCCGCCCCCCGGGAACCGGGGGGCGGCCCTTTGGCCGTGTGTTGTCCGTCAGCGGACCACGACCACCACCGGGCCGCCGCCGAAGCCGTACCCGTAGCCGCCGAACCCGTAGCCGCCGAACCCGTAGCCCCCGAAGCCCCCGTAGCCGGGGCCGAAGAAGCCGCCGCGGCCGTAACCGCCGCACCAGCGGGACCACCAGCCACAACCGCCGCCATGGTTGACGACGGTGGAGACAGTGGAGAGATGGGCCGGAGTCGTGGCCGGGGTCGCTGCCGAGGCCGTGCCCGCCGCGCCGAGGGCGGTGCCGGCCGCCATCAGGACACCGACTGCGGACGTTGCGAGGAGACGCCTTGCACGCTGTGCTTTCATGGAAATACCTTCCTTTCCACCCCCTCGTGCGGTTTCGGGCACGAGAAGCATGGCCGCGGCCGCAGCCGGAAAGGGTTCGGCGGCGCGGTCGTAGGTGTTGGCGCGAGTACAGGCGGCAGGGCCCGCGAGGTAGCGCTGTCAGCCCCGTGAGCAGGGTCTTCGGCCGACGCCGGGCCTGTTCCCGGACCGCCGCCCTCACCCATAGAGGCTAGCTTCCCGGCGAGCACACAGCATCTTGAGCGATCGCCTCACAGTGACGATCGCTTCCCAGCGCTCCTGTAGTCAGGGGATGATTCCTCGTCGGTATCAAGGACGGATAAGGACCGGAGAGGTAACGGGGATGACCGAGAACGACGACCTTGAGCGGGAGTTCGATCACCGGTGGGCGCGCGCCGCCGAGCACAAGGAGCCGTCCGCCCGTGCCCGTATGCTCGCCGCGCGCTGGAAGCACGATCCGCCGGGACCCGTCCCGTTCCGCGCCGACCCGGACCCGGTCGCACCGCGCCGCTCGTCGTGGATGTCCACGGTCGTGGTCCTCGGCTGCGTCGCCGCGGTGATCGTGCTGCTCGGGTACGCGCAGACGCACGGCCACCTCTGAGGCCTCCGGGTCTTCCGGGGCCGGGAGGTCTCTGGCGCTCACCCCGCGCGCACGCGGACTCACAGGCGGCTTTTGCCCCTCCTGGAGCTGATCGCGACCGCTTCATGGGCATCCGCAGGTGCACACTGGATGGCGGGACGAGTGCCTGACTGCGGGGTGATGCAAGATGCAGAGCCGCTTCCGGAGCGACCGACGGCTGACCGTGCGCATGGGGGTCACGCTGTTCCTGCTCGGGCTGCTGTACGTGGCGTTCGTGGCCGTGCTGATCGTGCTGCTGAAGTCCTGGGTGCTGGTCGTGGTGATCGCGGCCGGTGTGCTCGCCGCCCAGTACTGGTTCTCCGACCGGATCGCCCTGTTCGCGATGCACGGCCGGGTGGTGGAGCGGGAGGAGTATCCCGAACTGCACGCGGTGGTCGACCGGCTGTGCGCCATGGCGGACATGCCCAAGCCGGCCGTCGCCGTGTCCAGCATGGACATGCCGAACGCGTTCGCGACCGGACGGAACCCGGACAACGCCGTGGTGTGCGTGACCACGGGGCTGCTGCGGCGGCTGGAACCGGCCGAGCTGGAGGGCGTGCTCGCGCACGAGCTGTCGCACGTGGCGCACAAGGACGTCGCCGTGATCACGGTGGCCTCGTTCCTCGGTGTGGTAGCGGGCCTGGTCGTACGGTTCGCCTTCTACTCGGAGCTGTTCGGCGGGCGCGGGCGCAAGGACCAGAACACCCTCGTCCTCTTCGCCATGGTGATGGGCGTCTCGGCGGCCGTGTACGCGATCAGCTTCCTGCTGATCCGGGCGCTGTCCCGGTACCGGGAGCTGGCCGCGGACCGCTCGGCGGCGCTGCTGACCGGACGGCCCTCGACGCTGGCCTCCGCGCTCACCAAGGTGACCGGTGACATCGGCCGGATCCCGTCCGAGGACCTGCGCACCGCACAGGCCTTCAACGCCTTCTACTTCACGCCGGCGCTGGGCTCCGAGCCCGGCATCTCCCGGCTGTTCTCCACCCACCCGAGCCTGGAGCGACGGCTGGAGCAGCTGGCGCAGATCTCCGCCGAGCTGGGCGAGGCCGCGACGCCGGGGAAGGCGGGCTGAGGATGGGGCTCCTGGACATTCTGCTCGGCCGTACCAAACCCGCTCTGCCCGACCTGGACCAGCTGTTCGCGCTGCCGTCGGCGGCCATCACCCTTCAGGCGGCGGCCGGCTTCACCTCGACCGGGCAGGGCGCGGTGTGCTTCGCCACGGTCGAGGGAGCCGCCTTCGAGCAGACGCACCGCGAGGTTCAGGCCCTGCTGGACGCCGACGCCGAGCGCGGGGGGCCGCCCGTGGAGCTGTCCCAGGACTCCTACGGCTACTCCTGGCTGGTCTCCCGCCGCACCCCCGACCGGCTGCCGGAGCTGGTCAACGACCTGCACGCGGTGAACAGCGCGATGGAGGTCAACGGCTTCGGCCCTCAGCTCCTGTGCTCCCTGGCCGGCTTCCACGACGACGCCGACCGGCGGCTGGCGCTGGTGTACCTGTACAAGCGGGGCACCTTCTACCCGTTCGCGCCGCTGGCCGGCCAGGCGCAGCGGCGCGACAACCCGCTGGAACTCCGGGTGAAGGCGGCCCTGGCCGACGATCTGCGTATCGAGCCGGACCTGAGCCGCTGGTTCCCGGTGTGGGGCGCCCCCGGCCTGTGAGTGAGGTCTGTGAGCGACCCCGCTCACAGGCCCTCCGGCCTCTCCGGCCCCTGCGGAACTCCTCAGCACGAGGGCCCGGTGTCAGTGGTGTCGGGCAGGATGCCGTCAGGCACTACTACGGGCGGAGGTCTCATGGGCGAGGAGCCCCGGTACATCGACGTGGTGGAGCGGCGGGCCAGACTGGCCCTGCGGCACCGGCTGACCGCAGGGACGCGGGCGGGGACACCGGAGGAGGTGGCTCGGGCGCTGGTGGCACTGCACGGAACGGACCCGGCGACGGTGTACCTGGGCGTGGGCGCCCGCCTGGCGGAACCCGCCGGGACGGTGCCGCAGACCGAGCGCGCGCTCTACGAGGACCGCACACTGGTGCGGATGCACGGCATGCGGCACACCGTCTTCGTCTTCCCGGCGGAGCTGACCGCCGTCGTCCACGCCTCGACCGGCATCGCCGTCGCCGCCCGCGCCCGCGCCGCCCTGCTGAAGGACATGGCGAAGGCGGGCGCGCCGGACGCGGCCTGGCTGAAGGAGGTCGAGGAGTCGACCCTGGCCGCGCTGGCCCGCCGCGGGCAGGCCACGGCCACCGAGCTCGCCCAGGACGAGCCGCGGCTGCGGGAGCAGTTCGCGTACGCGGCCGGGAAGAGCTACGAGGGCGTGCACACGGTCTCCTCGCGGCTGCTGCGCGTCCTGGGTGTGGAGGGCAAGGTGGTCCGGGGCCGGCCGCTCGGCTCCTGGACGTCCACGCAGTTCCGCTGGGCCCTCGCACCCGAGCATCCCGAGCTGGACGTCGCCGGCGCCCAGCGCGACCTGCTGCACCGCTGGCTCGCGGCCTGCGGCCCGGCGACCGAGGCCGACCTGAAGTGGTGGACGGGATGGCGGGTGACGGACGTGCGGCGGGCGCTGGCCGCGGCGGGGGCGCGCGAGGTGAGGGTGGACGAGGGCACGGCGTACGTCACCGAGGACGACGTCGCCCCGGTGGCCGGCCCGGCCGAACCGTGGGCGGCCCTGCTGCCGGGCCTCGACCCCACGGCGATGGGCTGGCAGCAGCGGGACTGGTACCTCGCGCCCGGGCTGCGGCCGGCCCTGTTCGACGGCAGCGGCAACGTCGGCCCGACGGTGTGGTGGAACGGCCGGGTCGTCGGAGCCTGGGCCCAGCGGCCCGACGGTGAGATCGTCTGGCGGATCCTGGACCGGGAAGGGGTGGGCGCGGACGCGGAGGCGGCGATCGCCCGGCAGGCTCGGGAGCTGGGGAGCCGGCTCGGCCCGACGCGGGTCACACCTCGCTTCCGCACACCGCTGGAGAAGGAACTGGCGGCGTAGGCGGTGGCGTGGGCGGTTCCGGGCGCCCCGCGGGCGCGGGGTGCCCGGCGTCACGGGGTCAGCGCGAGTACCGCATCAGCGCCCGCACCATGTGACACGTCGTGTTCGACGGCGGGTGAACTCCGATGAGTTGGGCTATGGAACGGATCGTCTCGTCGCGGGCCTGGTGCGGCATGTAGACGCCCGAGTCGAGCAGGGCGATGGCGAGCCGCATCGCCTTCAGTCGGCGGTTGTGGATGACGTACCACTCACGCGGACGCCCCGGCGGCAACGGCCGCTTCGCCACGGGTTCGTAGGGGAGGTCGAGCAGGACGGGACGCTTCGCGGTGGACTGGGTCGGCAACGGCTTCGGCTTCAGTGCGGCAGCGGCCACAGGCATCCTCCTGTCGCGGTGGGAGCGCCTCGAAGGGACTCCGGCGACGCTCTCGAACACTGCTTCAAGTTTACTGCCCGGCACTGACATTCAGGGAGTCCGCAGACCCCACAAAGGTCCAGGTGAACAAGGGAATTGGCGCCGTGTCACACCAGGTGTGCGAGATGTGTGTGAGGCGGCGGCAATTCGAACAGGACCGCTCGGCGTGGCAGCGAAGGCTCCACCGCCCACCCCGTCAGGAAGACTTCTCTGCATGAAGTTGATCGTGCGGGGGCGGGAAGCAGCGCGGGCCCCTGCCGAGTTGGCAGGGGCCCGTGGTGCAGCGAGCCGAGGTGAGCCGGGACCCGTCCCCGATGAGCGGCGTCCTGGCCGACACCGCTCACCGTCTGCTGCAGGCCTGGCGGCCCGGCCTCACCTCAGGTGCCGGCCGAAGAACCGGGCCCCGTCCTCCACCTCGAACCACGGGGTGCCGGTGTGCCCGCCCAGATTGGCGTGCAGCGTCTTCTCCTTGGTGCCGAAGGCGTCGAACAGGTCCAGGGCCCGCTGCCGGGGGTTCCCTTCGTCGTCCCACTGCAGCAGGAACAGCAGTGGAATGGTGACCTGCCGGGCCTCCTCGCGCTGGGCGCGGGGCACGTAACCCCCGGCGAAGAAGCCGGCGGCCGCGATGCGCGGCTCGAGGACGGCCAGCCGAATGCCGACGGCGGTCCACCCCGAGTACCCGACCGGGCCGCCGATCCCGGGCAGCGAAAGGAGGGCGTCCAGGGTGGTCCGCCATTCCGGGACCGCCTTTTCGACCAGCGGGCCGATGAAGGACTCGAAGATCTCATCGACCGGATCGCCGGCCTGCATCGCGCGGCGGAGCTCGGCGCGGGCCTGCTCGTCGGCGGCGGAACGGGGCCGGTCACCGCACCCGGGGGCGTCGATGGCTGCCACCGCGTAGCCGTGCGCCGCGGCGTGCCGGGCCCGGGCCACCAGCCGGGATTCCCCCTTGGGCAGGCCGTTGTTGCCGGCCATCAGGATCAGCGGGGCCGGTGCGGATCCAGGCGTCCACAGGGTGCCGGGGATCTCGCCGAGGGTGAATTCGCGTTCGAGGACGCCGTCGTCGAGGCGCTGTTCGGAAGTGAATTGCATGGTCGTGCCTTTCGGGAGTGCTCTGGAACGGCGCTCCCGGACGACCTATCGTCCGACCGTGACCCCGGAGGGGAGCACCCATGTCGATACGTTCACGGGTACCACCTCCTTGTTCTCTCGCACGGCCTCCGGAAAAGTAGCAGTGGTCGCCGTGGTCCGCCAACGGGTTTTTGCGGAGGCTCCGCGGCCGGAGGCCACGGAGTCGGAACACCACACAGAGCTGCTCGGGGCCTCATCGCGGCTTCCCGAGGTGAGGCCCTGCGACGGCGGGGCGCGCTGGGGGCGCTGTCGCACGGGTACGGCGCCAGTGGGCGGATGGGAGGCACGCTGGTGTGCAAAGTGGATCACGAGGCCGCAGCGGTGACCGCGACAGCGGCCCTGACGGCGGCCTATCCGCACCTGAGGCACGAGGCATCTCCGCATCCGGCACTGGAAGGGTGCGAGGACGTGGAGTGGTCGTCCATTCCCGGCTGCCCGGTTGATGTCCCGGTCATCCTGCGCGGGCTGCTCGATCCCGACGCGGCCGAGATGGCCGAACGAGCACTGGACCGGCTTGTGATGTCAGGGCCGATGTCCATCAGTGCGACGATGCCGGCGGTCGTCCCGTACCTGCTGAGACTGACCGCCGATCCATCGATCCCACGCCGGAACGAGTTGTTCGGGCTCGTGCTCGTAGCCGCCGCCCTCTCCGCACCGGCCGACCCCGCCGACGCGTGGGACCTGGCGGTCAGCGGCCCCGAGAACGACCACCCTGAACGGGCCGTCTGCCGAGCGGCATTCGTTGCCGACGCGGCATGGGTGGGGCGTCTGCTGGCCGACGACGAACTGCTGGCCGGCCTTCATCTTGACGAGGGCGAGTGGGCATCACTGGTCGAGGCGGCCGGACTGTGAGGTGCAAAGCCCCGGGCAGCGCGTCGGGATCGAGGGTGCGCCTGGCGGGGCGCCACCCCCGGAAACTGGTCCACGTGGAGGCCGGAGCCTCCTCCGGGCCCGGCCTGCCGCTCCAGACACCGACTGGCCCCGATCGCCCTGGCGGGTAGGCGATCGGGGTCAGCGAGTGGGGGCGTCCTGGCGGGAGTCAGGTGGTGGGCGCCGTGGTCTCCGAGAGGACGGTGCGGACGCGTTCGCGGAGCGTCTCGTCGGCGATCGAGTCGACCGGCCGCCAGGCCGCGCCCGTGACTTCCTCTTCCTGCAGCGTCAGATGGCTGCCGATGCCGGTCCGGAAGACGTACCGGAAGTCGATGTGCCGGTGAGCGGGCTCGCCCTTGGCGTCGTTGGCCGGGATCCGGTGGATGTCGATGTGCACGGGCAGGTCGCCGGCCGGGGCGGCGGTCTCCGGCCGAACGCCGGTCTCCTCGGTCAGCTCCCGCAGAGCCGCCTCCCGGAGCGTGGTGTCCCGCTCCTCCAGGTGACCGCCGGGCAGCAGCCATTTGCCGAGCGCGAGGTGGTGGATGTGAAGGACGAGCCCCTCATCGTTGATCAGGACCGCCCCAGCGGTGGCGTGACCCTGGAACTCCTTGCGCGAGGTCGGCTCGGCCCCGTTGTCGAGGAGGTCCTGGATGACGGCCAGCTCTGACTCGTCCTCGGGGTGGGCGCCGAGATAGCCGGTGACGGTGCTGCGGACGTGGTCGTGCGAGATGGGCAAGTCGATCACCTGTTGAAGTACGAGAGCCAGGTCGCCGCGATGGCGGCGCGGTCGGAATGCGCTGACCTCATGCATACCGGGTTCGAGGTCGGCGTGGGTGAGCTTCCCGAGACCGGCCGGGATCTCGGCCTGCACCAGGCGACGCTGCGGTCCGCGCCCGCATGCGGCGCCAGGAGTGGTTGTGGCTGGACGACGCCGAGAGCGACGAGCCGAGCGGAAGAAGGCCGCGGCACTCGTGAGGGCTTCGCGTACCGTGGCCGCATGGAGATCTGGATCAATCCGGCCTGCTCGAAGTGCCGCAGTGCCGTCGGGGTGCTCGATGCCGAGGGTGCCGAGTACACCGTGCGCCGCTATCTGGAGGACGTACCGACCGCGGAGGAGATCCGGGACGTGCTCGGGCGGCTGGGGCTGGAGCCGTGGGACATCACACGGACGCAGGAGGCCGTGGCGAAGGAGCTCGGGCTGAAGGACTGGCCGCGGGACGTCGGGGCGCGCGAGCGCTGGATCGCGGCGCTGGCCGAGCACCCGAAGCTGATCCAGCGCCCGATCATCACGGCCGACGACGGCACGGCGGTCGTGGCCCGGACCGAGGAAGCGGTGCGGGACGCGCTCGGACGCGGGTGAGTGCCGCGTGACCCGGCGCACGGCGCCGCCAACTCCCGCGTGACGCAGGTCACTTCAACTGGCACCGCAACCGCTGAGTAACCTCGTTCGGCATCTCGTACCTAGCGGCGTACGCTCCCCCACCCCTTCAGGAGGCGCGCATGTCGCGTAGGCGCACTGTCAGCACGAAGAAGAAGGTCGCGCTGCTGGTCACGGCCGCGGCGGTGGCGGGCGGCGGGGCCTTCGCCCTGGCCGCCACGTCCAACGCCGCGCAGCCGGAGGCCCCGCGAACCCTGTCCGCCGCGGACTCGACGGTCTGTCAGGGACTCGCCACCGCCCTCGGCAACAACCAGAAGTTCATCGACGGCCAGCGGGCCGACCCGGACGCGCTGTCCGAGGCGCGGATCGCCAACCGGGAGGCGGTCATCGAGGAGATCAAGCGCAAGCAGGCCGCGTCCGGGTGCACGGTGGGGGAGTCGGCTCAGGACTCCCAGGCCGGGCAGCAGGGGCAGAACGGCCAGGAAGCCGGTCAGCAGAACGGGCAGCAGGCCGGGCAGCAAGACGGTGCGGCCGGGAACGCCGGCGGCGGCGTCGCGGCGTCCGGCCAGCAGGTGTGCCAGGGCTCCACCGTGACGCTCTCCGGCGAGGGCGGCGCACCGGCCGCGTCCAGCAACCAGTTCCCGGCGGGCACCACTCTGAAGGTCACCAACCTGGACAACAACAAGTCCACCACGGTGAAGGTCACGTCCGTCTCCGGCAGTTGCGTCCTGCTCAACGACGCGGCCTTCGAGGAGGTCCGGGAGCCGGGCAAGTTCCTGATCCGGCGCGCGGTGATCGAGAAGGTGGGCTGACACCCACCTCCACGGGTGAAGGCCCGCCTGCTCCCGGCCGGGGGCAGGCGGGCCCTCACCCGTACCGCGTGAACCGCGCCACAACGGTGCCGGGTAACACAGGGTTCACATTCGGGCAATGGCCGGGAAACGGCCCGTTGACACGCTGCTGAACAGCCGCCGCGGCGCACCGTGCCGCGGCGCCGTGCCGCCCGTGGGCGCGCGCGAGTGAGACCCCGGAGGATGTGGCCCGTGACCTTCAAGGCTGAGTACATCTGGATCGACGGCACCGAGCCGACGGCCAAGCTGCGTTCCAAGACGAAGATCCTCGGCGACGACGCCAAGGGCGCCGGACTGCCGCTCTGGGGCTTCGACGGGTCCTCCACCAACCAGGCCGAGGGACGCACCTCCGACTGCGTACTGAGGCCGGTCTTCTCGTGCCCGGACCCGATCCGCGGCGGCGACGACGTCCTCGTGCTGTGCGAGGTCCTCGACACCACGCTCGCCCCGCACCCGTCCAACACGCGGACCGCGCTGGCCGAGGCCGCGGAGCGGTTCGCCGCGCAGGAGCCGGTCTTCGGCATCGAGCAGGAGTACACCTTCTTCGACGGCCACCGCCCGCTCGGCTTCCCCGAGGGCGGCTTCCCGGCCCCGCAGGGCGGCTACTACTGCGGTGTCGGCGCCGACGAGATCTTCGGCCGGGAGATCGTCGAGGAGCACCTGGACAACTGCCTGACGGCGGGGCTCGGCGTCTCGGGCATCAACGCCGAGGTCATGCCGGGCCAGTGGGAGTTCCAGGTCGGCCCGCTGTCCCCGCTCGAGGTCGCCGACCAGCTGTGGGTGGCCCGCTGGCTGCTCTACCGCACCGCCGAGGGCCACGGCATCTCCGCCACCCTCGACCCCAAGCCGGTCAAGGGCGACTGGAACGGCGCCGGCGCCCACACCAACTTCTCGACCAGGGCGATGCGCGAGGGCCCGGAGGGCTACGCCGCGATCATCACCGCGTGCGAGTCGCTCGGCGAGGGCTCCCGGCCGATGGACCACGTCAAGAACTACGGGGCCGGGATCGACGACCGCCTCACCGGCCTGCACGAGACCGCCCCGTGGGACGCGTACTCCTACGGCGTCGGCGACCGCGGCGCCTCGGTCCGCATCCCGTGGCAGGTCGAGCGGGACGGCAAGGGCTACATCGAGGACCGCCGGCCGAACGCCAACGTCGACCCGTACGTCGTCACGCGCCTGCTGATCGACACCTGCTGCACCGCCCTGGAGAAGGCCGGGCAGGTCTGATCCGAACGGGTGGCGCGGCCGCGGGGCGCCGGCTTCCCACCGGGGAGGTGTCCGCGCAGTGAGAAGCGGCGAGCAGAGGCTCCTGTCCGGGCACGGTGTCTGCTTCAATGGGGGCATGGTCGGCTTCCGGAAGTGCGTCGCGACGAGTCGCGACGACCTGGAGCCGTTCTGGCCCTCCCGCCAGCACCACGACTTCGACCGGCTCTGTTGCCGCGCGCCGAGCGCGCGGGCCCGGTAAAGCCGTACACCCCGGCCTCCGGCCAGCGCGGAACGACGTACGTCCCCGACGCGCCGACCACGAACTCGCGGCCGTCGGTCCCCCGACGAACCTCTCCCGCGAAAGAGCTGACCTGTCATGGCGACCACGCGTTCTCTGACCGACACCGCCCTTCCCGCCCCCGTCTCCTCCCGCTCCCCCGCGTCCGCACGGCACCGGCTGCGGGCCGTGGACCGGGACGAGGTCGTGGAGATCGCCGATCTCCTGCCGCCCGGCGCCACCTGGCTGCCGGCTCCGCAGCACGCCCTGCCCAGGCTGCCGGGCCGGCCCCCGATGGTCGGCTACCTGGTGCTCGTGCCCGCCGACCAGCAGCCGCCGCACCTCCCGGTGGCGGTGCCGGACCACCCGGAGGCCGGGGCGGCCGGCGAGACCGCGCCCGGCGCCGGCGACGCACTCGTCCGCATCGACCCCGTACGGCGGATCGCGGAGGTGGACGGACGCGAACTCGACCTCACCTACCTGGAGTTCGAGTTGCTCTCCCATCTCGTGGCCCACCCGCACCGGGTGCACACCCGCGACCAGTTGGTCACCACGGTATGGGGCTACGGCCACGTGGGCGACGGCCGCACCGTCGACGTCCACATCGCCCGGCTGCGCCGCAAACTGGGCACCGAGCACCGCCGGACGATCCAGACCGTACGCCGCGTAGGCTACAAATACGCTCCGCCGACCGGGCGTTGATCTCTGCCGAAGGCAGAATCCCGTTCCCTGCCACGGCCCTGACGGGCACAGTCACCGGTATGAGACTTCTGGTGCTGGGTGGTACGGAGTTCGCGGGGCGGGCCGTCGCCGAGGCGGCGGCCGGGCGCGGCTGGGATGTGACGGTCCTGAACCGGGGGCGGCACGCGCCCGTCCCCGGGGTGCGGTCGCTGCAGGGCGACCGCACCGCGCCCGACGGGCTCGCGGCCCTGACGGACGGCGCGTGGGACGCGGTCGTCGACACCTGGTCGGCCGCGCCCCGCGCGGTCCGGGACGCGGCGCGGCTGCTGCGGGACCGCGCCGGCCGGTACGTGTACGTGTCGACCTGCTCGGTGTACGCCTGGGCCCCGCCCGCCGGCTACACCGAGGCGGCGCCGCTGGTCGAGGGCGCCGAGGCCGGCGCCGAGCGGACGGACTACCCGCGGGACAAACGGGGCGCCGAACTGGCCGCGGTGGAGGCCTTCGGGGCCGACCGCTCGGTGCTCGTGCGGGCCGGGCTGATCCTCGGGCCGCACGAGAACATCGGGCGGCTGCCGTGGTGGCTGAACCGGATCGCGCGGGGCGGCCCCGTGCTGGCGCCCGGTCCGCGGGACCTGCCCCTTCAGTACATCGACGTCCGCGATCTCGCCGCGTGGATCCTCGGCGCGGTGGAGCGGGAGCTGAGCGGGCCGTACAACATGATCAGCCCGCGGGGGCACGCGACGATGGGCGAGCTGCTGGAGGCCTGCGTGCGGGCCACCGGCGCCGGCGCCGAGCTGCGCTGGACCGATCCGGGGACGATTCTCGCCGCGGGCATCGAACCCTGGACGGAGCTGCCGGTGTGGACGCCACCGGGCAGCGAGGGCCACGACGCGCTGCACGGCGCCGATGTCGGCCGGGCCCTCGCGACCGGTCTGCGCTGCCGTCCCGTGGACGAGACGGTCGCGGATACCTGGACCTGGCTCCAGGGCCTGGGCGGTACGGCGCCCCAGCGGCCGGGCCGGCCTCCGGTCGGTGTGGACCCGGCCCTGGAGGCGAAGGTGCTCGGACTGTAGGCGCTCCTCGGGCCGAAGAGGCCCGGGTCTCGGCCTGCGTTGTCGCAACTGCCGGTGGAAAAGCGGCAGTTGCGGCCCGATTGATCCACGGATCGCGAATGAATTCGTGAGTCGGCTGAACACGTCCGGGACCGTGTCCGTATCCATGGGAGCCGCTTCACTCCTGTCGGGCGCCTCGATGCTGCCCCGCAAGGAAGTCAGAGGAGTTCCATGGGACGCAACACACGCAAACGCCGAATGCCGCTGGCCACCAAGGCCATAGCCGGGGCGGCGGCCCTAGCGCTCGGTGGGGGC
The DNA here is from genome assembly GCF_053598035.1 of Streptomyces sp. NPDC001204. Classification (NCBI taxonomy): domain Bacteria; kingdom Bacillati; phylum Actinomycetota; class Actinomycetes; order Kitasatosporales; family Streptomycetaceae; genus Streptomyces; species Streptomyces sp. NPDC001204. The sequence continues at coordinate 184,275 of NZ_JBSFJL010000006.1, read as the reverse complement.
GGGCTTGTCTGGGCGAACTACTACGCATCCGCGCACGAGTCGAAGAACGACGCGTGGGGAGGCAACCGGACGAAGGCCGTCAACGCGCAGGTCGTGACGATCAAGTGCCCTGACGTCGGCCAGCAGCTCACCGCCGTGCCGGAGCAGGCCCGTGGAGAGGTGGACGGCGAACTCGCCACGCTCGACCAGCAGATCACCGAGGCCTACCAGCGGCTGGCCACCACGCGCGACGCGCAGACCAGGGACGCGAGCTTCGTCCAGAACTCCATCCTGGGCCCGCTGAAGGACCGGCGGAAGGTGATCCTCGACCGGATCAAGCTGGAGATCAACCGGGCCGGCGGCCAGACCCCCGGCAACCTGGACGACATGGCGCCCTGCACCGGCACCCCCGCCGAGCAGAACCAGACGGACGCGGGCGACGGCCAGGGCGGTCAGGACAACGGGCAGAACGACGGCCAGGACAACGGGCAGCAGGGCGACAACGGCGGCCAGAACGACGGCGGCCAGGACAACGGCGGCCAGAACGACGGCGGTCAGCAGGGCGGCGACGACGGGCAGCAGGGCATCGGCGGTCAGGCCGGAAACGGCCCGGTCGCCGCGGACTTCGTGGACATCACCACGGTCCAGCCCAACGTCAAGGCCAAGCCGCGCAAGAGCCGCAACGCCTCGAACGGCACCTTCACCACGCGCTGCGGTGTGAACGCCAACGGCAACCACAACACCGACAACGTGATCGTGGCCCCGGGTGTGGCCAACGGCGCCCACCACCTGCACGACTACGTCGGCAACCAGAAGATCGACGCGTTCGCGAGCAACGACACGTTCCTCCAGGGCGGCACCAGCTGCCAGAACAAGAACGACCTGTCGTCGTACTACTGGCCGGTGGTCCGGGTCCAGGACGGCTCGCAGGACTTCGACCAGGACGCGGACGGCGGTGGCAAGGAGGGCAACGTCGGGCGGATCCTGAAGCCCCTCCAGGCGCAGATCAAGTACGTCGGCAGCCCGACCGGCAAGGTCGTCGCCATGCCGCAGTTCCTGCGCATCATCACCGGTGACGCCAAGACCACGACCAACGGTCTGGCCAACGCCAACGCGCACTGGAGCTGCACCGGCTTCGAGAACAAGGTCCAGCTGACGGAGCAGTACCCGATCTGCCCCGAGGGCAGCAGGATGGTCCGCACGTTCGCCTTCCAGAGCTGCTGGGACGGGCAGAACACCGACAGCGCCAACCACCGTACGCACATCGCCTTCGCCGACGAGCGCGGCAACTGCCCCAGCGGCTTCAAGGCCATCCCGCAGCTGACGATGCGCCTGGTCTACGACGTGCCGCGGCCGACCATCGAGAACGGTGCGGTGAAGAACGCCTACGCGGTCGACGGCTTCCCCGAGCAGCTCCACAAGGCGGCCACCGACCACGACGACTTCATCAACATCACGACCGGCGGCCTGGCGAACAAGATCGCCAACTGCCTCAACTCGGGCCGGAACTGCAAGTGACGCCCTGATCCGGTGACACTGGCCCGGTGACCTCTTGAAGAAGGCCGGCGGCGGGAGATCCCGCCGCCGGCCTTCGCCGTGTGTGCCCGTGAACGGGGCCGCTCAGCCGCTGTGCGCACCGTGGGCGCTGTGGGCGCTGTGGTCCTTGCCCGTCTCCACGTCACCGCCGAGGGTGGCGCGCAGCGTGGTGACCACGCCGCTGTCGCCGACGGCGACCCACTTGCGGCCGACGAGGTAGGAGCCGCCGTAGTCCTTCGCGTCGTCGATCCACTCCCGCTGGCCGCGGTCGGTGGCGAAGGTGGCGAGGACGAACTTCCCGGTGGAGTTGGCGCAGATCGCCTGCCGGATGGTGTCGGCGTCGGTCTGCATGTCCGGCTCGCACTTCACCTCGGCGGCCAGGCTCTCCAGGCTGCCGGTCGCCGTCGGCGGCACCTTCGCCGCCGCACCGTCACCGGAGCCGCACCCCGTCAGCGCCAGTGCCGCCGCGGCACCGGCCACCGCGAGCATCGGTCGGGTCACCCTCATCTGTTCCTCCGGTCGCTTCCGGCACTCCGTTCCCGGCGGCACGAGCCACAAGCATGCCGCACCGGACCCCGGCAGGGGCCGCCCTTCGATACGGCTCCGGCGCGCACAGCGCTCAATCGGGTGGACGCCACCTGCACGCGTGTGCGAGCGTGAGCCGGTGAACCAGGACTGGGAAGACCGCGTGGCCGCCGCCTGGGCCCGCTTCGACGACTACTCCGAGGACGAGGCACCCGCGTTCCGGGCACTGATCGACGCGCTCGTCGCCGAACTGCCGGACGGCAGCCCGCTCGGCCCGTTCGAGCAGGCCTGCGCCTGGGACTCCACCGGCCACTCGGACCGGGCGGTGCCGCTCTACCGGGAGGCGCTGGCGCGGGGGCTGAGCGGCTACCGGGGCCGCCGGACCAGGATCCAACTGGCCAGCTCACTGCGGAACATCGGCCATCCGGAGGAGGGCGTCAAGCTGCTCACGCCCGAACTGGACGCACCCTCGGACGAGTTGGACGACGCCGTCCGGGCGTGTCTGGCCCTGTGCCTGTCCGGTCTCGGCCGCGACCGCGAGGGCCTGTCCCTCGTCCTCGGCGCCCTCGCGCCCCATCTGCCCCGCTACCAGCGCTCGATGGCGAACTACGCCCGGCTGCTGGCCGAGCCGGAGGGCTGAGACCGCCGGGCGGCGGTGTGACCAAGGACCGGCTCGCTCGTTTGCCCGGACGTGCAGTCACAGCATGTCGCCCCGCGCCACAAGTCCTCCCCCGGGCCGGTCGTCGATGCCGAGCGGGCCGAGGCCGCGCTCGTCGAGCACTATCCGCGTCTGGTCCGGCTCGCCTATCTGGTGCTGCCGCCCGGACTCGGGCGGGGCCGCCGCGTGCTGACCGCGCACGCGCTGGCACAGCGGGCGCTGCCGCGCAGCCGGTCCTCGGCGTCCGTGATCCCGGCCCAGTCGGCCGGCCGCGAGTCCGACCCGGGCTATGCCTTCGTCCGCCTCCAGGTGATCCGCACGGCGCTGGGGGCGGGCCGCCCGCTCAGGCGCCGGATCCGGCCCGGACGCGCCCAACTGCCGCCGCTGATGCCCCTGGTGTGGGGCCTGCGCCTGTTCCCGCACACCGGCGGCGCCGACGAACTCGCCCTGGACCAGAGGCTGGCGACCCTGTCCGGGCCGGCCCGTGCGGCCTACGTCCTGCGCGGCCTGGAAAGGCTCCCGGACCCCGCCGTACGGGAGGTACTGAAGGCCGCGGGCGTGGCCGACCCGGTCGCAGCGCTGCGCCAGGCCGACCGCCTGCCCGCCCAGTACGCGCTCCTGGGCTCCCCCGAGTTCGACCCCTGCTCGTTGCAGGCCCGGCCCACCGACCTGAAGCGGCGCAGGCAGCACACCAGGGCCGCGCTCGCCGCGGCGGCGGCCCTCGCCGTGTGCGGGGCGCTGATCGCCCTGCCGGGCGGCGGCTGGGGCCCCGACGGCGCCGCCGCGCCCGCCTACGCGCAGAACCCGTCCGCCGAGGCCGCCCTGGACCCGGGCAGGCTGACCAGGGTCGCCCCCACCGCCTGGCGGACCTCCGCGCGGCTGGACCTCTCCGTGTGGCCGGCCCGCGGCGACCGGGCCGGCGACACGGCCCTGTTGCGCCGCGCCCTCGCCGTCTGGGCCCGCCCCGGCGACTCCGTACGGGTCTCGGCCACCCCCGGCACCGCCTCGGGCGGCCCCGCCGGACCGCCGCAACTGCTCTACGCCGGCGACGTCGACAACGCGCGCGTGGTGCTCTTCTACGACGGCCTGCGCATCGCCCGTTACGCCGAGCCGGAGGACTCCGCGGCCGGGGCCGCGCTCGACTTCGCCCGGGTCGACGGCGCCGCCGGCGCGGAGGCGAGCGCGGTGGTGCTGGGCCGCTCCGACGGCAACGTCCGCTATCTGACGGCACCCTGGGTGAAGTCGGCGGCCGAACGGGACCTGCTCAAGCCGGACGCCGGGGCGATGGACCTCGGCATCACGGACGGGGTCACCGGGCCGCTGGCCAGCCCGGTCCAGCGGACCGGCGCCTGCACCTCGTGGAACGTGCTCCAGCTGACCGGCGAACCCGGCACCCATGTCCTGGCCGATCTCGGCGAGCTGGCCCCCGCCCGCCTCACCACGGGCCGCCCGGACGCCCCGCAGGAGGCGTCCGGAGCGGCGGGGCTGCGCGCCTGGGCACCGCTGGCCTGCTCACTGGCTTCCGTGCGCGCACAGGGCGTCCGGTCGGTCAACGCCTGGCAGTACGCCGAGCAGCCCCTGCCCGACGAGACCGGCACGGCCGCGTGGGTGTGCACCCGGGCCGAGACCTGGCGGGGCGACGGGCCCCGGGTGCTGGCCCAGTTCCGCACCCCCGGCGGGAAGTACGCGGCGGTCGCGGCCAAGGCCGAGAACGTCCCCGCGTGCGGCACCCGCGATCCGCACGTGCTGGCCGGGGTGCTGTGGAAGTCGGAGGCGGGCACCTGGTACCTGCTCGCCGCGGGCGACCGGGACACCGCCTCGATCAGCGCCACGGGCGGGGTCAGCGCCTCCTCCCAGGGCCACTTGCTCGCCGTACGGGCCAGGCAGGGCGCCCAGGCCGACCTGAAGGGGACGCTGGACGACGGCGGGTCCGTCGACGTGCTGCGCCAGAAGTGACCGGCCGGCGTGGGAGGGTGTGACGTCCCGGGGCCGAACACCGCGGTCGATCCTGTCCGGTCCGTTCGGGGCTGGAATCGATCGGTAAGGTGTTCGTATGACTACCGGGGTTCGCCGCAGGATGGGAGTCGAGGAACGACGGCAGCAGTTGATCGCCGTCGCCCTCGAACTGTTCAGCCGCCGCTCGCCCGACGAGGTCTCCATCGACGAGATAGCGTCGGCGGCGGGCATCTCGCGCCCGCTGGTCTACCACTACTTCCCGGGCAAACTCAGCCTGTACGAGGCCGCTTTGAAGCGTGCCTCGGACGATCTGGCGGGCCGGTTCGCGGAGCCGCACGAGGGCCCGCTGGGGGCGCGGCTGCTGCGGGTGATGCGCCGGTTCTTCGACTTCGTGGACGAGCACGGACCCGGTTTCTCGGCGCTGATGCGCGGCGGCCCCGCTGTTGGATCGTCGACGACGAACGCGCTCATCGACTCCGTCCGGCAGGCCGCGTACGACCAGATCCTTTCGCATCTCGGGGTCGAGGAGCCGCCCGCCCGGCTGGAGCTGGCCGTCCGCTCGTGGATCTCGCTCGCGGAGTCGACGGCGCTGATCTGGCTGGACGGCCGGCGCATCCCGCGCGCCGAGCTGGAGGTCCAGCTCGTGCACGACTTCGGCGCGCTGGTCGCCGTCAGCGCCGCCCACGACGAGGAGATGGGCGCGCTCATGCGCCAGGTCTTCAGGGACGAGCCGGCCGACGGCCCTTTCCTGGACCTGGTCGGCCGGCTCGTCGCTCTCGCCTCCTAGCGCCGCTTCCCGGAACCGCTGCTAGGCGTCGAACTTCCGGTATGACGCGTCGAGATCGCGGACCTCGGCCGACGCGTGCAGCGCCAGGCCGTCGACCGGCTTCACATGCTGCCGCAGCGCCTCCAGGACCGCCTCCGTCAGGCGTGCCTTGGTCTCGTCGGTGCGGCCGGCCAGCAGGCCGATGGTGACGTGCACGATCGCGTGCCCCTCGGTGTCCGGACCGACGACGGTGTCATCGGTCCGGCGGAACTGCGTCTTGCACGCCGGGGGCTTGGCGGCCGCGATCTCGACCGTGCGGTCGTGCAGCTCCCGCGCGAAGGCACGCCGGTCGAAGGCGTCGGCCAGCCGCTCGGAGTAGTCGACGGTGATCTGCGGCATGAGCACTCCTGTTCCGGGTCGACCGGGGACCCGCGCTAGTTCCTGAACACCGCGACCGTACGCGCCGGGACCGTGAACGTTCCGGTCGCCCTCTCGTACGACGAGGTCTTCACCACCGGGTCGCCGCCCGCCGTCTGCACCGGGTGCAGCCGGTAGCCGGTCCCCGCGAGCTCCGCGACGCGCTGCCGCTGCCGTTCGGGCGTGGCGTTGAACACCACGACGAGGTCACCGAGCCTCATGGTGATCACGCCGGGCGTCTCGTCGCCGCCCGACAGCGGGAAGGACAGATTCCGCTGCACCTGCGCGGCCGTGGCCAGGGAGAAGGCCTGCTCCGTGGTGCGGATGCGCAGCAGGTCCCGGTACGCGGCCGAGGTCCCCTGGATCTGCGGGCAGCCCACCGCGACGGAGGTGAGCAGCGGCTTGGCGTACGGCCACTTGTCCTGGTTGTCGGCCGCCATGGGCAGCCCGCGGCCGAAGCCGTTGCCGTCGGCGCAGTTCCAGTGGATGGCGTTGAACCAGTCGCCGCTGTCGTAGGAGTTGCGGTCGAGGGACTTCGAGCGCAGCAGGTCGGTCCCGGCCTGGGACAGCGCCGGCCCCTGGGACAGCGCGGCCGTCGCCATCGCCAGGACCTGCATCCGGGCCCGGTCGTCCGCGCTCGTGGCGGACGGCAGTTTGTAGGCGAGGGCGTCGAACAGCGACTCGTTGTCGTGCGCGTCGGCGTAGGCGAGGGCGTCGCCGGGGGCGCCCGCGTATCCGGCGGGCGAGCCGTTGTAGTCGACCTCGGCGCCGGTGACCTCCTTGCCGCTGGTGTCGGTGAAGCGGTACGCGGCGAGGTTGCCGCTCAGGCCGACCTTGATCAGGTCCTGGTAGTGCAGCAGGCGGGCCTTCTGCTCGGCCCTGCTGCCGTTGCCCGCGGAGGAGTTGGGGTCGGTGTAGAGGCCGGAGGCGAAGCCCTGGACGCCCGGGTCGTCGTCGAAGGGGCCGCCGCCGCGGACCGCGTCACGGGCCCGGTCGGAGAAGGTCGCGATGCCCGTGCCCGCCATGTTCCGCTGCGTGGCCTGGACGAACCGCGCGTCGTCGGCGACCTCGCCGAAGTTCCAGCCCTCTCCGTACAGGATGATGTTCTTGCCGTCCACGCCGTCCTTCTTCAGCGTGAGCGCGTCGAGCGCCTCGCGGACGGCGAGCATGTTGGCCTTGGGGTGGTGGCCCATGAGGTCGAAGCGGAAGCCGTCGACCTTGTACTGCCTCGCCCAGGTGACGACCGAGTCCACGACCAGCTTGCCCATCATGGCGTTCTCGGGCGCGGTGTTCGCGCAGCAGGTGCTGTTGGCCACCGAACCGTCGGCGAGGAGCCGCTGGTAGTAGCCGGGCACGATCCTGTCGAGCACGGAGGTGTCCGCCTGGCCGGCGGCGGCCGTGTGGTTGTAGACGACGTCCATGACGACGCGCAGCCCGTCCTGGTTGAGCGCCTTGACCATCTGCCGGAACTCGACGGTACGGGCCGTGCCGTCCGGGTCGGTGGCGTAGGAGCCCTCGGGGACCGTGTAGTGGTAGGGGTCGTAGCCCCAGTTGTAGGCGTCCTGCGCGGCGGTCCTCGCCACGCACGCCTGCTGCCGCTCGGAGTCGGCCGGGTAGGAGGCCAGGTCGCAGTCCGGGGTCGCCTGGTCGGCCTTCTTCTCCGGAATGGTGGCGATGTCGAAGGCGGGCAGCAGGTGCACGTACGACGTGCCCGCCTTCGCCAGCTCGCGCAGGTGCCGGGAGCCGTCGCTGTTCTTGTCGGTGAAGGCCCGGTAGGTGCCCTGGTCCCGGGCCGGGACCGTCCGGTCCGCGACGGAGAAGTCCCGGATGTGCAGCTCCTGGATCTGGGCGTCCCTGAGCGGTACGGCCTTGGGCTTGGCCAGGCCCGACCAGCCGCTCGGGGCCAGCGCCCGGTCGTCGAGGTCGACGACGAGGCTGCGCTCGGAGTTCGCGGTGAGGGCGACCGAGTACGGGTCGGTGACCTTGTTGGTGACCACCTTGCCGGCGGTGGGCGCCCATACCGTCACGACGTACCGGTAGGGCTTGTTCTTCCACGACGCCGGGCCGGTGACGGACCAGACGCCGGTCGTGTCGTCGCGGTGCATGGCGACCGCCTTGCCGTCCAGTTCCAGGGCGACGCCTTGCGCGGTCGGCGCCCACACGCTCAGCGTGGGCACGCCCTGGTGGAAGACGGGGCCGAGCTGGGCCTTGGCGGCCGAGGTGCCGTACACGTCGTCGAGCACGCCCGCGAGCTGGACGCCCGTCGCCGCGAGCACGGCGCCGTTCGCCGCCCGCTGGGAGGCGACGACCTGGCCGCGCAGGGCCTCGCGGACGCGGGCGCGGTCGCGCGGGTCGACGGACCAGGCCGGGTAGTCCTTCAGGTGCGGGAACCTCGCCTTCTGGGCGTCGGAGAGCGTGGTCCTCGCCAGCCGCAGCCACCGCTCGTCGTCGCTGGTCAGCGTCCCGCCCTGAACGGTGATCGAGCCGTCGTGGGAGTAGACGAGCTGGGTGGAGGCGGCGCCTTCCACGCCCTTGAGGGCCACCGTGTCCCGGTCGATCCAGACCGCCTTCGAGGTGGTCGGGTCGAGGGCGCCCGCGCCGCCGGTGGGCTGCGGCAGCAGGGGCTTGTCCTGGCCGCTCATCAGCCACACCTCGTGGCCGTCGGCCGCCTTGAGGTCCAGGGACTGGTCGGCGGGCAGGTCCTTCTCGTCGCCCTTGTGGATGATGTAGCCGAGGCTGGTGGCACCATCGGTGAGCGGTACCTCGAAGACCGCGCCATAGGAGTCAGTCTTGACCGGCTGGAGGGGTTTCGACCAGTCGGTGGGGTCGGCGGCGCCGGTCCACACGTGCAGGCCCCAGCCGTCGTAGTTCCCGTCGGCGCGGTGGTAGTGGATGACGGCCTTGGCCGGGTCCTGCGCCGGATACTCGGGGCGCGAGGTCCGCACGTCCTCCTTGCCCTGCTCGATCCAGACCTCGCCCGTCCTGGTGACGTCGATGGACCGGTCGGCCGAGACGTCCTTGTTGCCGTCCTTGTCGATGACCAGGAAGCCCACGTCGGAGGCGCCCGGCTTCAGCCTGACGTAGGCGAAGGCGCCGTAGGCGTCCCGGCCGGTGAAGGGGTGGCTGTTCGGCCAGGTGGTCGCCTCGCCGTCGGCGAGGTCGCCCCAGGCGTACAGGCCCCAGTTCGCGTAGTCGCCGTCGGCGCGCTTGTAGTGGACGACCGCGTAGTCGCGGGAGGAGGCGGTGGGGACCTCCGGGACCGGAGGGGTGCCGGAGGTGGAGTCCGCGGTCGCGCTCGCCGTGCGGCCGGCGGAGTCGACGACGACCGCCTTGTAGCGCAGGGCGGTGCCGGCCGGGACGGTCCGTGCCAGGGTCTGGGTGACCTTGTAGGGGGCGTGGTCGGCGGAGCCGAGCACCTTCCAGGGGCCGTTCCCGGTCTGCGCGGCGAAGACGACCCGGTTGAGCTGCCCGCCGGTGACGTCGGCGCTCAGCTCGACGGTGCCGGTGGCGCCGGCGGCGGGCGGCGTGAGGGTGACGGCCGGCTTGGTGGCGGGCCGGTCGAGGGCGCCCGCGGCCTTGAGGACGACGGCGGATCCGGCCGGGACGGTGACGGTGACCCTGCGGTCGGCGCCGGAGGTCACGGCCGCCTCGGTGCCGTGGATCCCGCGGTACGTCATCCGCGCCGAGCCGGTGGCGAACGTGGCCGTCCTCGCCCCGCCCGCGTTGTTGAAGGCGACGACGTACTCGGCCCCGGTCCGGGCGTCGGTGCGGGTGAAGGCGTAGACGCCGGGCCCGTCCGCCGCGTAGCGCTCGGTCTGGACGCCGTCCGTGAGGGCCGGGTTGTCCTTGCGGAGCTTCGCCAGGCCGGCGATCTGCCGGTAGAGCGGCGCGGTGGTGTCGTAGGCGTCGCTCTCGTGGCCGCGGTCGGTGCCGATCCGGTCGTCGTCGAGGTAGTCGGCGACCTTGGAGGCGAACATGGTCTGGCGGGCGTCCTTGTCGCCGCCGGAGCCGGTGAAGCCCTGCTCGTCGCCGTAGTAGACGACGGGGTTGCCGCGGCTGAGGAACATCAGCTCGTTGGCGAACTCGTCCTTGCGCAGGATCTCGGCGTCGGTCGCCTTCGGGTCGTCCTGCTCCAGGAAGTGGCCGATGCGGCCCATGTCGTGGTTGCCGAGGAAGGTGACCTGCTCGTAGGCGTTTGCCTTGTCGGTCGTGTACCTGTAGTCGTCGCCGAAGACGCCCGCGAGCCTCTTCGCGCTGCCGCCCTGGGAGACGTAGGAGCGGGCCGCGTCCTGGAACGGGAAGTCGAGCGTGGCGTCGAGGCGGCCCTCGGTGACGTACGGGGCGTTGACGGAGGTGTCGGCGGAGTAGACCTCGCCGAACATGAAGAAGTCCTTACGGCCGTGGGCGGCGGCGTAGGTGTCGAGCGCCGTGGCCCACTGGGTCCAGAACTCCATGTTGACGTGCTTGACGGTGTCGATGCGGAAGCCGTCGACGCCGAAGTCCTTCACCCAGCGCTGGTAGATCTTCTCCATGCCGCTGACGACCTCGGGGCGCTCGGTCCACAGGTCGTCGAGGCCGGAGAAGTCGCCGTAGGTGGAGTTCTCGCCGGTGTAGGTGGAGTCGCCGCGGTTGTGGTACATCGCCGGGTCGTTGAGCCACGACGGGACCTTGGCGTTCTTCTTGGCGGCCGGGACGACCGGTGTGCGCGGGAAGGACGAGGCGTCCACGGCGGGGAACTTCTTCGTGCCGTCGGCGTAGTCGGCGTCGTCGAAGGGCCGGCCGTCCTTGGTCAGGTAGGGGAAGGCGCCCTTGGACAGGTACTCGTGGGAGCCGCCTTCGTAGTCGATGACGTCGGCGGTGTGGTTGGTGATGACGTCGAAGAAGACCTTCATGCCCTTGGCGTGTGCCTTGGAGACGAGGGTCGAGAGGTCCTTGTTGGTGCCGAAGTGCGGGTCGACCTGGGTGAAGTCGGTGATCCAGTAGCCGTGGTAGCCGGCCGAGGCGTCCTTGCCGGTCCCCTGCACGGGCTGGTTCTTGAAGATCGGCGCCAGCCAGATGGCCGTGGTGCCCAGGCCCTTGATGTAGTCGAGCCGGTTCGTCAGGCCCTTGAGGTCGCCACCCTGGTAGAAACCCTTGTCGGTGGGGTCGTAGCCGGTGGCGAGCCGTGAACCGGTCAGCCCGCCCCGGTCGTTGGACGTGTCCCCGTTGGCGAAACGGTCCGGCAGGACGAAGTAGAACTGCTCCCGGGTCGCGTCGTGCCGGGCCGGCTCGGCGGCGAGCCTCGCGTCCGAGGGCGGCGCGGGCGGCTTTCCGGCCGCCTGCGCCGTGAGCGGTGGGACGAGCGCTGCGGCGAGCGCGGCCGCGGTGACGGCGGCGACGCGTCTGCCTGACGGGGTGCGGCGCCGCGAGGGCGCCGGCCATCTCGGTATCACGGGGTGAACTCCTTGGCGGTACGGCTCACTTGATTGCGGCCCCTCGCCCCGGCATCGACGACGCCGCCGGGCGTGGGCGCGACCGTATCGCCTGCGCAAGGCTTACAGCAAGACCCTTGAAACTCGCAGAAAATCTTTTCACCAGCCGCTCCCCCCGACAGGGACCGGCGCTCCCACTCCCGAAGCGCCGGCCCCGCCAGTTACGGAAAGCGGTAGAGGATCTGCGGCCGCCCCCACTCGACGAACCGTTCGACGGGTACGGCGCCCAGGGCTTCGAGCAGTCGCCGCGACCGCGCGTTGGCCGCCTGGGTCACCGCGACCAGCTCCTCGCCCTCCGCGGCCCGGCCGGCCACGGCGGCGACCGCCTCGTGCGCGTAACCGTGCCCCCAATACTCGGGGAGCAACTGATAGGAGACCTCGGTCCGTCCGGCCCGGGCCCCGGGCTCCACCAGCACCGAGCCCAGGACGGCACCGTCCTCCTTGTCCACGATGGTGAGCAGCCCGGGTGCGCCCACGCAGCCCTGCTCGCGGACGCGGACCGTATCCGGGGGCACCGGCCCGCCCAGGTGGCGGCGCACCTCCGGATCGGTCCACAGGCGGCGGTGGGCCGGTACGTCGTCCGGCTCGACCGGCCGCAGGAGCAGGCGTCGGGTCGTCAGCAACTCGGCTTTCCGGCGTAGATGGCGAGGGCGGTGTTCGGGGCGACCGAGGCCTGGAACCAGCCGTTGGCGTCCACCGTGACGGTCCTGTTGCCCTGCACATCGCAGTAGGTGCCCGCGGGCAGCGAGGTCTGGTACGAGCGATTGGCCGCCGTGTTCTCGTGGTTGATCACCACATAGCCCTTGTTGCCCCGGCCGAAGACGATGAGGTTGTTGCCGTTGTCCCACCAGTTGGTGACCGCCTGGCCGCGGGTGGCGTTGCGGAAGGCGACCATGGACTTGATCTCCGGCCAGGCGTGCTGGCACTTCCAGCCGTCCTGCCAGCAGGCGTTGACCTTGCCGCCGTTGGGGGGACCCGCGTCCGCGTCGGACCACTCGTAGGCGGAGTTGATGTCGGGGGCGCCGTAGGGCCAGGCCAGCATGAAGACGTTGGCCAGCGTGTAGTTCGCGCCGTTCTTGTAGTTGAGGGTCGAGCCGTTGCGCTCGGTGTCGTGGTTGTCGACGAAGACGCCGGCCGCCGAGCTGTTCATGTAGCCCCAGCCCTCGCCGTAGTTCTTCAGGTAGGCGAGCTTCTCATTGTTGAAGACCCGCTTGAGGTCGTAGGCGTAGCGGAACTCCTGGACGTCGCCGGTGCCGGTGTACTCGGTCGGCTGGATCGGCTCGCCCGCGCCGTAGATGACCTCCTGCTTCCAGTAGGCGGAAGGGTTCTTCAGGCGCGACTTGATGGTGGCGAGGTCGGCGGCCGGGATGTGCTTGGCCGCGTCGACGCGGAAGCCGTCGACGCCCAGGGAGAGCAGGTCGTTCATGTAGCCCGCGATGGTCTGGCGGACGTAGTCCGACCCGGTCCTGAGGTCGGCGAGGCCCACCAGTTCGCAGTACTGGACGTTGTAGCGGTCCTGGTAGTTGGTGATGTCGGTCCTGCAGTCGTTGAAGTCGTTGTTCGAGTACAGGCCCGGGTAGCCGTACTTCGTGTACGACGAGCCGCCGGTACCGGTGCCGCCGCCCGCCGACATGTGGTTGATGACCGTGTCCGCGACGACCTTCACACCGGCCGCGTGGCAGGTGTTGACCATGTTCTGGAACGCGGTGCGGTCACCGAGCCGGCCGGCGATCCTGTAGCTCACCGGCTGGTACGACGTCCACCACTGCGGGCCCTGGATGTGCTCGGCGGGCGGGGAGACCTGGACGTAGCCGTAGCCGGCCGGGCCGAGGGTGTTGGTGCACTCCTTGGCGACCGAGGCGAAGTTCCATTCGAAGAGGACGGCGGTGACGTCCTTGGTGCCGGGCGGGGAGGCGGCGGCGGGCGCCGCGAGGGCCACCGAGGCGGCCATGGCGAGGGCGGCCGCGTATGAAAGGGGTCTGCGGATGGTCATGTGGGGGTTCCTTCTTCGTTGAAGGCCCTTGCTGAAAGGTTCAGCAAGTCGATGACCCCGGATGGTAGAAGGCCCGCCACCTCAACGGGCAGCGGGCCATGGGGAGTTGATGTGAAACTGTGACCTGTCGGGTCAGGCCGTGGTCCACCACACCGTCGTGTCGGACGGGACCTTCGCCTCGCCGTCCGCCTCCGCCACCTCGCCGCTCGTGAGCAGCACACGGCCGTACGCGGGGGTGGTCACCGACTCGCCGGTCGTGTTCGCCACGCAGACGAACTCGCCGCGCCGGAAGGCGAGGACGCCCTCGGGCGCGCGCAGCCACTCCACCGCGTCGCCGGCGCCCAGGTCGGGGTGGGTGCGGCGGGCCGCGAGGGCCGAGCGGTACAGCTCGAGGGTGGAGCCCGGCACGCCCTGCTGGGCCGCCACGCTCAGTCGGCCCCAGTGCGCGGGCTGCGGGAGCCAGCTGCCACCGCCGCCGAATCCGTAGGAGGATCCCTCGCGGGTCCACGGGATCGGCACCCGGCACCCGTCGCGGAACCCGTCCTGGCCCTCGCCCCGGAAGTACGCCGGGTCCTGGCGCACCTCGTCCGGCAGGTCCACGACGTCCGGCAGACCCAGTTCCTCGCCCTGGTAGACGTACGCCGAACCGGGCAGCGCCAGCATCAGCAGCGTGGCCGCGCGCGCCCGGCGCAGGCCGAGGTCGCGGTCGCCGGCGCTGCGGATCTGGGTGCCGAGGCCGGGCGGGTTGGCGAACCGGGTGGCATGCCGGGTGACGTCGTGGTTCGACAGCACCCAGGTGGCCGGGGCGCCCACCGGGCGCATGGACTCAAGGGTGCGGTCGATGACCTCACGGAGTGCGTCGGCGTCCCAGTCGGTGCCCAGGTACTGGAAGTTGAACGCCTGGTGCAGTTCGTCGGGGCGGACGTAGTTCGCGGTGCGTTCGACGGTCGGGGTCCACGCCTCCGCGACGAAGATCCGGTCGCCCGAGTACTCGTCGAGGATGTGCCGCCACTGGCGGTAGATCGCGTGCACGCCGTCCTGGTCGAAGAACGGCATGACATCGTTGCCCAGCAGCTTCAGCTGGTCGTGGGTGCCGAGGTCGGGCAGGCCCTCGGCCTTGACCAGGCCGTGTGCCACGTCGATGCGGAAGCCGTCGACGCCCATGTCCAGCCAGAACCGCAGGATCGAGCGGAACTCGTCGCCGACGGCCGGGTGGTCCCAGTCGAAGTCGGGCTGCTCGGGCGCGAACAGGTGCAGGTACCACTCGCCGGGGGTGCCGTCCGGCTCGGTGACCCTGGTCCAGGCGGGGCCGCCGAAGATGGACTCCCAGTCGTTGGGCGGGAGTTCGCCGTCCGCTCCCTTGCCGGGGCGGAAGTGGTAGCGGTCGCGCAGGGCGGAGCCGGGGCCCTCGGCGAGCGCGCGCTTGAACCATTCGTGCTGGTCCGAGGAGTGGTTGGGGACGATGTCGACGATGATCCTCAGGCCCAGCGCGTGGGCGTCGCGGACCAGCGCGTCGGCGTCCAGCAGATTGCCGAACATGGGGTCGACGGCACGGTAGTCGGCGACGTCGTAGCCGGCGTCGGCCTGCGGGGAGGCGTAGAACGGGCTGAGCCAGACGGCGTCCACACCGAGGTCGCGCAGGTACGGCAGGCGGGAGCGTACGCCCTCCAGGTCGCCCATGCCGTCGCCGTTGCTGTCGGCGAAGCTGCGCGGATAGACCTGGTAGATCACCGCGTCCCGCCACCAGTCGCGGCGCGGGGCGACGGTGGTGGCAGCCGCTTCGGAGAGGGGGGATTCGGCCGGGGAGTGCTGCTTGCTCATGGCGTCCTTGGTGCGTCGGGGGTGCCCCTGCTCGGGCGAAGGAGCTCGGGGCGATTGCTTGTCATGGGTGGGGAGGAGCGCGTCCGGGTGACGGGGCGGCCGCGGTGACAGCGGGGTCCGGGGGCCCCTGCTCGAAGAGCTTGGGGGGGGGCACCGCGGCCGCCACCCGCGCGGGCAGCCGCGCGGGAGCCGTTGACCAGGGGTGGGGTCAGCCCTTGGTGCCGCCCGCGGTGAGGCCGGTGACGATGTTTTTCTGGACAAGGTAGAAGAAGACGGACACCGGAACGGCGATCAACACCGCGGTGGCGGCCATGTAGTTCCACTGGGCGTCGTGCTCACTGACGAAGCTCTGCAGGCCGACCGCGAAGGTGTACTTGGAGTCGTCCAGCATGAAGGTGGTCGCGAACGCGACCTCGCCGACGGCCGTGATGAAGTTGTAGAAGGCCGCGACGGCCAGCCCCGGGCGGGCCAGCGGCAGGATCAGCCGTGCGAAGGTGCCGAAGGGGCTGAGCCCGTCCACGCGTCCCGCCTCGTCGATCTCGAACGGGATGGTGTCGAAGTACCCCTTGAGCAGCCAGGCACTGTAGGGGACGGCCGTGGTGCAGTTGATGACGATCAGGGCCCAGTAGGTATCGATGAGACCGAGCTCGCTGAAGATCTCGTACATCGGCACGATCAGGATGGCGATCGGGAAGGCCTGGGTGAGCAGCAGCACCCACATCAGCTGCTTGTAGCCGGGGAACCGCATGCGGGAGACCGCGTAGCCGGTGGTGGCGGCGACGAAGACGCCGATCAGGGTGGTGCCGAGGGCCACGATCATCGTGGACTTGAGCCAGTCGAAGAAGGCCGTGTGCTGCAGCACGAAGCTGTAGTTGGAGAAGGTGAGCTTGCCGAAGATCCGGCCGGGGTGCAGGTAGTCGTCCTTGTCCGGGCCGAGCGACAGGAAGAACAGCCAGGCCACCGGTGCCAGCGCGATGAGGCTCGCCACGGCCAGGCCGCCGTGCAGCAGGGCGCCGCCGAGCCGGCCGCGCTCGCCCCGCCGACGGGTCCGGCGCGGGGAAGGAGGGGCGGAGGCCGGGCCGGCCGGTGTCTTTTCGAGGGTCGTGGTGCTCATGGCGGCGGCTCCTGCGGCGTCAGACGGCGAGCTGGTCATTGCGCTTCAGCCAGCGGAAGTAGAAGGAGGTGAAGACGGTCAGGATCGACAGCAGCAGCACGCCGTAGGCGGCCGACTGGGCGAAGTCGCGCGGCTGCTGTCCGAAGCCCAGGTAGTAGGCCCAGGTGACGAGGATCTGGGCGTCGGGCGCGCTGTAGGGGCCGAACAGCAGGAAGATGATCACGAACTGGTTGAAGGTCCAGATGACGCCGAGCAGCACCACGGTGGAGCTGACCGAGCGCAGACCGGGCAGCGTGACGTGCCGGAACCGCTGCCAGGCGGTCGCGCCGTCCATCTCCGCGGCCTCGTAGAGCGTGGCGTCGATGGACTGCAGGCCGCCGAGCAGCGAGAGCATCATGAACGGCACACCGCACCAGGTGTTGACCATGATCGCGGCGAACCGCTGCCAGAAGGTGTCCTCCAGCCACTGCGGCTGGGGCAGGTGCAGACTGCCGAGCACCTGGTTGAGCACGCCGGAGTCGGCGAGCATGATTCGCCAGGAGAAGACCGTGACGAAGGTCGGCACGGCCCAGGGCAGGACCAGCATCAGCCGGTAGAAGGTGCGGCCGCGCAGCTTCTGGTTGAGCATGAGCGCGAGGCCGAGGCCGATGCTGTAGTGCAGGAACACGCAGGCGGCCGTCCAGAAGACGGTCCACAGGAAGTGCGACCAGAACCGGTCGTACGAGGTCGGGCCGAAGAGGATGTCCTTGTAGTTGTCCAGCCCGATGAACCGGTAGGTGGCCTCGATGTGGTTGACGCCGATGGTGCGAGCCGAGTTGAGGCTGTTGGCGTCGGTGAGGGTCAGGTAGAAGCCCCGCACCAGGGGGTAGCCCACGATGCCGCCGAGCACGACGACCACCGGCGCGATCATCGCGTAGGCGTACCAGTACTTCTGGAAGCCGTTCTTCAGGCGCTGCCCCAGCCCGGGCCGAGGCGCGCGGTCACCGCGGCGCCTGCCGGTCGCGCGGTCGATGGCGACTGTCATGGTTCGACACCTTTTGCAAGATCAGGGAATGGGGCTGGGCACAGGCCGGTGGCCGCCGGGTCCTTCCCTGTCGCGGGAGAGGTCCGGCGGCCACGCGGACTCACTTGCTGAAGTCGGGGACCAGCTTGGCGATCGCGAGCTCGGCGTTGCTCAGGCCCTTGTCCAGGGACTCCTTGCCGGCGGCGATCTTGGGCAGCTCGGTGTCGAGCGGGCCCCACAGGGAGCCGTACTCGGGCAGCGCCGGGCGCGGCTGGGCGGCGGGCAGGACGCCCTGGTAGCCGGCGATGCCGGGGTCGGCCTTGACCTCGGCGGTGTAGGCGTCGTCGCGGGTGGGCAGCGTGGAGTTCTTCAGGGCGATGGTCTCCTGGGACTTCGCCGAGGTCATGAAGTTCACGAACTTCAGGGCCGCGTCCTGGTGGGCCTTGTCCGAGCCGGCGTAGACCGAGAGGTTGTGGCCGCCGGTCGGGGCGCCCGCCGTGCCGGCGGAACCGGCCGGGACGGTGGCGATGCCCAGGTTGGACTTGTCCGTGAAGGCGGAGCCCTTGTAGAAGTTCGTGATCTCCCAGGGGCCCTGGATGATCGCGGCGACCTTGCCGCTGACGAACGCGTCCTGGATGTGGGCGTAGGCGTCGGCGGTGGTGTCGGCCTTGTGCAGGCCCTTGCCGTCGAACAGGCTCAGCCAGGTGCCGTAGGCCTTCTTGGCGGCCGGCGAGTTCATGGTGATCTTCTTGGCGTCGGCGTCGACCGTGTTGCTGCCCTCGCCGTAGAGGAAGCTCTGGGCGTAGTAGGCCTGGGTGGAGCCCCAGTAGCCGTCGACGCCGGTCTTGTCCTTGATCTTGGCGGCGGCGGACTTCAGCTCGTCCCAGGTCTTGGGCGCCTCGGTGATGCCGGCCTTCTCGAACAGGGCCTTGTTGTAGACCAGGGCCAGGGTGTCGGTGACGAACGGGACGCCGTAGGTCTTGCCCTCGAACTGGGCCTGCTTGATCAGGTTGGGCTGGAACTTGTCCTGGTCGGCGAGTGCCTCGGTGCCGTCCAGCGGCACGAAATAGCCCTTCTTGGCGAAGGCCGGGGTCCAGCCGACCTCGGAGCGCAGCACGTCCGGGGCGCCCTTGGAGCCGGCGGCCGTGTCGAACTTGTTCTGCGCCTGGTCGAACTGGACGTTGACGTACTTGACCTTGATGTCCTTGTTGGCCGCTTCGAACTGCTTGACCAGGGCCTGGTACGTCGGTGCCTCGTTGGTGGCGTTGGAGGTGTCCCACCACGTGATGGTCACCGGACCGTCGGCCTTGCCGCCGTTGTCGCTGTCGCTCCCGCCGCACGCCGTCGCCGCGAGGGCGAGGGACGCAACCAGCGCGGTGGCCGCTATGCCACGCCGCATGAGTTCTCCTTGAGGGTTAAGCCCGTGAACAGGGAACGGCCCCGTCCGCCGCCCTGCCGAGTTGCCGACCGCGCCGTTGCCGCCGCCGGGCGACCGAGAACGTAACAGCGTTGCAAGCTCCGCGAAAGACCTTGCAGAAAAAAAGCGCAAGACTACGGGCGAGTTACCACTTCGTGACCCGCCGAGACAGGACCTACGGCCCTGATTTCACGCGGGCAGGCGGCCCCTCGGACACTTGTGCAAGACTCTGCAAGCCCTTGCCAGACGATGGCGGGGGAGGAATCATCCCGTTGCGGACCGGACGCCGAGACCCGGACGTCGACCGGCCGCCGACCGAACACGAGGGATCGCGATGACGCAGCAGCCCGCAGCGGGCCGTTCAACGGCTCGCACCAGGCGCCCCGTCGGTGTGCAGGGCGGGGGCCGGCCGGTACAGTCCGGTCACGTGACCACACGGCTTGCCGACATCGCCGCCCAGGCGGGGGTGAGCGAGGCGACCGTCAGCCGCGTCCTCAACGGCAAGCCGGGCGTCGCCGCCACCACCCGCCAGTCCGTGCTGGCCGCCCTCGACGTCCTCGGCTACGAGCGCCCGGTACGGCTGCGGCAGCGCAGCGAGGGGCTGGTGGGCCTGATCACCCCGGAGCTGGAGAACCCGATCTTCCCGGCGCTGGCGCAGGTCATCGGCCAGGCGCTGACCCGGCAGGGCTACACCCCGGTGCTCGCCACCCAGACCCCCGGCGGGTCCACGGAGGACGAGCTGACCGAGATGCTGGTGGACCGCGGGGTCGCCGGGATCATCTACGTCTCCGGTCTGCACGCGGACACCACGGCCGACATGGAGCGCTACGAGCGCCTGCGCGCCCAGGGCGTGCCCTACGTCCTCGTGGACGGCTTCTCCCCCAAGGTGCAGGCGCCGTTCATCTCCCCCGACGACCGGGCCGCGATGACCCTGGCGGTCACCCACCTCGCATCCCTGGGGCACACCCGTATCGGTCTGGCCCTCGGCCCGAAGCGCTTCGTGCCGGTCCAGCGCAAGATCGAGGGCTTCGTGCGCGCCATGCAGGACCAGCTGGGCCTGGCCGCGGACGTCGTCGAGTCGGAGCTGGTCCAGCACTCCCTCTACACCCTGGAGGGCGGCCAGGCCGCGGCCACCGCGCTCATCGAACGGGACTGCACGGCGATCGTCTGCGCCAGCGACATGATGGCGCTCGGCGCGATCCGGGCGGCGCGACAGCGCGGGCTGGAGGTCCCCCGGGACGTCTCCGTGGTGGGCTTCGACGACTCCCCCCTGATCGCCTTCACCGACCCGCCCCTGACGACCATCCGCAAGCCGGTGCCTGCGATGGGCCAGGCGGCGGTGCGCACGCTGCTCGAGGAGATCGGCGGGACGCCCGCGCCGCACAGCGAGTTCGTGTTCATGCCGGAGCTGGTGGTGCGCGGTTCGACCGCTTCGGCCCCCGGGGACCGCGCTCGTCCCTGAGGCGGAGAACATGCGAACGGAACCCGACCGGGGGATGATCGGTGGACGAAGGCTTTTCTGGCAGACTCTGTGCCTATGGGTGACTCGACCGAGACACGACTGGAAGGCCGGAAAGAGGCCGTTCCGCCCCTCGTCACGGACGAGCAGTCCCCCACCGTCCTGGAGCGTCTGCGCACCCCCCGCCGGCCGCGGCTGTGGTTCGAGATCCTGCTGATCGCGGTGAGTTACTGGACGTACTCGCTGATCCGCAACGCGGTCCCGGAGCAGAAGGCCAAGGCGCTGCGCAACGCGGACTGGGTCTGGGACGCCGAGCACCAGCTCGGCATCGCCGTCGAACACTCGGTCAACCATGCCCTGAACTCGGTGACTTGGCTGATCATCGGCATGAACTACTACTACGCGACGCTGCACTTCGTGGTCACCATCGGCGTCCTGGTGTGGCTCTACCGCACGCACCCCGGCCGCTACGCGGCGGCCCGGCTCACCCTCTTCGTGACGACGGGCGTGGCGCTGCTCGGCTACTACCTGTACCCGCTGGCGCCCCCGCGCCTGATGACCGGCGGCCACTTCGTGGACACGGTCCAGGTCCACCACACCTGGGGTTCCATGGCGTCCGGCGACCTCAAGAACATGTCCAACCAGTACGCCGCGATGCCGTCCATGCACATCGGCTGGTCCCTGTGGTGCGGCCTGACCGTCTTCACCCTGTGCACGATCCCTTGGCTGCGCGTCCTCGGCCTGCTCTACCCGGTGGCCACCCTGGTCGTCATCGTCGCCACCGCCAACCACTTCTGGCTGGACGCGGTCGGCGGCGTCCTGTGCCTCTCCTTCGGCTTCACGGTGGTCCGTGCCTGGTACGGGGCGCTGCCGCACGCGCTGCCGCGGCTGACGCCGGCGCTGCGGCCCACGGAGGCATAGGGCGGTGTTGCCGGGCCGCCGTCACGGCCTGCGGAGGCCTTGCTCCGTGGCGGTGCCGCCGGGCCACCGTCACGGCCTGCGGAGGCCTTGCTCCGTGGCGGTGCCGCCGGGCCGGCCGTCTCACGAACCGTAGAACAGCTCCTCCATGACCGACCGGGCCCGGCGTGCCGTCCGCCGGTACGCGTCGAGCATGTCGCCCGCGTGCCCCGGCCCGTATCCCAGGTACCGTCCCACCGCGGCTAGTTCCCGCGACTCGGTGGGGAACGTGTCCCCCGCCCGGCCCCGCACCAGCATCACCGCGTTGCGCACCCGCGTGGCCAGCACCCACGCCTCGTCGAGCGTGGAGGCGTCCTCCGCGGACACCAGACCCGCCTCCCGTGCCGCCGCCAGCGCCTCCCGCG
Source organism: Streptomyces sp. NPDC001204 (assembly GCF_053598035.1). Lineage (NCBI taxonomy): Bacteria > Bacillati > Actinomycetota > Actinomycetes > Kitasatosporales > Streptomycetaceae > Streptomyces > Streptomyces sp. NPDC001204. The sequence continues at coordinate 162,838 of NZ_JBSFJL010000006.1, read as the reverse complement.
TCCGCGTGGTCCGCAGCGACGCCTCCCCCGCCGCGTGCCGCATCTGGAGCATCTGCACGGTCCACTCCACGTCGGACAGCCCGCCCGGCCCCAGTTTGGTGTGCAGCTTGGGGTCGGTGCCGCGCGGCAGCCGCTCGGACTCCATCCGGGCCTTCAGCCGCCGGATCTCCCGCACCGCGTCGTCGCGCAGCCCGCCGCGCGGATACCGCAACGGGTCGATCAGCTCGATGAACCGCCGCCCCAGGTCCTCGTCCCCGGCCACCGGCTCGGCCCGCAGCAGCGCCTGGGACTCCCACACCAGCGACCACCGCCGGTAGTACGCCTCGTACGACTTGAGCGTCCGCACCAGCGGCCCGGACTTCCCCTCGGGCCGCAGATCCGCGTCGACCAGCAGCGGCGGATCCGCGCTCGGGATCTGGAGCAGCCGCCGCGTCTCGGCCACCACCCGGGCCGCGGCCTCGGCGGCCTCCCGCTCGTCGGCGCCCTCCCACGGCTCGTGCACGAACAGCACGTCCGCGTCCGAGCCGTAGCCCAGCTCGTGCCCGCCGAAGCGCCCCATGCCGATGATCGCGAACCGGGTCGGCAGGGTGTCCCCCCATCCCTTGCGCACGACCGCCCGCAGGGTCCCGGCCAGCGTCGCCGCGGTCAGGTCGGACACCGCGCCGCCCACCTGGTCCACGAGCGCGCCCTGATCGGCCTCGGCGGGCCGGGTCTCGGTGCCGTAGGAGCCGACGATGTCGGCGGCGGCGGTACGGAACAGCTCCCGCCGGCGTACGCCGCGCGCCGCCGTGACGCCCTGCTCGGGGGTCTCGGCGCGGCGCACGGCGGCGAGGACCTCCTGCTCCAGCTGGGCGCGGCCGCGCGGTTCGAGGCCGCCCGCGTCACCGTTGCCCAGCAGTGCCACGGCCTCGGGCGCGCGCATCAGCAGGTCGGGCGCGAGCCGCCCGGCCGACAGCACCCGGGCGAGGTTCTCGGCGGCGGCCCCCTCGTCCCGCAGCAGCCGCAGATACCAGGGGGTCTTGCCGAGCGCGTCCGACACCTTGCGGAAGTTCAGCAGCCCGGCGTCCGGATCGGCGGAGTCCGCGAACCACCCCAGCAGCACGGGCAGCAGGGTCCGCTGGATGGCCGACTTCCTGGTGACGCCGGAGGCCAGCGCCTCCAGATGCCGCAGCGCGGCCGCCGGGTCGGCGTACCCGAGCGCGACCAGCCGCTCACGCGCGGCCTCCGGCCTCAACCGGGCCTCGCCGGGGGCGAGTTGGGCGACCGCGTCGAGCAACGGACGGTAGAACAGCTTCTCGTGCAGCCGGCGTACGACGCTGGTGTGCCGCTTCCACTCGCGGGTCAGCTCGGTGATCGGGTCGCTGCGCAGGCCGAGCGACCGTCCGAGCCGGCGCAGATCGGCCTCGTCCTCGGGGACGAGGTGGGTGCGCCGCAGCCGGAACAGCTGGATGCGGTGCTCCAGGGAACGCAGGAACCGGTAGGCGTCGTCGAGTTGCACGGCGTCCACACGGCCGACGTACCCTCCGGCGGCAAGCGCCTGCAACGCGTCCAGGGTGGAGCCGCTGCGCAGCGACGGGTCGGTCCGCCCGTGCACCAACTGAAGAAGCTGCACGGCGAATTCGACGTCGCGCAGGCCGCCCGGCCCGAGCTTCAGCTCGCGCTCGACCTCGGCCACGGGGATGGTCTCGACCACGCGGCGGCGCATCTTCTGCACGTCGGCGACGAAGTTCTCGCGCTCGGCGGCCTGCCAGACCAGCGGGTCGAGCGCGGCGATGTACTGCCCGCCCAGTTCCAGGTCGCCGGCCACCGGGCGGGCCTTGAGCAGCGCCTGGAACTCCCAGGTCTTGGCCCACCGCTGGTAGTAGGCGACATGGCTGCTGAGCGTGCGCACCAGCGGCCCGTTGCGGCCCTCGGGCCGCAGGTTGGCGTCGACCGGCCAGATCGAGCCCTCCACGGTCGTCTCGGAGCAGATCCGCATCATGTGCGAGGCGAGCCGGGTCGCGGCGCGCAGGGCCTTGACCTCGTCGGCGCCGTCCTCGGCCTCACCGACGAAGATCACGTCGACGTCGGAGACGTAGTTGAGTTCGTGGCCGCCGCACTTGCCCATCGCGATCACCGCGAGCCGGCACAGCGCGTCGTCCTCGGGCGCGGCGGCCCGCGCGAGCCGGAGCGCGGCACGCAGGGTGGCGGTGGCGAGGTCGGCGAGCTCGGCCGCGGTCTCGGCGACATCCGTGGTGCCGCACACGTCGCGGGCGGCGATGGACAGCAGGCAGCGCCGGTAGGCGACGCGGAGCCCGACCGGGTCGGCGGCGTCGGCGAGCCCGTGCTCGAACTCCTCGACCCCCGGGTGCAGGTCGCGCGGCTCGTAGGTGACCAGCGCCCGCCAGTCGCCCGCGTGCCGGGCGAGGTGGTCGCCGAGCGCGGTGGAGGCGCCGAGCACACCGAGCAGCCGGTCGCGCAGCGGTTTGGCCGCTATCAGCGTGTCGAGCAGCTCGCGGCGGGCCTTGGACCCCGGCTGCGCCTCCAGCAGCCGGACCAGCCCGCCCAGCGCGAGATCCGGGTCGGCGGTGGCGCCCAGCGCCTCCAGCAGCACCGGATCGTCCCGGAGCGGCGCGAGGTCCGGCCCGTCCAGCAGCCGCTCGGCGTCCGAGGCATGGATGAAGCCGTGCCGCAGCAGCCGCGTGAAGGTACTGCTCCTGCGCCCCGGCGCCGTCATCCCGGCCTCCCGTCGGATCAAGCCCGTCCTGGCCAGAGCCTATCCGGACTCCCGGGCCGGAGCCCTGACGGCGGTCCAGCTTTCCGCACGGTCAGAGGCCGGACGCACCCCCTGTCACCCCTTCCGCGCTGGGGGCGGCCCCTGCGACACCGACAGGTACTCCTTCAGCCAGAAGTCCGAAAAGCATCGGAGTGCAGGCATCCGTATGCGCACCGTGAAAGTCACGAAAACGTAGCGGACATATCACGCACCAACCTTCACAGCAGTCACAAGCGTTGGCTAGCGTGCCCGGCGGGCACCCCGTACCCCGCCGGCGAGCAACGCCGGGACGGGTGGCCTGCGCCGAGTCCGGTGCGCCTCACGGCCGCCGGAGCCGGGGACCCACGCATCCCTGGGGTGAATCGGTCCCGTTCACGCGTCCCCCACGGCGCGCACGGGACGGTAGGGCAGCCCTTCCGACCACCCGCCCGAACCCGACAGCTAACCCGGTAGGCGGTCTACGGAAGGAGGCGCCACCCTTGGCGTCGCACCGCAAAGCCCGGACCACGTCCACCCGGATCGCCGGACTGCGCACGTCCCCGGCCCTCGGTCTGACGACCGCGGCCCTCACCTCCGTGGCACTGCTGTCCCAGACGGCGAACGCCGCGCCCGCACAGCCCCGGAAGCCCAGCCTCGAAGAGGTGCAGAAGAGAGTCGACGACCTCTACCACCAGGCCGGGGTGGCCACCGAGAGGTACAACGCGGCCAAGGAGAAGACCACCACGCAGCGCAAACGCGTGAACGGCCTCCTCGACGACGTGGCGAAGCGCACCGCGAAGCTGAACGAGGCGCGGCGCGAGCTCGGCTTGTTCGCAGCCGCCCAGTACCGCACGGGAGGGATCTCCGGTACCGCGACGCTGCTGCTCGCGAAGGATCCCCAGCAGTACTTCGACCAGGACCATCTGATGAGCCAGCTCACCGAGCGGCAGAAGAAGGCCGTCGACGACTACCGGACCGCACAGCTCTCGACGACGAGGAAGCGTACCGAGGCGACGAAGGTCCTGGAGTCGCTGACCACCTCGCAGAACGATCTGAGGACCAGCAAGGTCGACGTCCAGAAGAAGCTCAGCGAGGCACGCCATCTGCTGTCGACGCTGACCGCCGAGGAGAAGGCGCGGCTGGCGGCGATCGAGAAGAAGAAGCAGGAGCTCGCCCGGCAGAAGGCCGCGGAGCTGGCCCGCAAGCAGGCGGCGGAGGCGAAGGCGGCGGCGCAGAAGCGCGAGCAGGAGCAGGCGGCCCAGAGCTCCGACGCGAAAGCGAGCAGCGGAACGGGCACGGGAGCGGACACGAGCGCGGGCGCCGGATCGAGCACGGGCGCGGGCACGAGCGCGGATGCCGGATCGAGCACCGGCTATGCCGCCAAGGCAGCCAAGGTCATCGACTTCGCGAGGGCCCAGATCGGCAAGCCGTACGTGTGGGGCGCGTCCGGCCCCGGGTCGTACGACTGCTCCGGGCTCACGCAGGCGTCCTGGAAGTCCGCCGGGATCTCGCTGCCCCGCACCACCTGGGACCAGGTGCAGGCCGGCACGACCGTCCCCGTCTCCGCGGCCGAGCCCGGCGACCTGGTCTTCTTCTACGACGACATCAGCCACGTCGGGATCTACATCGGCAACGGCATGATGATCCACGCGCCGCACTCGGGCGCGAACGTCCGCGAGGAGTCGATCTACTACATGCCGATCCACAGCGTCGTCCGCCCCGCGTAAGGCGTGTGCCGGCCCGCCCAGGAGCGGTGAGGGCGTGGGGCCGGCGGTCCGCGACCGTCGGCCCCCTCCGCCTAATGGGCGGGAAACCTTCCTGACCTGCGCCTACAGCACCGGCAGGTGCTTCTTCAGTTCGAAGGCCGTGACCTCCGAGCGGTACTCGTGCCATTCGGCGCGCTTGTTGCGGAGGAAGAAGTCGAAGACGTGCTCGCCGAGGGTGTCGGCGACCAGGTCGCTGTTCTCCATCAGGGTCAGGGCCTCACCGAGGTTCTGCGGGAGCGGTTCGATGCCCATCGCGCGGCGTTCGGCGTTGGACAGGGCCCAGACGTCGTCCTCGGCGCCCGGCGGGAGCTCGTAGCCCTCCTCGATGCCCTTCAGGCCGGCGGCCAGGAGGACGGCGTAGGCGAGATAGGGGTTCGCGCCGGAGTCGAGGGAGCGGACCTCCACTCGGGCGGAGCCGGTCTTGCCGGGCTTGTACATCGGGACGCGGACCAGGGCCGAGCGGTTGTTGTGGCCCCAGCAGATGTACGAGGGGGCCTCGCCGCCGGCGCCCGCGGTGCGCTCGGAGCCGCCCCAGATGCGCTTGTAGGAGTTGACCCACTGGTTGGTGACCGCGGAGATCTCGGCGGCGTGGCGGAGGAGGCCCGCGATGAAGGAGCGGCCCACCTTCGAGAGCTGGTACTCGGCGCCGGACTCGTAGAAGGCGTTCCGGTCACCTTCGAACAGCGACAGGTGCGAGTGCATGCCGGAGCCGGGGAACTCCGAGAAGGGCTTGGGCATGAACGTGGCCTGGAGGCCCTGCTCGAGCGCGACCTGCTTCATGACCAGGCGGAACGTCATGATGTTGTCCGCGGTGGACAGGGCGTCGGCGTAGCGCAGGTCGATCTCCTGCTGGCCCGGGGCGCCCTCGTGGTGGGAGAACTCCACCGAGATGCCCATCGACTCCAGCATGGTGATCGCCTGACGGCGGAAGTCCATGCCGATGGCCTGCGGGGTGTGGTCGAAGTAGCCGGAGTTGTCCGCGGGCGTGGGGCGGGAGCCGTCCAGCGGGCGGTTCTTGAGCAGGAAGAACTCGATCTCGGGGTGGGTGTAGAAGGTGAAGCCGAGGTCGGAGGTGCGGGCCAGGGCGCGCTTGAGGACGTAGCGCGGGTCGGCGAAGGAGGGGGAGCCGTCCGGCATGAGGATGTCGCAGAACATGCGGGCCGTACCGGGGGCCTCCGCGCGCCAGGGCAGGATCTGGAACGTGGACGGGTCGGGCTTGGCGATCATGTCGGACTCGTAGACCCGGGCGAAGCCCTCGATGGCGGAGCCGTCGAAGCCGATGCCCTCGTCGAAGGCCTGTTCCAGCTCTGCGGGCGCGACGGCCACGGACTTGAGGAAGCCGAGCACGTCCGTGAACCACAGGCGTACGAACCGGATGTCGCGCTCCTCCAACGTCCGGAGCACGAACTCCTGCTGCTTGTCCATCTTCCGCTTCCCCATCCTTGCTGGTCAGGCCGCCTGTATTCGGTGTCACGGGAGACCGTCGGGCACCTGAGCATCCCACCACGGCCGCGTTTCGCCCGTGTTGCGGGGCCCGTCGCCCGGCCATCGCGAGGGCGCTCGCCCCGCGTACCGCAGACGTACCGCTCTGCCGCCCATCTTGCCCGCTCGCACCGTCATCCGTAATGGCCGAACCTTCACCCACGTGACCGAGGACACGCCTCCATAATTTGCATCTCAAATGCAAGTTTCAATACCGTTTCGATCAGTCGAGCGATCGAGCCCATCCGATCGAGTCATCGAGGAGTCACGATGCTGTCCGAGCAGTCAGCAGCCACCGTTCGCGCCACCCTCCCCGCCGTCGGCGCGGCCATCGGTCAGATCACCGAGCGCTTCTACGCCAGACTGTTCGACGCCCACCCCGAGCTGCTGCGCGATCTGTTCAACCGCGGCAACCAGGCCGCCGGCACACAGCGGCAGGCCCTGGCCGGCTCCATCGCGGCCTTCGCCACCCACCTGGTGGAGAACCCGGACCAGCGCCCCGACCTGATGCTCCAGCGCATCGCCCACAAGCACGCGTCCCTGGGAGTGGCACCGGAGCAGTACCCGGTCGTCCACGAGCACCTGTTCGCGGCCATCGCCGAGGTGCTCGGGGAGGCGGTGACCCCGGAGGTCGCCGCCGCCTGGACCGAGGTCTACTGGCTGATGGCCAACGCCCTCATCGCCATCGAGAAGCGCCTGTACGAGCAGAGCGAGCAGCGCGGCTGGCGGGAGTGGGAGGTCGTCGAGCGGATCGAGGAGACCGCGGACGTGGCCACCTTCAAGCTCCGCCCCGTCGACGACGCCCCGGTGCCCGGCTACCGCGCCGGCCAGTACGTCTCGGTCGGCGTCGAGCTCCCGGACGGGGCCCGCCAGATCCGCCAGTACAGCCTGACCGCGGCCCCCGGATCGCCGGTGCGGCAGTTCGCCGTCAAGCGGGTGGCCGGCGACGCCACGACGCCCGACGGGGAGGTCTCCAACCACCTGCACGCACACGTGCGCGTGGGTGACGTCCTCCAGCTGTCCGCCCCGTACGGCGACCTCGTCCTGGAGGAGACCGAGGCGCCGCTGCTGCTCGCCTCCGCGGGCATCGGCGTCACCCCGATGATCGCCATGCTGGAGCAGCTCGCCCTGACCGGCCACAGCGCCCCGGTGACCGTGGTCCACGCCGACCGCTCCCCCGCCGCGCACGCGCTCCGCTCCGACCACCAGGCGTACACGGCCAAGCTGCCGGACGCGCAACCGGTCTTCTTCTACGAGCGGTACGACGTCGATGCCGACGACGACGCGGCAGGCGCCGGGCGGCCCGGCCTGGTCGACCTCGGCGACGTCGACGTCCGGGCCGGCACGCGCGCGTACCTGTGCGGCCCGCTGCCCTTCATGCGGGCGGTGCGCGAGCAGCTGATCGGCAAGGGCGTGTCCCCGGCCGACGTCCACTACGAGGTCTTCGGCCCGGACCTGTGGCTGGCCCAGCCGGCCGCCTGACCGATCGGGCCGATGCGCTCCGAAGGCCGGCCGAGGCGGTGTGCACCGTCTCGGCCGGCCTTCCGGTGCGGTCGGGTCCTTCCGGGTCTTCCCGGGCTGACCGTGCGTGCCCCGCGCTCAGGTGGGCGGCCGCATGGCGGGCAGCCCCAGCAGCAGCGGTCCCGTCGGCGCCGCGACCATGTCGGCGACCGTGAAGGGGTCGAGCGCGGCGTAGAAGGCCTCCTGGGCGCGCCGCAGGGCGCCGCGCAGGCGGCAGTCGGAGCTGAGCGGGCAGGGGATGCTGCCCTCGCAGTCGGCCACGTCGCCCTCGCCCTCCAGGGCGCGTACGAGGGCGCCGACCGAGGCGTTGAGGCCCGCTTCGGTGAGCGTCAGTCCGCCGCCGCGGCCGCGGCGGGCCGCGAGCAGCCCCCGGTGCTGGAGCTCGGCGACGACCTTCGCGGTGTGCGTGTACGGCACGCCCATGTCGCCCGCGACCTCCCGGGTCGTGGGGCTCGACTCGCCGGCGACCGCGAGCCGCATCAGGACGCGCAGCGCCATGTCGGTGGAACGCAGCAGCCGCATGCGGACAGGGTAGATAATGCGCATCCGCCGTTCAACTTATCGGCGGTCTCCCGGAGGGCGCTCCGGTCCCACTACGATCAGCGGGCCCCTCGGGCACGCACGGCCGCCCGCACCTCACACCCGCCCGCCCCTTCCCCCACGAAGGACTCCGCCATGGACTCCGCGCACCCGACCGGCACCGGACAGCACAAGGCCCGCACAGAGGAGATGCGCCGGGCGCAGCGCGCCCGGGAGCGGCGCACGCGGGTGCTCACGGTGGCCGCGAGCGTGGTCGTCGTGGCCGGGCTGGTCACCGGCGGCGTGGTGCTCCTGAACTCGGGGTCCTCGGACGCCGCACCGGCCGCGGCGAGCGAGGAGAAGGACGGTGACGGCGGGCACTTCGTCACCCGCGCGGACGGCGTACGGACCTGGAAGGGCACGCTGGAGCGCAACCACACCACCGCCCCGGTGACCTACCCGATGGAGCCCCCGGTCGGTGGCGACCACAACCCGGTCTGGCAGAACTGCAACGGCGACGTGTACACCGAACCGGTGAAGAACGAAAGCGCCGTCCACGCGCTGGAGCACGGCGCCGTCTGGGTGACGTACAACAGCAAGGCGTCCAAGGCGGACGTGGCCGCGCTCGCGGCGAAGGTGAGGAAGACGCCGTACACGCTGATGAGCCCGGTCGAGGACCAGAAGGACCCCCTCATGCTGTCCGCCTGGGCGCACCAGCGCACGGTGACGAGCGCGAAGGACCCGCAGGTGGACAAGTTCCTCGCCGAGTTCGTCCAGGGCCCGCAGACGCCCGAGCCGGGCGCCACCTGCACGGGCGGTCTGGACCGTTGAGGCACATCGGGCTGATCGCCGGGGCCGCGGCGGCCGCGCTGGTCGCGACGGGGGCGATCACGTACGCGGTCGCCGAGGACAGCGGCGGGGCGCGCCACACCGTGGAGGCGCCCGCCGCCGGCTCCGCGGACGCCGGCTTCGCCCGGGACATGGCGGTCCACCACCAGCAGGCCGTCGAGATGTCGTTCATCGTGCGCGACCGTACGACGGACACCGAAGTGCGCCGCCTCGCCTACGACATCGCGCAGACGCAGGCCAACCAGCGGGGCATGCTGCTGGGCTGGCTCGACCTGTGGGAGCTGCCGAAGGTGTCGGCGGACCCGCCGATGACGTGGATGGGCATGGGCGACATGCCCGCCGGCCAGGACGGCGCGCTGATGCCCGGCATGGCGACCGACTCCGAGATGCGCAGGCTCGGCGAACTCGGCGGCAGGCAGGCCGAGGTGTTCTACCTCCAGCTGATGACGGACCATCACAAGGGCGGCGTCCACATGGCCGGGGGCTGTGTCGCCCGCTGCACGGTGGGTGTGGAGAAGAGGCTCGCGCGGGGCATGGTCGAATCGCAGCGGTCGGAGATGCGGTTGATGGCCGACATGCTCAAGGAGCGTGGCGCGGCGCCCCGTTCATGACCCGGATGCCCCTTTCGTAACCCGGACTTTCCCCTTCGCGCCCCGGACGCCCCCCAACTCTCCGGCGACCGGGGGCGAAAGCCGCAATTCGCCGCGCCTGGCGGTTCCTTGGGTTTCTCTTGGCCTTCACATTCCCCTGACATGAACGGTTCATCGGGAAGAGTGGCCCCGATCGTGTGATCCAAACGAAAGACCCTTACCGCCGCGGGTTCTGCGCGGATCGCGCGAGGACCAACCACTCATTGCGTCACATGCGAACGCATCGCAGGGGGTTCTATGAGATCCAACCGTGCCACAGCGCGCGCCGGAATGAGCATGGCGGCGACCCTGCCGCTGCTCGCCGGCGCACTGGCGCTCGGCATACCCGCGCACGCCGCGGACAACCCGGGCCGCAGCTCGCTCGCGGGCACCAGGCCCGTCTGGGCGACGGCCACGGCGGACAAGGGCGCCACCTCGGACAGCGCCCAGGTCCACGCCCGGGTCTACCTGGCCGGACGGGACGCCGCCGGCCTCGCCCAGTACGCCGCGGCGGTGTCCGACCCGTCCTCGGCCTCGTACGGCAAATACCTGAGCGCCCAGGAGGCACAGACGCGCTTCGGCGCGACGAAGGCCCAGGTGGCCGCCGTGAAGTCGTGGCTGGCGTCGTCGGGGCTGAAGGTCACCTCCGTGACGGCGCACTACGTCGCCGTCTCCGGTGACGTCGCCGCCGTCGAGAAGGCGTTCGGCACCCAGCTGCACAACTTCGCCAAGGGTTCGAAGACCTACCGCGCCCCGGCGCGGACGGCCTCGGTGCCGGCCTCCCTGGACGGCGCCGTCCTGACCGTCACCGGCCTGGACAACGCGCCGCACAAGGCGAAGCACAAGGACCAGCTGCCGCCGCCGGACGACGTGTTCAAGAACGCAGGGCCGTTCTCCACGTACTACGGCTCGAACGTGGCGAGCACGCTGCCCTCCGCGTACGGCCAGAAGGTCCCGTACGCCGTCAAGGGCTACACCGGCAAGGAACTGCGGTCCGCCTACGGCGCCGGCAAGTACACCGGCAAGGGCGTCCGCATCGCCATCACCGACGCGTACGCCTCGCCGACCATCGCCTTCGACGCGGCCGGCTACGCGAAGAAGAACGGCGACAAGCCCTGGAAGACGGGCCAGTTGCGCCAGGTGCTCCCGGCCGGCTACACGGACACCGAGGAGTGCGGAGCGGCCGGCTGGTACGGCGAGGAGACCCTCGACGTCGAGGCCGTGCACGCGGTCGCGCCGGACGCGAACGTCGTCTACGTGGGCGCCGCCTCCTGCTACGACGACGATCTGCTCGACTCGCTGAGCAAGATCGTCGACAACCACCTGGCCGACATCGTCTCCAACTCCTGGGGCGACATCGAGGCCAACGAGACGCCGGACGTCGCGGCGGCCTACGACCAGGTCTTCCAGTTCGGCGCGGTCGAGGGCATCGGCTTCTACTTCTCCTCCGGCGACGACGGCGACGAGGTCGCCAACACCGGTACGAAGCAGGTCGACACCCCGGCCAACTCGGCGTGGGTGACCGCCGTCGGCGGTACCTCGCTGGCCGTCGGCAAGGGCCACAAGTACCTGTGGGAGACCGGCTGGGGCACCCAGAAGGCCTCGCTGTCCGCGGACGGCAGGAGCTGGGCGGGCTTCCCCGGCGCGTTCACCTCGGGCGCGGGCGGCGGCACCAGCCGGACCGTGGCGCAGCCGTCGTACCAGAAGGGCGTCGTGCCGAAGGCGCTGGCCACGGCCAACAACGCCGCCGGCAACCGCGTCGTCCCGGACATCGCGGCGGTCGCCGACCCGAACACCGGCTTCCTGGTGGGCCAGACACAGACCTTCCCGGACGGGTCGCAGCGGTACAGCGAGTACCGCATCGGCGGCACCTCGCTGGCCGCGCCGGTCATGGCGGCCGTCCAGGGTCTCGCCCAGGAGGCCCGCGGCGGCAAGGCGATCGGCTTCGCCAACCCGGCGATCTACGCCAAGTACGGCTCGAAGGTGTACCACGACGTGGTGGACCAGCCGACCGGCAAGGACCTCGCGGTCGCGCGGGTCGACTACGTCAACGGCGTCGACGCCGCGGACGGCCTGAGCGTCTCCGTCCGCAGCCTCGGCAAGGACAGCTCGCTCAAGGCGGTCAAGGGCTACGACACCGTCACCGGCGTCGGCTCCCCCGCGAACGGCTACGTGGAGTCCTACCGCCGCTGACACCAGGTCAGCGGCCGTGCGCCCGCCTCTCCTCCGGGAGGAGCGGGCGCACGCGCGCGTGCAGCAGGGCGTCGGCGACGTCCCCGGAGCGGTCGAGCACGAGCAGGTGGCCGGCGGGTGCGCCCGGCCGGAACGCGCCGCCCGGGACCGCGGCGAGCGCCCGCTGCCGGGCGAGCCACCGCTCCCGCCAGGACGCGGCCCGGCGCGGGTCGTCGGCGGCGATCACGGTGACCGGCAGGCCGGACGGCAGCGTCCGCGACCGCCGCGGGGCGGCGGGAACGGGCGCCCGGACAACCGGCGCGAGCGCACGGGGCGGCACGGTCGCACCCACGGGCGAACCTCTGCCGGCCAGGGCCCACGGCCGGCCGGCGGACGGACCACATGAAGGCGGACGACTCCTCACGGCCAGGCACCGGCCGACAGGGGCAGACGCCCGCGCAGGCGCGACAAGCGCACGGGCACGGGCATGGGCACGGGCACGATGGCCGTTACCGTCACGCACGCGAAAGCCCCCCGGCCCCCAGGACCCACAGCCGGCCGGCGGACGGCCCGCCACGCACGGGCAACGGCGGGACGGCTTCCCGCAGACCGGTGTCCGGGCGCCCGCGGGGCCGGAGGTCGGGGAAGGTTTCGTCGCGGTGCGATCAGTGGGACGCAAGGCGCCGCACGGCGGCCCGTCGCGGTCGACTGGACATTGGCGGCAATACGTCACAGCTTGACCGGTTCTTGACTCCTGAACGGATTATTCCTGACAAAAGCTTGCCTGCGATCACCTGATTCCAACGGGGAAGGGACCATCGTGAGCGACGGAGGAGCAAGGCAGAACAAGCGTGGACGGTTCGTCAGGCGAGGCACCGTGGGGCTGGCGGTGCTCGCCCTGGCCTCCGCGGGCCTGTTCGCCGCCGGCCCGGCGTCCGCGTCCAGCAGCGGCGCGGCTTCGCCCGCCGGCCGGCTCATGATGCCGGGCAGCGGTGCCCAGAAGAGCGCGGCGCCGCAGGGCGGTGCCGGCGTTCAGTCGGTGTACAAGCTGCCCATCAGCGGCGGCTACGGCCAGTGGAGCGACAACCCGTCCGGTTCCACTCCGGGCGACGCGATCAAGGCGTGCGACACATCGGCGGACGGCTGGGGCATCGAGACCTGGCTCGACTACAACCGGGACGGGTACGTGGACCGGATCGCCTCCACCCGTGGGCACAACTCCCCGTACTGTTCGCCCTGGGCCACCGGCAACCTGCCCGAGGACATCCCGGTCGACATCGCCGTCATCCAGGTCAAGGGGTCCCAGACGGGCGCCTGGGCGCAGTGGGTGGCGTACACGTGAGCGGTGAGCACGCCGGACACGCCTGACGGACTCACGGCGGGCCCGCGCGGGTAGTCCGCCCGCGTCGTGGCAAGGCCGGGGGTGCCGCCGGGAACGCGGGAGCGGCGCGGCGGCCCGTTGCCAGGCCGCCGCGCCGCTCGGTCGTCCGCGCACGGTCCGCCGCGGCGCTCCCCGGCCCCCGCGCGGGCGCGGGCGGCGTGGGGTGGCCCACACCTCCGCGCCCGGCTATCGCGTCGCTTTGACGATTACACTGGGCGCGTGCCTCAACTACGTCTCGCCCTGAACCAGATCGACTCGCGCGTCGGAGACCTCGCCGGGAACTCCGAGGCGATCGTCCGCCGGGCCCGGGAGTCCGCCGAGCGCGGAGCGCATCTCGCGGTGTTCCCGGAGATGGCGTTGACCGGGTACCCCGTCGAGGACCTGGCCCTCAGGTCGTCCTTCGTGACGGCGTCCCGCGCCGCGCTGCGCGACCTCGCCGCCCGGCTCGCCGCGGAGGGCCTCGGGGAGCTGCCGGTGCTCGTCGGCTACCTCGACCGCGGTGAGACCGCCCAGCCGAGGTACGGCATGCCGGCCGGCGCTCCGCAGAACGCGGCGGCGGTGCTGCACCGCGGCGAGGTGGTGCTGAGCTTCGCCAAGCACCACCTGCCGAACTACGGCGTCTTCGACGAGTTCCGCTACTTCGTCCCCGGCGACACCATGCCGGTCCTGCGGGTGCACGGCATCGACGTCGCGCTCGCCATCTGCGAGGACCTGTGGCAGGACGGCGGAAGGGTCCCGGCCGCGCGCAGCGCGGGCGCCGGGCTGCTGGTCTCGATCAACGCCTCGCCGTACGAGCGCCTCAAGGACGACGCCCGCCTCGACCTGGTCCGCAAGCGGGCCCAGGAGGCCGGCTGCACCCTCGCCTACCTCGCCATGACCGGCGGGCAGGACGAGCTGGTCTTCGACGGCGACTCGATCGTGGTCGCCCCGGACGGCGAGGTGGTCGCGCGGGCGCCGCAGTTCGCCGAGGACCTCATGGTGCTGGACCTGGATCTGCCGGCCGCCTCGGCGAAGGCGCCCACGGGCGTGGTCGACGACGGTCTGCGCATCGACCGGACGGTGCTGTCCGAGGAGCCGCTGCCGGCCTACGAGCCGGAGCCGGCGGGCGGGTACGCCGCGCGCATGGACGACGACGAGGAGGTCTACACGGCACTGGTCGTGGGCCTGCGCGCGTACGTGCGCAAGAACGGCTTCCGCTCCGTGCTGATCGGCCTGTCCGGCGGCATCGACTCCGCGCTGGTCGCGGCGATCGCCTGCGACGCGGTGGGCGCGGAGAACGTGTACGGCGTCTCCATGCCGTCCAAGTACTCCTCGGAGCACTCCAAGGACGACGCCGCGGAGCTGGCACGGCGCACCGGCCTCAACTTCCGCACCGTCCCGATCGCGCCGATGTTCGACGCGTACATGGGCTCCCTGGGCCTGACGGGCCTGGCCGAGGAGAACCTCCAGTCCCGGCTGCGCGGCACCCTGCTGATGGCGGTCTCCAACCAGGAGGGCCACATCGTCCTCGCGCCCGGCAACAAGTCGGAGCTGGCGGTGGGCTACTCGACGCTGTACGGCGACTCGGTGGGCGCGTACGGCCCGATCAAGGACGTGTACAAGACGTCGGTCTTCCGGCTGGCCGAGTGGCGCAACCGGGCCGCGGCCGAGCGGGGCGAGGTCCCGCCGATTCCGGAGAACTCCATCACCAAGCCGCCGAGCGCGGAGCTGCGCCCCGGCCAGGTCGACACCGACTCGCTCCCGGACTACCCGGTGCTGGACGCGATCCTGGAGCTCTACGTCGACCAGGACAAGGGCGCCGACCTGATCGTCGCCGCCGGATACGACCGCGAGCTGGTCACGAAGACGCTCCGCATGGTCGACACGGCCGAGTACAAGCGGCGCCAGTACCCGCCGGGCACGAAGATCTCCGCGAAGGGCTTCGGGAAGGACCGGCGCCTGCCGATCACGAACGGCTGGCGGGAGTCGGCGTAGGCGCCGGGTCCTGTACAGGGGGGGTACGGGGGCGTGCGGGTGCGTGCGGGTGCCGCCGGGGCTAGGCCCCCGGACCACCCGCACCGCCCTCGGCCCGGACGGCTTCGTCCCGGAGCTCCCCCGTGCTCGTCGAGCGGGAAGGGACCCCCGTACGGGCCGTGGACGGCACGTGCGAGGCGACCACGCGCTCCCGCCCGGCCCGCACGGCACCGGCGGTCGCGGCACCCGCCCGCCGCAGGTCCACCCGGTACGCCAGGCCGGCCACCGTGAGGCCCAGCACCGCGAGGACCGCCCCCGCGAGCGCCGGCGAGGTCACGCCGAGGCCGGCGGCGAGCGCCAGCCCGCCGATCCAGGCACCGCCCGCGTTCGCCAGGTTGAAGGCGGCCTGGTTGGCCGCGGAGGCCAGGGACGGGGCCGTGGACGCCTTCTCCATGACCATGAGCTGGAGCGGCGAACCGGTGACGAACGCCGCCGTGCCCAGCAGGGCCACCGCGAGGGCCGCGCTCCACTCGGTCCGCATCAGCAACGGGAACAGCGCCAGCACGACCGCCAGCGCGGTGAGGCCGCCGAACAGCGTGCCCCGCGTCGAGTGGTCGGCCAGGCGCCCGCCCAGCAGGTTGCCGACGGTCGCGCCCACCCCGAACAGGGCCAGCAGCAGCGTCACTCCGGCCTCGGCGTACCCGGCGGAGCCGGTGAGCATCGGCGTGATGTAGCTGTACGCCGAGAACAGCGCGCCGAAGCCCGCCACGGTCGTCAGCAGGGCCAGCCAGACCGGGAGGGAGCGCAGGGCGGCCAGTTCGCGGCGCAGTCCGGCCGCGGGGGCGTGGCCGCGGTCGCGCGGGACCAGCAGGACGAGGGACGCTATCGCGGCGACCCCGATCACGCTGACCGCGAGGAAGGTCACACGCCAGCCGAGGCGCTGGCCCATGAGCGTGGCGGCCGGGACACCGACGACGTTCGCCAGGGTCAGGCCGAGCATCATCAGGGACACCGAGCGGGCCCTGCGCTCCGGCGGCACCATGGTCGCCGCGACGACGGCGCCCACACCGAAGAAGGCGCCGTGCGGCAGTCCGCTGAGGAAGCGGGCGGCCAGCAGCCAGTCGTAGCCGGGGGCGAGGGCGGACAGCGCGTTGCCGACGACGAACAGGGCCATGAGGCCGATCAGGACGTGCCGGCGGGGCAGCCGCGAGGTGACGGCGGCCAGCAGCGGGGCGCCGATGACGACGCCCAGCGCGTACGCCGAGACCAGGTGCCCGGCGGCGGGGATCGAGACGTGCAGGTCGTCGGCGACGTCGGGGAGCAGCCCCATGATGACGAACTCGGTGGTACCGATGCCGAAGGCGCCCACGGCGAGGGCGAGCACAGCCAGGGGCATGGAGGGCCTTTCAGAGCTTCGAAGCGTGCGGGGCATGGAGTTCCGTACCGCGGAGATCCGCGTATGTTCGGAGACGGAACAAAGCCTCTCAGGCCCAGTATTCCAGCAGGTTAAGACCCGGTTGCCGATGTGGTGACGTTCACACGCGCGGCCACCGGCAGGTGGTCGCTGCCCGTGCGCGGCAGGGTCCAGGAGCTCACCGGCTCCACTCCCCTGACCATGATCTGGTCGATCCGCGCCATCGGGAACGACGCCGGCCAGCTGAACCCGAAGCCGCTGCCCGCGGCGCCCTGGGTGGAGCGCATCTGGGAGGTGACGGCGTTGAGCGAGCGGTCGTTCATGGTGCCGTTCAGATCGCCGAGCAGGACCACCCGGGGCAGTTGCTCACCGGCGATCGCCTCGCCCAGCGCGTCCGCGCTCTCGTCGCGCTGCGCGGCGGTGAAGCCGGCGTTCAGCTTCACCCGCACCGAGGGCATGTGGGCGACGTACACCGCGACGGACCCCTCGGGCGTCCCCACGGTGGCGCGCAGGGCGCGCGTCCAGCCCAGCTTGATGTCGACGGAGCGGACGCCGCTGATCGGGTACTTGCTCCACAGCCCGACCGTGCCCTGCACCGTGTGGTACCGGTACGCCGGGGCGAGCGTCCGTTCGTAGACGGGGAGCGCGGACGTCTTCAGCTCCTCCAGGGCGAGCACCTGGGCGCCGGAGGCGGCCAGATCGCGGGCGGTGCCGGACGGGTCGGGGTTGTCGGCGTTGACGTTGTGCGTGGCGACCGTCAGTTCGCCGCCGGTGCCCGTCTTGTCGGTGAGCAGGCCGCCGAACTGGTTGAGCCAGACGATCCCGGGCAGCAGCACGGCGATCAGCGCGATCGGCGACCTGCGCACCAGGGCCAGCACCAGCAGCACCGGTACGAACAGGCCCGCCCACGGCAGGAAGGTCTCGGTGAGACTGCCGAGGTTGCCGATCCGGTTGGGGATCTGCGCGTGCGTCAGCATCACCAGGGCGAGGACGACCGCGAGCGCGGCGACGAGGAGGCCCCGGCGCCACAACCGCGCGTCACCGCGCCGGCCGTCGGAGAAGCCGTGCGCCAGGCGCCGGAGCCGGTCCCCTGGGCGCTCGGGCCCCGAGCCGCCCGCCGTCTCCGTCACGTACGCCTGTCGCGCCATACCGTCGCCTCACTGCCTGCCGTGCACACCGTTCACCCCCGTGTTCTACGACCCTAGGGGATGATCGGCACCGTTCCCGCCGTCCTTGACGGCCGTACGGGCAGGATGACGAAGAAGTCGGCGCGCGGAGTTCCGGCTGCGCCGCCCACAGCCCCATCTGTGACGAAACGCGCACATCAGCGCGGGGAACTGACAGGCCGTAGCCCTTCGAGCACCGCGTCCACTATCTGCTCCGACAGACCTTCCGGCAGGCCGGCGTCGGGCCGCATCACGCTGCGCACCAGCATGGGGCCGACGAAGAGGTCGGCGAGCAGGTCGACGTCGACGTCCCCGCGCAGTTCGCCGTCGCGCTGCCCGCGGCGCAGGACCTCCACCTGGAGTTTGCGCCGCGGCTCGACCACGGTCGCGTGGTAGGCGCACCAGATCTTCGGGCTGCTCTTCATCTGAGCGTAGACGTTGTGCAGGATGAGCGAGCTGCGGCTCACCAGGCCGCGGCGGCGCAGCTGTTCGAGGATGGCCACGAGGTCGTCGCGCATGGAGGTGCCCGGCAGATCGGGGTCGGGGGGCTCGGCGGCGCGTACGACGTCGACGAACAGCTCCTCCTTGCCGCTCCAGCGCCGGTAGATGGTGGCCTTGCCGACGCCCGCGGTGCGGGCGATGCGTTCTATGGAGAGTTCGGCCAGCGGCACGCCGTCCTCCAGCAGCTTCATCACGCCCTCCACGATGGCGTGTTCCACCGCTTCGCTGCGGGGGCGCCCTCGCACAGGGGCGTCGGCAGCGGCGTGGCTGTCGGCAAGGCTCACGTGGGCCGTCCTTTCGTCGTACAGGGAGATTGTCCTATCGGGCGGTCGCCGGTGGGTTCAACCCACCGACGGCCGCCTCCGGCCGGCAGTCCCCCGTCGCCGTGTGGCCCCCGTGCCGCGGCTACTCCACAGCCACCACCAGTTCCTCTTCCTCCTCGCCCTTCTGCGGCAGGGCCTCCTTGCCCGGCAGGAACACGGCCACCACGACCGCGCCGACGAGCGCGACCACGGTGCCGCACAGCGCGGTGACGTGCATGGCGTGCAGGAAGGCGTCGTTGGCCGGGCCGATCAGGGCCTTTCCCTGCGGGCCGAGCCTGGCCGCGACGCCGAGGGTGGCCTCGATGGACTCGCCGGCCTTGTCCCGCAGTCCGGCGGGCAGCAGGCCGAGCTTGCCCTCGATGTCGCTGCGGTACGCCGTCGAGAGCACCGAGCCGAGGACGGCGATGCCGAGGGCGCCGCCGACCTGGCGGAAGGTGTTGCTGAGCGCGGAGGCCGAGCCGGCCTTCTCGCGGGGCAGCGCCTGCATGATGACGACGCTGGTCGGCGTCATGATGTGCGCCATGCCGGTGCCCATGAGGAAGAAGACGACCTCCAGCAGCCAGATCGGCGTGTCGGCCTCGAAGCCGGCGAAGGCGGCCAGCATGGCGGCGAGCAGGATCAGTCCGCCCGTGGTGGTGGCCTTGTTGCCGAAGCGGTCGACGACCAGCCGGGCCCGCGGCGCGAAGATCAGCTGTGCGACGGCGAGCGGCAGCATCAGCACACCGGACTCCAGCGGCGAGTAGCCGCGCACGCTCTGGGTGTAGAAGACGCCGAAGAACGTCACGCCCATCAGCGCGAAGAAGACCAGCGCGATGGCGGTCATGGCGGCCGAGAAGACCTTGTTCTTGAAGTACGTGACGTCCAGGGACGGGTGGTCGCTGCGCTTTTCGTAGACCACGAAGGCCGCGAGGACGAGCAGGCCCGCCACGATCGTCGACAGCACGGTCGCGTTGGTGAAGTCGGCGAGCTCACCGCCCCGGATGATGCCGTAGACGAGCAGCACCAGACCGACGACGGACAGCACCACGCCGATCGGGTCGAGGCGGCCGGGCCGCGGGTCGCGGGAGTCGGGCACCAGCCACAGCATCAGCGCGACCGCGAGGATGACGATGGGAACGTTGACCAGGAAGACCGAGCCCCACCAGAAGTGGTCCAGGAGCAGACCGCCGGTGATCGGGCCGATCGCGATGGCCAGGCCGACACCGCCCGCCCAGATGCCGATGGCCTTGGGCTGCTCCTCGCGCTCGAACACGTTCATCAGGACGGCCAGGGTGGCCGGCATGACGAAGGCGGCGCCGAGGGCCATCACGGCGCGGAAGGCGATGAGTTGGCCCGGCGAGCCGGACTCGGCGGCCAGCGCGGAACCGGCGCCGAACACGACGAGGCCGCCGATCAGGACCTTCTTGCGCCCGATGCGGTCGCCGACCAGGCCCGAGGTGAACAACAGGCCCGCGAAGACGAGGGTGTAGGCGTTGATCGCCCACTCCAGCTCGCTCTGCGTGGCGCCCAGGCCGGTCGGGGCGGGGGTCGAGATGGTCTTGATCGCGACGTTCAGGATCGAGTTGTCGAGCACCACTATCAGCAGGCTCAGCATCAACACGCCGAGAATCGCCCAACGGCGGCGGTGCACCGCTTCCGGAACCCGGGGGCCGTGGGCGGCACGGTCGGCAGGATTAGTCATGGCGCCGAGCGTAGGGGCACTTCCGATACGAGACCGTCTCGTATCGCAATCCTTTACCCAGATCTTACGCCCTCTGTGCCGAGACGTTGCGCACACGGGGCTCCTCTGGCCGCGTCCGGCACGAGGTGCCACCATGGGAGGGATCCGGGGACGCCGTAAGGGCGCCCCGAGATGACTGAAGGAGCCGTTGTCATGACGCAGCTTTCGGCTGCCCACAACAAGCCCTCCGACGGCAGCAAGGCGCTGTACGGGGGTAAGGGCACCCGCCGCATCACTGTTCGCGACATCTCCCTCGCCAAGGAACGCGGCGAGAAGTGGCCCATGCTCACCGCCTACGACGCGATGACCGCGTCCGTCTTCGACGAGGCCGGCATCCCGGTGATGCTGGTCGGCGACTCCGCGGGCAACTGTCATCTCGGCTACGAGACGACCGTGCCCGTCACGCTCGACGAGATGACCATGCTGTCGGCCGCGGTCGTCCGCGGCACCCGCCGCGCCCTGATCGTCGGCGACCTCCCCTTCGGCTCCTACCAGGAGGGCCCGGTGCAGGCGCTGCGCTCGGCGACCCGGCTGGTGAAGGAGGCGGGCGTCGGCGCGGTGAAGCTGGAGGGCGGCGAGCGCTCCCACGAGCAGATCCGGCTCCTGGTGGAGTCCGGCATCCCGGTCATGGCCCACATCGGCCTGACCCCGCAGTCCGTCAACGCCATGGGTTACCGCGTCCAGGGCCGCGGCGAGGAGGCGGCGCAGCAACTGCTGCGGGACGCGAAGGCCGTTCAGGACGCGGGCGCGTTCGCGGTGGTCCTGGAGCTGGTGCCGGCCGAACTGGCCGCCGAGGTGACCCGGGTGCTGCACATCCCGACGGTCGGCATCGGCGCCGGTCCCGAGACGGACGCGCAGGTACTGGTGTGGACCGACATGCTCGGGCTGACCGGCGGGCGCGTGCCGAAGTTCGTCAAGAAGTACGCCGACCTGCGCGAGGTCATGGGCGACGCGGCCAAGGCCTTCGCGGAGGACGTGGTGGGCGGGACGTTCCCCCTGGAGGAGCACTCGGTGCACTGACCTCCGGTCGAGCCATCGCGGTACCAGGGCAGCCCCCGCCGATCTTCCCCCGTCGGCGGGGGCTGCCGGTTTCCCGGACGGTGGCCCGGGGGTGCGGCCGGGGGACGGCTCACCGCGCCCGACAGATGCCGGTCAGGCGTCTGTCGGCGGACTGTCGGTGGTTTGTCGGTGGGGGCTGGCACCGTTCGGGGCATGACGCGAATCGACGACAACCCCGGCGGCGTGCCGAACGCCGTGACCGTGCGGGGGCTGGTCAAGCACTACGGCGAGACCAAGGCGCTGGACGGCGTGGACCTGAACGTGCGCGAGGGCACCGTGATGGGCGTGCTCGGGCCGAACGGAGCCGGCAAGACCACCCTCGTACGCATCCTGTCCACCCTGCTCGCCCCGGACGCCGGACAGGCCACCGTGGCCGGCTACGACGTCGTCCGCCAGCCCCGGCAGCTGCGCCGGGTCATCGGGCTGACCGGGCAGTACGCCTCCGTGGACGAGAAGCTCCCCGGCTGGGAGAACCTGTACCTGATCGGCCGGCTCCTCGACCTGCCGCGCAAGGAGGCCCGCGCCCGCGCCGACGAGCTGCTGGAGCGGTTCTCGCTCACCGAGGCCGCGCGGCGGCCGGCCCGCACCTACTCCGGCGGCATGCGGAGGCGGCTCGACCTCGCCGCCTCGATGATCGGGCGGCCCGCAGTCCTGTTCCTGGACGAGCCGACCACGGGACTCGACCCCCGCACCCGCAACGAGGTGTGGGCCGAGGTCAAGGCGATGGTCGGCGACGGGGTCACCGTGCTGCTGACCACCCAGTACATGGAGGAGGCCGAACAGCTCGCCTCCGAGCTGACCGTCGTCGACCGCGGCAAGGTCGTCGCGGGCGGGGGCATCGAGGAGCTGAAGGCGAAGGTCGGCGGGCGCACCCTGCG
This sequence comes from Streptomyces sp. NPDC001204, assembly GCF_053598035.1. Lineage (NCBI taxonomy): Bacteria > Bacillati > Actinomycetota > Actinomycetes > Kitasatosporales > Streptomycetaceae > Streptomyces > Streptomyces sp. NPDC001204. Next base: position 140,771 of record NZ_JBSFJL010000006.1, on the reverse strand, counting down.
CGTGAAGCCGGCCGACCCGCTCGAAGTGCGCCCGCTGGCCGGGATGCTCGACGACCTGGGCATCACCGGGCTCGCCGCGACGACCGTCGACACCGCGACCGGCTCCCTGCTCGTGCCGGTCCTCAGCGACGAGCAGCTGACCGCCGTGGTCGGCGCGGTCACCGCGCGCGGTGTCACGATCACCTCCATCACCACCGAACTGCCCAGCCTGGACGAGGTGTTCCTGTCCCTCACCGGCCACCGCGCCAGTGCCCCGCAGGACACCGTGCCCGCCGACACCCGCGAAGAGGTCGCCGTATGAGTGCCGTCACCACGACCCCGCTGGGCTCCGCCGGCCTCAAGGCCGACGCCCGGATCCCGCTGCGCAGCCATCTGCGGCACACCGGCGCGCTGGTCCGCCGCAACCTGCTGTGGATCCGGCAGGACCCGGAGTCGATGTTCGACGCGATCCTGTTCCCGGTGATCTTCACTCTGCTGTTCGTGTACGTCTTCGGCGGCTCGATCGGGCAGTCGCTGGGCGGCGGGCAGCAGCAGTACGTGCAGTACATCGTGCCCGGCCTGATGGCCATGATGGGGATGAACCTGGCCCAGAGCGTGGGCACCGGCTTCAACCAGGACTTCAACTCCGGTGTCATGGACCGCTTCCGGTCCCTGCCGATCGGGCGCGGCTCGGTGCTGTTCGCCAAGATCGCGGTGGAGCTGCTGCGGATGCTGATCGCCACCGCGATCCTGCTGATCGTCGGCGTCCTGGTCGGCTTCGACATCGAGAACTGGCCCGGCCTGTTCGCCGCCGTGGGCCTGTCGGCGGTGTTCGGCTCGGCGCTGATGTGGGTGTTCATCACGCTCGGCGTGGTGATGAAGAACGCGCAGTCCGTGCAGGCGATGGGCTTCCTGGTGCTGATGCCGCTCCAGTTCGGCTCGTCCATCTTCGCCCCGCCCGGGACGATGCCGGGCTGGCTGCGGACCTTCACCCAGTACAACCCGCTGTCCGCGCTCGCGGACACCGCCCGCGGACTGATGGTGGGCGGCCCGGTGGCGCACAGCCTGTGGGTGAGCCTGGCCTGGTCGGCGGTGCTCACGGCGGTGATGGCGCCGGTGGCGATCCACAAGTTCCGCACCAAGAGCTGACCGCACGGCTGCGCGCCGGTGCGGCTCAGATCAGGGCGGCGGCCTCCTGCGGGGACAGGCCGCCGCCCTCCGCGTACGCGGCCTGGTACGCCTCCTCGCCGAGCAGCGCCCGTGTGCGCCCGACGACCTCGTCGTAGACATGGCGTTCCAGGGACGAGGGGACGTGGCGGGGCGGCAGCAGGGCGTCGGCGGCGCCGACGCAGCGGGCGGCGTCCCGGGCCCGGCGTCCGCCGTCCACGCCGGCCAGGGCCGTGGCACCGATGGTCAGGTACGCCGAGCGCATATGGGGCGCGATGGCCTGGGACAGCGGGTTCTGGGCCTGCTCCAGCGCCCGGCGGGACTTGTCGAGGGCGTTCTCGTAGTCGCCGTCGGCCGCGTCCAGCCAGGCCTCCGCACCGAGGATGAAGGCGTCGAAGACGACAAAGTGCGCGATGCCGAACTCCTCGCGCAGCAGGAGCAGTTGCTCGCGCGCCTCGGAGATGCGGCCGGCCATGCCCAGCCAGCCCGCGAGGTAGAGCCGGGCGGCGGGCATGGCGTCGTTGTGGCCGTTGCGGCTCTGCTCGATGACCTCGCGCAGCAGCCGTTCGCCCTGTTCGGCGTCGCCCGCCTCCATCAGCACGCTGCCCAGGCGGGCGTTGAGGACGGCGACCTGGGCGGGGGCGCCGAGGCGTTCGGCGTGCTCGATGGCCGCCCGGTAGTCGGCGGCGGCCGGCAGGTAGGCGCCGGTGCGCTCCAGGGCCTCCGCGCGCGCGGAGAGCGCCTCGGCGGTGCCCCAGGAGTCCCCGAGGCGGCGGAAGATCTCCAGCGACTCTTCGGCGTCCCGGCCCGCGTCCCCGGCCCAGTCGGTGCGGTTGGCCAGCAGGTTGGCGCGCCACTGGAGGGCGTGGGCCAGCTCCCACTCGAACCCCGGGGTCTCGCGGCAGGTGCGTACGGCGGCGTCGGTGACCTCGCGCAGGCGTTCCACGTCGCCGGTCAGCATCACCGCGAACATCCAGAGCATGCCGGGGCTGCGGCAGATCTGCGGCTGGCCGGGCTGGTAGACCTCGGCGATGAGCCGCAGTTTCCGTTTCGCCTCGGGCGACTCCCAGGCCTCCAACTCGGTGTCCATACAGGAGAGATGGATAAGGTGCAGGCCCCGGCGGGCCTCGGCGAGGACCTCGCCCGTCATCGGGGGCGGGGCGTCCGTGCACCGCTGCCAGACCGGTGCGGCGCGCCGGACCGGCTCGGTGAAGGGGTCGGGGCCGAGCGCCATGATCTCGCCGCACCAGTTGCGGGCCTCGATGCGCATGTCGCGCATCTGCCAGTAGCCGGCGAGCGAGAGGAGCAGGCACAGGGCCTCCTGCTCGTCGCGTACGGCGACGGCGTGGCGCAGGGCGGTGCGCAGGTTCTCGTACTCCAGCTCGAACCTGGCGATGGCCGCCTGTTGTCCGGAGCCGCGCAGCAACGGGTCGGTGGTGCGGGCCAGTTCGCGGTAGTACGTCAGGTGGGCGCGCCCGGTCTCGGTGCGGCCTCCGGCCTCGTCGAGCCGTTCCCCCGCGTACTCGGCGACGGTCTCCAGCAGCCGGTAGCGCATCCCGCCGTCGGCCGCGGGGGTGGCCACCACGAGGGACTTGTCGACGAGGGAGGCGAGGGCGTCGAAGGCGGCGGGGCCGCACACGGCCTCGGCGGCGGCGAGGTCGCAGCCGCCGGCGAAGACGGACAGCCGGCTCAGGACGTTCCGCTCCTCGGCGTCGAGCAGGTCCCAGGACCAGTCGACGACGGCCCGCAGGGTCTGCTGGCGGGGCAGGACGGTTCGGCTGCCGGAGGTGAGCAGGCGGAAGCGGTCGTCGAGCCGGTCGGCGATCTGCCGTGGGGCCAGCATCCGCAGCCGGGCGGCGGCGAGTTCGATGGCGAGCGGCAGCCCGTCCAGGCGCAGGCAGATCTCGGCGCAGGCGTCCGCGGTGTCCTGGTCGGCGTCGGGGCGGAACCCGGGCCGTACGGCGGCCCCGCGGTCGGCGAGCAGCCGCAGCGCGACCGGCTCGGGCAGCGGCTCGACCGGCCGCAGCACCTCGCCGGGTATGCCCAGGGGTTCCCGGCTGGTGGCGAGGACGGTGAGCTGGGGGCAGCGGGCGAGCAGCTCCTCGACGAGGCGGGCGGCCGCGTCGACGACGTGCTCGCAGTTGTCGAGCAGGAGCAGCATGCGGCGCCGGGCGCAGTGCTCCACCAGCCGGTCGACGGGGTCGTCGTGCCGCTCGGCGACCACGGCTCGCATCTCCTCGGCCCCGGCGCCGTACAGCACGGTCTCGCGGGCGCCGACGGCCGTGAGCACGGCCTCGGGCACGGCCTCGGCGTCGTCGACGGGGGCGAGTTCGGCCAGCCACACCCCGTCCCGCGGCACCGGCCGCAGGGCCTCGGCGGCCTCCTGCGACAGCCGGGTCTTCCCGGCGCCGCCCGGCCCGAGCAGCGTCACGAGACGCGCGGCCCCGAGGTCGGCCCGGATCGTCTCGATGTCGGCCTCGCGGCCCACGAAGGAGGTGAGCCGGGCGCGAAGGTTGCTCGGGGGGGAGGTGACCGTCACGGGGGCCACGGCGGGGTCCGCCTGCTCGCCCCCGGCGCCGGCCGGGACGCCGGCGGCGGGCCCGGCGAGGGGTGCCGTCGCGGGGGCGGCGGTGTTCTCGGCGGCGCGCGGCCCCGACACCGTGCCGGAACCGGGCGCGGCGGCCCGCGTCCCGGTGCCCGCGGCCGGGGCGGGTGCCTGCCGCGGCCCCCCGGCGGGGCGCGGCCCGTACGGCCGCAGCAGTTCCCCGTGCAGGGTGCGCAGTTCCGGCCCCGGGTCGGAGCCGAGGCGGTCGGCCAGCAGACGGCGTACGTCCTCGTAGGCGGCCAGGGCCTCCGCGGTGCGGCCCGCGTCGCGCAGGGCGCGCAGGCGGAGGGTCTGGAGGGGTTCGTCCAAGGGGCGGGTGTCGCACAGGGCGGTCAGCTCGGGCAGGCTCTGCTCGGCATACCCGAGGGCGAGGGCGGCGGTGAGGCGGGCGCGGCGCACGTCCAGGTGACGGGTGTTCCAGCGGGCCGCCTCGGCGGTGCGGTCGGGCAGATCGGCGAGGGCGGGGCCGCGCCACAGCGCGAGGGCGTCGTCGAGGACGACGGCCGCCTTCGCGGGGTCGCCGTCGCCCAGCGCGCGCAGGCCCTCCCCGGCCAGCCGCTCGAAGCGGTGCAGGTCGACCTCGTCGGCGGCGGCGGCGAGCCGGTAGCCGCCCTCCGCGGAGGCCACCGCGTCCGCGCCGAGCGTCCGGCGCAGCCGCCCGACCAGGGCCTGGAGCGCGCCCGTGGCGTCGGCGGGCGGTTCGTCGTCCCACACCTCGTCGACGAGGACGCGCACCGGGACCGTACGGCCGGGCCGCAGGGCGAGCACGGTCAGCAGGGCACGCAGCCGCGCCCCGCCGACCGGGACGGCGGTGCCGTCGGGGCGGAGCGCCTGGGTGGTGCCGAGGATGCGATAGCGCACGGGGTCCATTGTCTCCGGTGGTGTCACGGCCGGTCACGGGATTTCCGCGGCGCGGCGCCCGGTAGGTCCCGGAACCCGGGACCCGGGGCGGGACGTTCTCCCCGTGTGCCCGGTACGGTCGGGCTCGCCGGACGAACCGTACGAGCACAGGAGCCGTCCCCCATGACGTCCGTCACCACCCGCCACGGCGACCGCCGGGTCAGCCCCGTCTTCCTCGGCATCCTGGCCGTCACCGCGGTCGCGGGCTGGGCCGCCTGGACCGGACTCCACCCGATTCCGGCCCGCCCGGGCCTGTCCGTGTTCCTGTTCGTGACCGCGGCCTGGATCGTCTCGCTGTGCCTGCACGAGTACGCGCACGCGCGCACCGCGCTGCACAGCGGTGACGTCACGGTCGGCGCCAAGGGCTACCTGACGCTGAATCCGCTGAAGTACACGCACGCCGTGCTGAGCATCCTGCTTCCGCTCCTGTTCCTGGTCATGGGCGGGATCGGACTGCCCGGCGGCGCCGTGTTCATCGAGCGCGGCCGGATCCGGGGCCGCTGGCGGCACAGCCTGGTCTCGGCGGCGGGACCGCTGACGAACGCGCTGTTCGCGGTGGTGTGCACGGCCCCGTTCTGGCTCGGCGCGCTGGACGGCGTGCCCGGCGAGTTCCGGTTCGCTCTGGCCTTCCTCGCGCTGCTCCAGGTGACGGCGGCGATCCTGAACTCCCTGCCGGTCCCGGGCCTGGACGGCTACGGCGTGATCGAGCCCTGGCTGTCGCCCGGCGTCAAGCGCCAGGTGCAGTCGATCGCGCCGTTCGGCGTGCTGCTGGTCTTCGCGCTGCTGTTCCTGCCGTCGGTCGGGAGCGCCTTCTTCGACATGATCCACGCGATCCTGCGTCACCTCGGCGTCGGGTACCTGGACCAGGCCTGCGGCTGGGACCTGTACCGCTTCTGGGACGGCCCCAGCGCGCTGTGCACGGTCAGCCGGTGACGGAGCGGTCCTGCCCCGTCCGGCCGCGGCGGGCGTAGTACCAGGTCATGTTGGACGACAGCCCGGCCAGCAGGATCCACACCACCCCGAGCCAGCTGCCCTGGACGAAGGAGACCACGGCCGCGGCCACCGCGAGCACGCAGACGATCAGGGCGTAGAGGGCGAGTCGCCGGGCCGGGCCGGACGGGGGCGAGGGCTGCATGGCGGTCGGCTCCTGTCGGGGGACACTGCTTCGGGCATGGCGGAGGCCTCCGTGCGGAAGCGTCCGGCAACAGTGTCCCCCATCGGCTCATACGTCCGTGATGCGGAGTCCCGCGTGCGCCTTGTAGCGGCGGTTGACCGAGATCAGGTTCGCGACCAGCGACTCCACCTGGTGGGCGTTGCGCAGCCGCCCGGCGAAGACGCCCCGCATGCCGGGGATGCGGCCGGCCAGCGCCTGGACGGTCTCCACGTCGGCGCGCTCCTCGCCGAGGACCATCACGTCGGTGTCGATCCGCTCGATCCCGGAGTCCTGGAGGAGGACCGCCGACAGGTGGTGGAAGGCCGCCGTCACCCGTGAGTCCGGCAGCAGGGCCGCGGCCTGCTCGGCGGCACTGCCCTCCTCCGGCTTGAGGGCGTAGGCGCCCTTCTTGTCGAAGCCGAGCGGGTTGACGCAGTCCACAACGAGCTTGCCGGCCAGTTCCTCGCGCAGGGCCTGGAGGGTCTTGCCGTGGCCCTCCCACGGCACGGCGACGATCACGATGTCGCTGCGGCGCGCGGTCTCCGCGTTGTCGGCGCCCTCGACGCCGTACCCGGTCTCCTCGGCCGCCGCCCGGGCCCGCTCGGCGGCACGCGAGCCGATGATCACCTTCTGCCCGGCGCGGGCGAGCCGGTAGGCCAGGCCCTTGCCCTGCGGACCGGTTCCCCCGAGCACGCCCACGACCAGCCCGGAGACGTCGGGGAGGTCCCAGGGGTCCTTGGCGGGGGCCTTGTGTGCACTGTCGCTAGAGGTCATGCGCCGACTCTACGTCCGCGGCCCCGCTGCCGCCGGGTCCCCCGGAAGGGCGAAGACGGACCGAAGTCCGCGCCGGCCGCGCCCGTTTGCGGCAGGATGCCCGCGTATGGACGCCGTACGGGTCACGCTGCTGCGCGAGGTGCTCGCCGGAACGGAGTGGCTGGGGGCCACCCGGCGGTTCGCGGGGGTGCTGCGGGGGTCCGTCGTGTCGCACGGGGGCGGGCTGCTGCTCGTGGGCACACCGGAGGACGAGCCCTGGCACCTGGCGGCACATCTGGTGGACGAGGCCGCCTGGTCGGGCACCCCGGAGCTGGCCCCGACGCTCGTCCGGCACGCCCCGCGCCCCGCGGACCGGGAGCACCTGGCCGTGGGGCTGGGGCGGCTGGCGGCGGCCCGGCGCGGCGAGACGCTGCTCGTGGTGGCCCCGGAGGAGCCCGCCCCGCTCCTGGAGCGCGTGCACGAGGCCCGGCGGGCCGGAGCGACGGTGCTGGCCCTGGGCTCCGGCGGGGGCGAGCTGGAGGCGATGGCCCACGAGACGCTGGCGGTGCCGCCGGGGGCCGAGCTGGACCTGGACACCGTGCAGCACCTGGTGAGCGCGGCGGCCGGGGAGAACGCGCTGCCGGCCCCGCGCGGCCGCCGCCGCTTCCGGGACCGCCTGTCGCGGCTGACGGACCTCCTGACTGCACCTCCGCCACCGCGCTGGTAGCCGCGCCCGGGAAAATCGGTTGCCGCCGGCCCTCCCCCTGCCGACGATGGCCCCTCGTGACCGAGGACTCCCCCGCCCCTGCCCCCGAGATCTCCGGTGCCTCCGGTGGCTCCGGCCTGCGGGCCGTGCTCCCCGACCTCGCCCCCTGGAAGGCCTCGCGCGACTTCCGGCGGCTGTGGGTGTCGGGCCTGGTCACGAACTTCGGCAGTTTCCTGACCTTCGTCGCGCTGCCGGTGCAGCTGAAGGAGCTGACCGGTTCGGCCGCGGCGGTGGGCGCGCTCGGAGCCGTGGAGCTGGTACCGCTGATCGTGTTCGGGCTGTACGGCGGGGCGCTCGCGGACGCGCTGGACAAGCGCCGGCTGATCCTGTGGACCGAGGTCGGGCAGGGGCTGCTCAGCGCGGCGCTGCTGGCCGGAGCGCTGCTGCCGCACCCGGCCGTCTGGCCGCTGTACGTGATTGCCGCCCTCTGTGCCGCCCTGACCTCCGTGCAGCGGCCCGCGCTGGACTCGCTGTGGCCGCGGATCGTGGCCCACGAGCACCTCACGGCGGCGACCGCGCTCAACTCCCTGCGCTGGACGGTCGGCGGGGTGGCGGGCCCGGCCGCGGCGGGCGTGGTGGTCGCGTACGCGGGCCTGTCCTGGGCGTACGCCGCGGACGTGCTGACGTTCGCGGTCTCGGTCGTCCTGGTGGTGCGCATCGCCGCCCAGCCGGCCACCCACGAGGCCGCGAAGCCGTCCCTGCGGACCATCGCCGAGGGCGCCCGGTACGCCTGGGGCCGCAAGGAGCTCCTGGGTACGTACGTGGTCGATCTGGCCGCGATGTTCCTGGCGATGCCGCTGGCCGTGCTGCCCTTCCTCGCGGACGAGCTGGACGCGCGGTGGGCGCTGGGGTTGATGTACGCCGCCGTGCCGCTCGGTTCGCTGCTGGTGAGTCTGACCAGCGGCTGGACCTCTCGGGTGCACCGGCACGGGCGGATGGTGGTGCTGGCGGCGCTGCTGTGGGGTCTGGCGGTGGCCGCCGCCGGCGCCGTGGGCAATGTGTGGCTGGTGCTGCTGTTCCTGACCGTGGCCGGCGGCTGCGACATGGTCAGCGGGGTGTTCCGGGGCGCCATGTGGAACCAGACGATCCCGGACGCGCTGCGCGGCCGGCTCGCCGGGATCGAGCTGCTGTCCTACTCGGCGGGCCCGCAGCTCGGGCAGGTCCGCTCGGGCTCCTTCGCCGCGTGGTGGGGCGTACGGGCGTCGGTGTGGTCGGGCGGGCTGCTGTGCGCGGGCGCGGTGGGGCTGCTGGCGCTGTGCCTGCCGGGGCTGATGCGGTACGACGCCCGGACGAACGAGCACGCGGTGCGGTCGCGCGAGGACCGCGCGGCCGCCGCCGTGCGCGCGGCCGCGTGATCGCTGTGAGCGGTGTGATCGATGTGATCACGCGTCCTCGGGCCTGATCAGCCCCCGCTGCCCTCCTCGGTGCCGCCCGCCGGCGCGTCGTGCCAGCGGGGGTCGTTCTCCCACTGGAGGTTGCGTTCCCGGGCGGTGTCCATCGCGTGCTGGGCCTCCTCGCGGGAGGCGTACGGGCCGAACCGGTCCTTGGCGGGGCACTCGGGCCCCTCCTCGACCTTCTTGTGCTCCAGGCAGTAGTACCACTCGCCCGGCTTTCCGGCGGTCCGCTTCTTGAACAGGGCCATGACCAGCTCCTCTCGCCACGGACATGTTCCCCCATCGCCCCCGGATAGACTCGCCGACATGTCTGGCCAGTCGTTGCTCGTCCCCGGGGAGCTGTCCCCGCCCCGTTCCGTGCCCGGAAACATCCGCCGCCCCGAGTACGTCGGCAGGCCGGCGCCGAAGCCGTACGCCGGGCCGGAGGTGCAGACGCCTCAGACCGTCGAGGCGATGCGGATCGCCGGGCGGATCGCCGCGCGGGCGATGGAGGAGGCGGCCCGGCACATCGCGCCCGGCGTCACCACGGACGAACTGGACCGGGTGGCGCACGAGTTCATGTGCGACCACGGCGCCTATCCGTCCACGCTCGGCTACCGCGGCTTCCCCAAGTCGCTGTGCGCCTCCGTCAACGAGGTCATCTGCCACGGCATCCCGGACTCGACCGTGCTGCGGGACGGCGACATCGTCAACCTGGACGTGACGGCGTACATCGGCGGGGTGCACGGGGACAACAACGCGACGTACCTCGTGGGTGACGTGGACGAGGAGAGCCGCCTGCTGGTGGAGCGCACCCGCGAGGCCCTCAACCGCGCGATCAAGGCGGTCCGCCCCGGACGGCAGATCAACGTCATCGGCCGGGTCATCGAGTCGTACGCCAAGCGGTTCGGCTACGGCGTGGTCCGGGACTTCACCGGTCACGGCATCAACACGTCGTTCCACTCCGGGCTGATCGTCCCGCACTACGACAGCCCGCATGCCACGACGCTCATCCAGCCCGGGATGACCTTCACGATCGAGCCGATGCTGACGCTGGGCACGTACGAGTACGACGTCTGGGACGACGGCTGGACGGTCGTCACCAAGGACCGCAGGCGCACCGCCCAGTTCGAGCACACGCTGGTGGTGACGGAGACGGGGACGGAGATCCTCACGCTGCCGTAGTGAGGCCGCACCGCGCCCACGTGGCCCGCTCCCTTCGGGGGCGGGCCTTTCCTTATCTCCTCTCTGTCCGTTTGGTCGGAATTCGGGGTAAGGTTTTCCCGACAGGGTGTCGGTAAACCCATTGACTTAGGCAAGCCTTACCTTAGAGGATGGCCTCATGGATTCCTTCTCGACACTCATCCGCACCGCCTCCCACGAGCAGCACACGGAGGCGGAGACCTCGACCTTCATGAGTGATCTGCTCGGCGGCGGGCTCGGCGTGGAGGCGTACGCGCGGTACACCGAACAGCTCTGGTTCGTGTACGCGGCACTGGAGGACGGGGCCGAACGGCTGGCGTCGGATCCGGTGGCGGGCCCGTTCATCCGGCCCGAGCTGTTCCGGCTGGCCGCGCTGGAGCGGGACCTGACGCATCTGCGCGGTGCCTCCTGGCGCTCGGGACTGAGCGCGCTGCCCGCGACCGAGGCGTACGCGGCACGGGTGCGCGAGTGCGCCGAGCAGTGGCCGGCCGGCTACATCGCCCACCACTACACCCGTTACCTCGGCGACCTCTCCGGCGGCCAGATCATCCGGGACAAGGCGGAGAAGACGTGGGGTTTCACGAAGAAGGGTGACGGCGTCCGCTTCTACGTCTTCGAGGGGATCCCCAACCCGGCCGCCTTCAAGCGTGGTTACCGCGAACTCCTGGACACCGTCGACGCCGACGACCTGGAGAAGCAGCGCATCGTGACCGAGTGCAAGCGGGCGTTCACCTTGAACACGGCGGTCTTCCACGCGCTGGGCGAGGAGTTCCCCCTCTCGGCGTGACCGGCCCACCACTGTGGATCAACCGGAACGCTCCCCCACCCGTACGGCCAACGGGCCGACCGCCTGCGCGGTGGCCCGATGCGCCCGGGGCTGACAGCGTTTCAGCGTTCCAGGACCACGCGGCCCCCGACCTCCACCCAGCCGCCCGGTTGGGGGGCCGTGAGGAGTTGGGAGCCCGTGCCCTGGATGATGTTGAGGGCTCGGCCCAGTTGGGCCGTGAGGAGCAGGGCCGCCGCGCCTGTTGCCTCGTCTTCTTCGATCCCGTCGTCGCGGCCGGGGAAGGCGCGGGCTCGGATGCGGCCGGCGGCCTCGTCCTCCCAGGACCAGGCGTAGATCCACTCGCCGGGTGGCGGTACGGGCAGGTCGTCGACCTCGGCGGCGGTGGCGTACTGGCGCAGGGTGCGTGGCGGCGCCCACTCGGGGCGGGCCTCGATCCAGGTGAACTCGCCGTCCAGGCGGGTGCCCACGGTCCCGGCGGGGGTCACCAGTTCCGGCACGTCAAGGAGCCAGGCCACCCCCACGCAGGGGTGGCCCGCGAACGGCAGGCGCAGGGTGGGGGTGAAGATGTCGATGACGCCGCGCTCGGGGTCGTCGACGAACACCGTCTCGCTGAAGCCGAGTTTGGCGGCCAGTTCCTGGCGGTCGTCCCGGTCCGGAACGCGCGAGCCGTCGCGGACGACACCGAGTTCGTTGCCGTAGCCGCCGCGCGGCCCGCTGAAGACGCGCAGCACGTCGTAGTCAGTCACCCGGGCATTGAAGCACCGCGGCGGCGGTGCCGTCCGAACGGGACGGTACCGCCGCCGACGCGGATCAGGCCTGCGTGTCGCGCCGCCTGCGCAGAGCGTAGAGCACGCCCGCGCCCGCCGCCACGGTCGCCGCGGCGGCCGCGCCCAGGGCGCCGACCGGGACGTTGGAGCCGGTCGCGGCCATGCTGCCGCCGATGCCGCCGGTGGTGGAGCCGGTGCCGCCGGTCGTCGAACCGGTACCGCCGATGCCGCCCGTGCCGCCCGTGCCGCCCGTGCCGCCGGAGGTTCCGGTGCCGCCCGTGCCGGAGCCGCCGCCCGACGTGCCGTTGCCGGAGGGGAGTTCGGCGCCCTTGGTGAGGGCGACGGACAGGTTCACCGGGTCGAGCGCGGCGCCCTTGTCGTAGAAGCCGCCGAACGCCTTGGCGCCGGCCTCCGTCAGCGTCGCTGTCACGTCGTTCACGGTGATGACGTCGTTCTTGGCGGCGAGCTTGATGGAGGCGCCCTTCAGGTCGGCCAGGACCACGTTCGGCGACTTCTCGCCGAGGCTGGTGACATCGGCGGTCAGCTTGCCGGACCCGCCGTCGAGAGCGGCCCGGACATTGTCGAGGGTGAGGTCGAGCCCGTAGCCGCCGCCCTCGCCCTGGTGGCCCGTGAAGTTCACCGAGCCCTTGAACGCGGCGGAGAGGGTGCCGGCCTCGGTGTCGTAGGTGCCGGTGGCGTCGGCGAAGGTGAAGGCGCCGTTGCCGGACGCCTGCGAGGCGCCGTCCGACGCCGTGATCAGGCCCTTGGCCACCGGGCCGACGACGTAGCCGCGGAAGGACTCCTTCACACCCCAGGTCAGCCTGCCGTCCGCTATGTCGCCCTTGGAGGGAGCGGGAGCGGTGGACGCGGACGGGGAGGTGGACGCCGTGGGCTTGGCGCTCTGGGAGGCCGAGTCGCTGGGCTTCGGAGACGACGGGTTGCCGGTCTCCGACTCGCTCGGCGAAGCCGGCGAGGCGGGCGAGGACGTCGGCTCGGGCGAGGACGTCGGCTCGGGCGAGGACGTCGGCTCGGGCGAGGACGTCGGCTCGGGCGAGGACGTCGGCTCGGGCGAGGTGGTCTCCGACTCGCTGGGCGACGGGCTCGGGGACGTCGTGCCCTGCTTCTTCACCACCGACAGCGGGTCGCCCGCCGCGCCCGCGTAGGAGGGGCTGCCGAGGAAGGTGCCGGCCTCGGTGGTGAGGGTGGTGTCCAGGCCGCTCATGTCCGAGCCGGCCGGGGCCGCGACCTTGGCGAACGGCACGTCCTGCTGGGTCGGCCCGCCGTCGGCGGTCAGGTCGGCGGTGAGGACGCCCGTGGCGCTGTCGTACTGGAAGTCGCTGAGCACCCGCTTGAACCCGTGCACCGGCGACTCGGCGACGAGGGTGCCCTTGAAGGCCAGGTGCAGCGTGTGGTTGGTGCTGTCGTAGGTGCCCTGGCCGTCGGTGAAGGTGAAGACGCCGTTGCCGTCGGCCTGGGAGGCGCCGTCGGTGACGGTGAACGTGCCCTTGGTGTACGGGCCGGTGACGTAGTTGCGGTACGACTCCTTGATGCCCCAGCTCAGTTCGTAGCCGGTCAGGGGCACGGAGGCCGCGGCGGCACCGGGGGCCGTGGCCAGGGCGGCGGCGCCCAGCGCGGTGGCCGTGGCCACGGCGGCGGCGAACATCACCGGCCGTCTGCGGGCGCGGGTGGCGGTGGCGGACATGACGGTTCTCCTCGTGACGGGGTCCGCCTGTGGGGCGGCGGAGGGAATCAGGACGTGGGGGGTTGAGGGGAGGGGCTTGGGGCCCGGCCGGCCGAGACGGCCGGGCAGGGTCACGACCCGGCGGACCGCTCCTCGCCGGCACCGGAGTCGGAGCCGGAGTCGGTCTCGGAACCGGAGCCGGAGGCCTCGGCACCGGAGTCCGCCGCCGTACCGGAACCCTCGGCGGGCGCGGCGGACGCCGTACGGTTCCTGCGGCGGTAGAGCGCCGCCCCGCCGAGTGCCACCACCAGCGCACCTGCCGCGCCGAGCGCGACCGGCAGGACCGGAGTGCCGTCGTCGCCGGTGGCCGCGACCGGCTCGGCCGAGGGGGCGGGGGCGGCCGTCGTGGGTGCGGGCGAGGCGGTTCCGGTGACCGCGCTGCCCAGGTCGGGCAGGGCGGGCAGCTCGGCGGTGCCGGTGAGGGCGACGGCCAGGGACACCGGGTCCATCGCGGTGCCCGCCGGGTACATCCCACCGAACGCCTCGGCGCCACGGGCTGTCAGCTCGGCCGGTGCCTCGGTCACCTTCGCCAGGCCGTCGCGGGCGGTCAGGCCCTTGGCCGCGAAGGTGACCAGGGGGACCCTCTTGCCGGTCAGGCGGTCGCTCGCCACGTCTGCGTAGAGCGCGCCCGTTCCCTTGGCGACGGTGACGCGGACGGCGCTCAGTTCCAGGTCCAGGCCGTGCGCGCCGGTGAAGCGCACGATGCCCTTGAAGGTGGCGTCGAGTGCGCCCTCGTCGTACGTGCCCCGGCCGGAGGGGAAGCGGAAGAGGGCGCCGCCGTCCTGGGCCCCGCCGGTCAGGGTCCACTTGCCGCGGGCGATGTCGCCGGTGACGTACTCGCGGAAGGTGCGGCGCACACCCCAGTCGACGGCGCCGTTCACGAGCGTCCGGCGCGAAGTCGTCTCCTTCTGCGCGGACTTGGACGCGGACGGGGTGGGCGTGGGCGACGGGGCCGCCGCCTTCGCGGCCGGGCGTACGTCCGCCGCGAGGCTCACCGGGTCCAGCGGGGTCCCGGCCGTGTAGTAGCCGGCGAAGGACCGGGCGCCCTGGGTGGTGAGGGTGGCGGGCAGGTTGTTGAGGACGACGGCGTCGCCGCCCCTCATGTCGATGCCGCCGAGGGAGAGGGTGGCGAAGGGCACCTGCGCGGAGGTCGTGACCCTCCCGGTGTCCTTCGCCTTGCTGACGACGTCCAGGTAGAGGGTGCCGACGGAGCCGTTGATGCTCACGGTGGGACGGCTGAGCGTGAGGTCCAGCTGATACCCGCCGTTCGCCGCCTGATGTCCGACGAAGCGGACCCCGCCAAAGAAGGCCGCGCGGAACGCGCCCGTGGCGCCGTCGTAGGAGCCGCTCGCCGAGTGGAAGCGGAAGGTGCTGCCGCCGACGGTCGCGGCTCCGCCGGTCAGGAGGAAACTCCCCTTGGCCACGGGCCCGGTGACATAGCTCTGGAAGGAGGACTTGATGCCCCAGTCCAGTCGGCCGCCCTGGACGGTACGGCTCTCCGCGTGCGCGGCGGCGGCAGGCAGCAGGACCGCCGACAGCGCCGCGGCGAGCACGGCGAGAACCGTGAACGACGCAGTGACCAGAGCGCGAAGACGCGCGGGCATGGGGAACCTCCCGATCCACAACCGGTGGCGAACGAAGGTAAGGCTAACCTAAGCTGTGCCGGTCAGATGCTGGCAGTACCCCCCGAAAGGAACGGACGGAACCGTGCGACGCTTGCGCACAACACTGGCGGGAGCACTGGTGTCCGTGCTCGCCCTCACTCTGACCGCTACGGGTTGTTCCGGCTCCAGACCCTCCGGCACGGACCAGGGAGCCGCGGCCGGGACGGCGGCCGCCGCCGTCGGCAACCGCCTCGAACCCCTGGCCGGAACACCCTCACCCCGGCTGCCCGTCACGGTCCGCTCCGCCGACGCCGAGGAGGTGACCGTCGAGAAGGCGCGCAGGATCGTCCCGTTGTCCGGAAGCCTCAGCGAGATCGTGTTCACGCTGGGGCTCGGCGACCGGGTCGTCGCCCGTGACATCACCGCCACCTTCCAGCAGGCTGCGGAACTGCCGGTGGTGACACGCAATCACGACGTGTCCGCCGAGAGCGTCCTGTCCCTCGCCCCGGACCTGGTGCTGGCCGAGACCACCAGCGGGCCGGTGGAGGCCATGGACCAGATCCGCGCCGCGGGCGTCCCCGTCCTCGTGGTGAAGCCGGCCGCGGGCCTCGCCGACGTGGGAGCGCGCATCCGGGCGGTCGCCGACGCGCTCGGCGTCCCGGCCGCGGGCCAGGAGCTGACCAAGCGCTCCCAGGACCGGATCGACGCCGTCCGCGAGGCGATCCCGGCGCACGCCGACCACCCCCGCGTCGCCTTCCTGTACCTGCGCGGCTCGGCCTCGGTCTATCTCATCGGCGGCGCCGGGTCCGGTGCGACCTCGCTCATCGAGGCGGCCGGCGGGATCGACGCGGGCGCCGGCTCGGGGCTGACGAAGGACTTCACCGCCATCACCACCGAGGCGCTGGCGAAGGCCGCGCCGGACGCGATCCTCGTGATGAGCAAGGGCCTCGAATCCGTCGGCGGCCTCGACGGGCTGGTCAAGATCCCGGGCATCGCCCAGACACCGGCCGGCATGGAGCGCCGGGTCGTGTCGGTCGAGGACGGCGTACTGCTCAACTACGGCCCGCGCACGGACCAGGTGCTGCGCTCGATCGTCGACCAGCTGTACGCGGGCGGCGCCCGGTGACGGCGCTGGACGACAAGCCCGTACGACCCCTCCGGGCGGCGCCCGCGCCGGCCGGCCGGAAGCGGCGCGGCACGTCCTGGTTCCTGACGGGTGCTCTGGTGCTCGGTCTGCTCGTGCTGGTGCCCCTCGCCGCCGGGACCGGCGCGTACCCGGTGCCGACCGGTGAGGTGCTCTCCTCCGTGCTGCACCGGATCGGGCTCGGCGGCAGCGGTCTCGACCGGGTCGCGGAGTCGGTGCTGTGGAACGTGCGCTTCCCGCGCATCGTCCTTGCCCTGCTCGTGGGCGCCTCGCTGGGCTGCGCGGGCGCGCTGATGCAGGGAGTGTTCGGCAATCCGCTGGCCGAGCCGGGCGTCATCGGGGTCTCCTCGGGCGCGGCGGTCGGCGCCGTCGCCGCGATCGCCCTCGGTCTTGACTTCCTCGGCACCTGGACGGTCCCGGTGGCCGCCTTCGTCGCGGGTCTGGGCACGGTTCTGCCGGTGTACGCCATGGCGCGCTCGGGCGGCCGTACGGAGGTGGTGACGCTGATCCTCACCGGGATCGCGGTGAACGCCTTCGCGGGCGCCCTGATCGGGCTGTTCCTGTTCTTCGCGGACTCCGCCGCGGTCAACCAGATCACCTTCTGGCAGCTCGGCTCGCTCTCCCAGGCCACCTGGCCGAAGGTCATGGCCGTCCTGCCGTGCGCGGTGCTCGGACTGGGCGTCGCGCCGCTGTACGCGCGCCGTCTGGACCTGCTCTCGCTCGGCGAGGGTCCGGCCCGGCACCTGGGCGTGGACGTGGAGCGGCTGCGCGTCGTGCTGGTGCTGGTCATCGCCCTGCTGACCGCGGCGGCCGTCAGTGTCTCCGGCATCATCGGCTTCGTCGGCCTGGTCGTACCGCATCTGCTGCGGATGGCGGCCGGGCCCGGGCACCGCTTCCTGGTGCCGGGTAGCGCCCTGCTCGGCGCGCTCGTCCTGCTCGCCGCGGACCTGGCCGCCCGCACCGTCGCCGCACCCGCCGAGCTTCCGCTCGGCGTGCTCACCGCACTGGTCGGCAGCCCGTTCTTCTTCTGGCTGCTGCGCCGCACCCGCCGCAGGCAAGGAGGCTGGGCATGAGACTGCCGAGGATCCGACCGGTTCCCCCCGCCGCGGCCCGGGCCGGTGACGTGCTCGCCGAGACGGAGGCGCTGCATGTGCGCCGGGGCGCCCGCGAGGTGCTCGACGGCGTCGACGTCGCGGTCCGCGCCGGTGAGGTGCTGGCCCTGGTGGGCCCCAACGGCGCCGGGAAGTCGACCCTGTTGGGCGTGCTCGCCGCCGATCTCCCGCCCACCCGGGGCGTGGTGCGCGTCCACGGCCGCCCGGCCCACGAGTGGTCCGCGCCCGAACTCGCGCTGCGCCGCGCCGTGCTGCCGCAGTCGGCGGCGCTCTCCTTCCCCTTCGCCGTCGAGGAAGTCGTACGGATGGGCCGTGCCCCGCACGCGTCCTCGGCCTCCCCGGACGAGGACGAGCGGATCGTGGCCGAGGCGATGGCCGCCACCGAGGTGACCGCGTTCGCCGCGCGCCCGTTCCCGGCGCTCAGCGGCGGCGAGCGGGCCCGGGTCGCGCTCGCCCGGGTGCTGGCCCAGCGGGCACCGCTGCTGCTGCTCGACGAGCCGACCGCCGCGCTCGACCTGAAGCACCAGGAGATGGTGCTTCGGCTGTGCCGGGAAAGGGCGCACGCCGGGGACGCGGTCGTCGTGGTGCTGCACGATCTGGGACTGGCCGCCGCGTACGCGCACCGGGTCGCGATCCTGTGCGCCGGTCGTGTCGTGGCCGACGGACCGCCCGCCGAGGTCTTCTCCGAGGCACTGCTCTCCCGGGTCTACGACCAGGGGGTCGAAGTACTGCCGCACCCGCGTACGGGCGCGGTCCTGGTGACCCCCAGACGAAGCCTTTGACTCGACCTTGACCACCCCTTTGCCCGTTCTTGACATATTCGCGATCAGTTCGTTCCCGTGCGCCGATCATGAGACAGGAATCACGGTCCGCACGGGTAGGAACCAGGTAAGCCTCGGTTAAGTTAGGCAAGCCTCACCAAGGGTCGTGGGGTGTCAGGTCACCTTCCAGCCACTTCCGGGAGCCCTCGTGCGAGCCGTCCGCTTCTCCGTCATCACCGCCGCGGCGGCGGTCGCGCTGACCGCCGTGACGGCCTGTACGCAGAAAAGCGGCACGCAGGACGCCGGCCGTGTGGTCGACGTGACCGCGAAGGACGACTCCTGCGAGGTGTCGAAGAAGGCGTTCCCGGCCGGGCACGTCGAGCTCGCCATCGAGAACAAGGGCTCGAAGGTCACCGAGGTCTACCTCCTCTTCCCGGACGACCGGATCGTCGCCGAGCGCGAGAACATCGGCCCCGGCATCAAGCAGAAGGTCACGGCCGAGGTGAAGGCCGGCGACTACGTCATCGCCTGCAAGCCGGGCATGAAGGGCAAGGGCATCCGCCAGGAGGTCAAGGCGACCGGCGGCACGGTCGCCAAGCGCGACCCGAAGCTGGACGCGGCCGTCGCCGACTACCGCCGGTACGCCCAGGAGCAGGCCGACGAGACCCTGCCCCGCGTCGAGGCCTTCGTGAAGGCGATCAAGGCCGGCGACGTGCCGGCCGCCAAGAAGGCGTACGCGATCTCCCGCCTCGGCTGGGAGCGCACCGAGCCGGTCGCGGAGTCCTTCGGCGACATCGACCCCAAGGTCGACGTCCGCGAGGACGGCCTGGAGGACGGCCAGAAGTGGACCGGCTGGCACCGCCTGGAGAAGTCGCTGTGGAAGGATGGCAGGATCGGCGCCGAAGAGAAGGCGCTCGCCGGCCAGCTCCTCACCGACCTCCAGGACTGGCAGAAGCGGGTCGGCACCGCCGAGATCACCCCGACCTCCATGGCCAACGGCGCCAAGGAACTCCTCGACGAGGTCGCCCAGGGCAAGGTCACCGGCGAGGAGGACCGCTACGCCCACACCGACCTGGTCGACTTCAAGGGCAACGTCGAGGGCGCGCAGAAGGCGTACGAACTCCTCAAGCCGGTCGCCTCGAAGAACGACCCGGCGCTGGCCAAGGAGCTCGACAAGCAGTTCGCCGCGCTCGAAACGCTTCTCGACAAGTACCGCACGGACAAGACGTCGTACGACTTCGTCTCCTACGACAAGGTCGGCAAGGACGAGCGCAAGGAGCTCTCGGACGCGGTGAACGCGCTCGCCGAGCCGCTGTCCAAGCTCGCCGCGGCCGTTGTGAAGTAGAGGGCGGGACATGACCGAGACCCAGGGCGGCACTCCGTCCCGCCGTGCCGTGATCGGCTGGGGCGGGGCCGGGATCGCGCTCGGTGCCGTCGCGGCCGGCGGCGCGGTGGCGATGACCAAGGCCGGCTCCGACCTCGACCCGGTCGGCGCGGAGGCGGGCGGCGCGGTGGAGTTCCACGGCGCCCACCAGGCCGGCATCGCCACGCCCGTGCAGGACCGCCTGCACTTCGCCGCGTTCGACGTGAAGACCGACGACCGTGCCGAGTTCGTGCGGATGTTGAAGGACTGGACGGCCGCCGCGCGCCGGATGACCGCGGGCAAGGAGGTCGGTGAGGGCGCGTACGGTGGACTCGCCGAGGCGCCGCCCGACGACACCGGCGAGGCGCTCGGTCTCAAGCCCTCGCGGCTGACGCTGACCATCGGCTTCGGGCCGTCGCTGTTCGAGAAGTTCGGGCTGCGGGACAGGCGGCCGGCCGCCCTGGTGGACCTGCCCAAGTTCCCCGGCGACAACCTGGACCGCTCCCGCACCGGCGGCGACCTGTGCATCCAGGCCTGCGCGGACGACCCGCAGGTCGCCGTGCACGCGATCCGCAACCTGGCCCGCATCGGCTTCGGCAAGGTCGCCGTCCGCTGGTCCCAGCTCGGCTTCGGCAAGACCTCCTCGACCACCCCGGACGCCCACACCCCGCGCAACCTCTTCGGCTTCAAGGACGGCACCCGCAACATCGCGGGCACCGAGACCGGCCGGCTGGACGAGTTCGTCTGGGTCGGCGACAAGGACGGCGGCGCGAACGACGCCTGGATGCACGGGGGTTCGTACGTCGTCGCCCGGCGCATCCGGATGAACATCGAGACCTGGGACCGGGCTCCGCTCCAGGAGCAGGAGGACATCTTCGGCCGGGACAAGGGCGAGGGCGCACCGGTCGGCAGGGCCAAGGAGCACGACGAGCCGTTCCTGAAGGCGATGAAGCCCGACGCGCACGTACGGCTCTCGCACCCCGACGCCAACGGCGGGATCACGATCCTGCGCCGCGGCTACTCCTTCACCGACGGAACCGACGGCCTCGGCCGCCTGGACGCCGGACTGTTCTTCCTGGCCTACCAGCGCGACCCACGCAACGGGTTCATCCCGCTCCAGCGCAAGCTGGCGGCGTCGGACGCGCTCAACCAGTACATCCAGCACGTGGGTTCGGCGGTCTTCGCGGTTCCGCCCGGCGTGCGTGACGCGCACGACTGGTGGGGACGCACCCTGCTGTCCGAGGAGGCGTGACCCGTGTTCTCCAACTATCTGATCGGCCTGCGCGAGGGGCTGGAAGCCAGCCTCGTCGTGTGCATCCTCATCGCCTATCTGGTCAAGACCGGCCGCAGGGACGCCCTGAGGCCGATCTGGACCGGCATCGGCATCGCGGTCGCGATCGCCATGGGCTTCGGCTGCGTCCTCGAATTCGGCTCCCAGGAGCTGACGTTCGAAGCGCAGGAGGCGCTCGGCGGGACCCTGTCGATCGTCGCCGTGGGCCTGGTGACCTGGATGGTCTTCTGGATGCGGCGCACCGCCCGGCATCTGAAGTCCGAGCTGCACGGCAAGCTGGACCAGGCGCTGGCGATGGGCACGGGCGCGCTGGTCGCCACCGCGTTCCTGGCCGTGGGCCGTGAGGGCCTGGAGACGGCGCTGTTCGTGTGGGCGTCGGTCCACGCGGCCTCCGACGGCACCCCGCGCCCGCTGATCGGGGTCGCCCTCGGCCTGGCCACGGCGGTCCTCCTGGGCTGGCTGTTCTACCGGGGCGCGCTGCGGATCAACCTCGCCAAGTTCTTCACCTGGACCGGCGCCATGCTGGTCGTCGTCGCGGCGGGCGTGCTGGCGTACGGCGTCCACGACCTCCAGGAGGCCGCCTGGGTGCCGGGGCTGGGCAACCTCGCCTTCGACATCAGCGGCGCCATCCCGCCGGACAGCTGGTACGGCACGCTGCTGAAGGGCGTGTTCAACTTCCAGCCGGACCCGACGGTCATCCAGGTCACGGTGTGGCTGCTGTACCTGGTCCCGACGCTCACGGTCTTCTTCGCCCCGGTAGGGTTCGCCTCCGGGAAGAGGAAGGTGACGGTGGCTGATGGGCAGGGTTCGCGACCCTCAAAGGCTTCGCAGGCTTGAGCGTTGGGCGACGGCGGCGGTCACGGCGGCCGCGCTGACGCTGACGGCGAGCGGGTGCGTGGTGGTGCACGGGGAGCGTGAGGTGCTCCCGGCCACCACCCCCGCGGAGGCCGCGAAGGCGCTGGCACGGTTCACCGACGCCTACAACAAGGCCGACAAGGCCTACGACCGCACCCTGGACGCGGACTTCGTCACCGGCGCGCTCGGCGCCATCGACGGCGCGCGGCTGAAGGCGGGGCGCACCAACAACCCGGGCGGCAACTCCGCGCACACGCCGCTGACGCTGACGGACACGAAGTTCACGATCCCCAAGAAGGCGGGCTGGCCGCGCTGGTTCCTCGCCGACGCCAAGGGGAACAAGGGCGGCGACCAGCGGTGGCTGCTGGTGTTCCTGCGTTACGGCGTCACCGAGCAGTGGCGGGTGGCGTTCCTGACGCTGGCATCCCCCGGAGACGTACCAAAGTTCCGGAAGGACGCGGACGGCCTGGCCGAGGCACTGCCCGAGAGCAGCACCGAACTGGCGGTCGCGCCCGGCGACTTGAGCAAGGACTACGCGGCGTACCTGGGCAGCGGCGGGGACACCTTCGCCGACGGCACCCACACCACCGGCTGGCGCAAGCTGCGTACCAGGGCCGCGAGCCGGCCCGGGCTGGCGCGGCAGTACATCGACCAGCCCCTGACGGACGGCGCCTACGCCCCTCTGGCGCTGCGCACCGCGGACGGCGGCGCGCTGGTGTTCTTCACCACCCGCCACTACGAGAAGCAGACCGCCGCCGAGGGGGCTTCCGTCCCCACCCCCAACAAGGACGTCCAGGCCCTCACCACGGGCGAGGTCAAGCAGTCCCTGACGATGGAGTTCGTCTCCAACGAGGTGGCCCTCGATCCGCCGAGGGGCGCGGCCGGGCAGCGGGTGTCCATACTGGCCCGCGTCCAGGGCCTCACCTCGGCCCAGGGCGAGTAGGGTCCGGGACCCGCACGGACCGCGCACACGGTGTCCGGCACGGGGTCCCCGGGCCACGGGGTTCCGCCGCAGGGGGTTCGGTGGTACCCGGGAGTTCAGCGGCGCCGGGGATTCAGTGGTGCAGGGGCCAGGTCGTGGAGTGGGGGTCCGGTGCCTGGGCGGCGTGGCGGGCGCAGGCGTCGGTGAGGGGTTCCAGGAGGCTCAGCGGGTCCGGGAGGGCGTGCTCGGGGCCGCGCAGCCAGCGCACCTGCTGGTCGTCGTCGCCGGGCAGGCGGGCCGGCGGTACCAGGACGTAGGAGCCGCGGCAGTGCCAGCGCAGGCCCGGGTGCTCGTCCATGGTCTCCGGATGGCAGTCCAGCTCGCAGGGCCACCACTCGTCCTCGTCCTCGGGCGTGCCGCGGGTGAGGGTGAAGAACAGCATGCGGCCGTCGTCGCTCTCGGCGACCGGGCCGACCTCGACGCCCTCGGCGAGCAGCCGCTCCAGGGCCTCGCGGCCGGCCTCCAGGGGCACGTCGAGGACGTCGTGCACCATTCCGGTCGCGGTGATGAAGTTGGCCTGCGGCTGGTGCCGGGCCCAGCGCTCGATCTGGGCGCGGTCGGTGGTCGACTGCGTCTGCCAGGCGAACGACACCGGGTGCCGGGCGGGCGTGGGACAGCCGACGCGGTCGCAGGAGCAGCCGTATGCGGTGGCCGGGTGCGCGGCGGGCGCGAGGGGGAGTCCCGCGGTGGCGGCGGCGAGCAGCAGGTCCTCACGACCGCCGTCGCCGGCCGTCTCCTTGGGGCGGCGTCCCCGCAGCCACCTGGTGAGTTTGCCCTGCCGGCCGGTGCGGTCGCCGAACTCCGCGCTCATCTATCCCCTGACCTCGCTGGTGTGGACAGCATGCCCCATGGTCCCACCATCCTCCGCCTCGGGGGGCCGGAGCCCGCAACCGGGGTGGCCGCGCCCGCCTCCGGGGCGGCCGCGGCGGCGCTCAGCGTGGCGCGAGCCCGTACAGGGCGTAGTCGACGAGGGTGTCGGTGTACTCGTAGGAGATCGGCGCGGTGCGCTGGAGCCAGCGCTGGGCGAGCGGGGAGACGAAGAGCTCCAGGGCGATGCGCGGGTCGACTCCGGGGCGTAC
The DNA here is from genome assembly GCF_053598035.1 of Streptomyces sp. NPDC001204. Lineage (NCBI taxonomy): Bacteria > Bacillati > Actinomycetota > Actinomycetes > Kitasatosporales > Streptomycetaceae > Streptomyces > Streptomyces sp. NPDC001204. Next base: position 117,386 of record NZ_JBSFJL010000006.1, on the reverse strand, counting down.
GGCGCCGGTGTCCTGGGCCGAGCGCAGCCTGCGGACGTACAGCTCCAGTTGCGGCTGGAGCAGCTTGGCCACGAACTCCCGGCCGAGCTGCTCGTTCACCACGCCCTCGGCGGCCAGGGCCCGGGCGGGCGCCTCGAACGCCGGGTCGAACAGCTCGTCGACGGTGGCGCGCAGGACGGCCTTGAGGTCGGCGGCGAGGTCGCCGGTGTCGGGGATCCCGTCCGGCTGCCCGTCCTCCCGCGCGTCTCCCTGCCGGGCCGCCGCCTGCTCGCCGAGGTCGAGGAACGCCTCCATGAGCACGTCCGCCTTCGAGGGCCACCAGCGGTAGATCGTCTGCTTGCCCACCCCGGCCCGCGCGGCGATCGACTCGATCGTGGTCTTCGGGTACCCGGTCTCCGCGACGAGCGCGAGGGCGGCGGCGTAGATCGCGCGGCGGGACTTCTCACTGCGGCGGCTGGCGTCGGGGGCGGGCTTGTCGGGCATGCGCCGACGGTAGCAGGGGTGTGAGACGGCGCGTCTCGCCACTCCTCCCGGACCGTGCGGGGGCAGGTTTCTAGCGCGTCGGGTCGAGAGGCGGCCAGGGGTCGCCCCAGTCCGTGTCGCGGGCCGCCTTGTACAGGTCGCCGTGGCGTTTGGTGACCGTCTCCCGTTGCAGGCCCTCGTCGGGCGTGCAGAGGTTCAGCAGGACCTGGCCCTTGCGGATCTGGGGGCGGCGGACGACGCGCGCGGGGGCCGGGGCGACCGGGAAGCGGGTGGCGGCGACGTAGCTGAACTTCTCGTCCTCGTACGCGAGGGAGCCGCCCTTGACCTGCCGGTGCAGGGAGGACCGGCTGACCCGGGCCGAGAAGTGGCACCAGTCCGTGCCGGGCACGATCGGGCAGGCGGCGCTGTGCGGGCAGGGCGCGGCGACCTGGAAGCCGGCCTCGATCAGCCGGTCCCGGGCCTCGATGACGCGGGCGTAGCCGTCGGGTGTGCCGGGCTCGACGACCACGACGGCGCGGGCGGCGGCCGCGGCGGCGGCCACGACGGCCGCGCGGTCGGCCTCGGTCAGCTCGCCCAGGACGTAGGAGACGGTGACGAGGTCGGTGTCGTCGAGGGTGAGCGCCGCGCCGATCCGGGCGCGCTGCCAGCGGGCGTCCCGCAGGGCCGGGTCGGCCTCGGCGATCTCCCGGCCGAGGGCGAGCGCGGGCTCGGCCCAGTCGAGCACGGTCACCGGCCGGATGCCGTCCCAGGTGGCGCCGACGGCCCAGGCGGCGGCGCCGGTCCCGCCGCCGACGTCGGTGTGACTGGCGGGCGTCCACTCGGGCGCGGCCTCCGCGAACGCGTCCAGCGCCGAGCGGACCGCCTCGAAGGTGGCCGGCATCCGGTAGGCGGCGTAGGCGACCACGTCCGCGCGGTCGCGCAGGATCGGCGCGTCGGTCGGGGTGCTTCCCCGGTAGTTGGCGATCAGCCGCTCCACGGCACCCGCGGCCTGCCGTGGCGGCAGCCCGTCGAGCAGCCCGGAGAGCGCGGCACGGAGGGTCTCCGACGGGGGTACGACGTCATTCACCGTCCGATTCTCTCAGCTCCCCCGAGCCCCCCGAACCGCCCGAGCCTGCCAACTCCGACGTCCCGCCCGAGCCCCCCGCTCCAACGGCCCGCCCGGAGCCCCCAGCTCCAACGGCCCGCCCGCACCTCTCAGCTTCGGCGGGCCGCCTGGACCATCCGCGCCTCCCAGGCCCGGCATACCGCCCTGGCCGCTCGCGCCTCTCAGACCCGGCGGGCAGCCCGGCCCCACTCGCGCCTCCCACGTCCGGCAGGCCGCCTGGGCCGCCCGCGCCGGCCGGGTCGCAGCGAGCCACCCCGGACCCGCTCTCGTCTCCCAGACCCAGCACGCCGCCCCGACCACGCTCGCGCCTCCCACGTCCGGCACACCACCCGGACCGCGCCCGCGCCTCCCATGCCGCGCAGGTCGACCAGACCGCGAGCGCCGCTCAGGCCCGGCAGACCACCCGGACCACCCAAGCCCGGCATGCCGCCCGGAGCGCCGCGCCTCCCATGCCGCGCAGGTCGACCGGACCGCGAGCGCCGCTCAGGCCCGGCACACCACCCGGACCACCCAAGCCCGGCATGCCGCCCGGACCGCGCCCGCGCCTCCCACCGCGCAGGTCGACCGGACCGCGAGCGCCGCTCAGGCCCGGCACACCACCCGGACCACCCAAGCCCGGCATGCCGCCCGGACCGCCGTGCCTCCCACTCCCCCGCAGGTCACCCGGGCCGCTCGCCGCTCAGGCCCGGCGGCCTGCTCGTACCGCTCGTGCCAGGCGGGTCGCGGCTGCCGTGCGCGGGGCGCTTGTCGGTGGGCGGCGGCGGGGGTGGACCGTGTTGGCCAGGAGGACCAGGAAGGTGTCCGTGGCCGGGTCGAGGACCAGGGACGTGCCGGTGAAGCCCGTGTGGCCCGCCGCGCCGCCGCCCGCCAGCTCGCCCATGAACCACGGCTGGTCCACGGCGAAACCCAGGCCCGGCGGGGCGAGCAGCAGCTCGACGAAGTCGGGGCCGAGGATCCGTGCGGGACCGTAGGAGCCGCCCGCGAGGAGCGCGCGGCAGAAGACCGCGAGGTCGGGGGCCGTCGAGAACAGGCCCGCGTGCCCGGCCACACCGCCCAGCGCCCAGGCGTTCTCGTCGTGGACCTCCCCGCGCAGCATCCCCCGGTCCGCCTTGGCCCAGGGCCGCCGCTGGTCCTCGGTCGCCGCCGCGCCGGGGCACGGGCCGAAGCGGGTCGACGCCATGCCCAGCGGGCGGGTGATCCCGTCGCGGACCAGGACGTCCAGGGGGCGGCCGGTGATCCGCTCCAGGACGCGCTGGAGCAGCAGCGGGTTGAGGTCCGAGTAGGTGTACGTGCCGGGTTCGCCCACCGGGGCCTCCGCGCGCAGCATCGCCGACCGGGAGGCGTCGTCGGGGCAGTCGTACAGCGGGAGTTCGGGGCGCAGCCCGGAGGTATGGGTGAGCAGCTGCCGTACGGTGACGCCGTGCGCGGCGGCGGCCCGGAACTCCGGCAGGTACGCCCCCACCCGCGCGTCGATGCCCAGCGTGCCCCGCTCGATCTGCTGCACGGCGGCGACCGCGGTGAACAGCTTGGTGAGGGAGGCCAGGTCGAACGGCGTGTCCAGGGTCATAGGCACCCGCTGGGAGAGCGGCAGTTCGACCCCCCGGTCGGTGGCGGGGTCGTAGGACGCGTACCGCACCGCCCAGCCCGCCGCCTCGGCGACGGCGACCACCGGACCACGCCCGGCGATGACGACGGCGCCCGCCGCCCAGGGGTGCTCCCCGGCGGTGAGGTCGTGGACCTCGCGGACGAGGTGCCGCAGCTCGGCGGGGTCCAGTCCGGCATTCTCCGGGGTGTCCCCGCGCAGTCTCGGTGCGCTCAGCTCTCCTCCCCCGGGCTCCCGGCCGCACGTGGCCTCCAGGGACGGCACATTCCCATGAAGCAGACCAGCGCCACCAGCGCGGCCGCCAGTTGGACCAGCGCCATGGGCACGGCGGTGTGCTCCCCGGCGATCCCGACCAGCGGGGAGGCGACCGCGCCGATGAGGAAGGACGACGTGCCGAGCAGGGCGGACGCGGAGCCGGCGTGCTGCCGGGTGCGCATCAGGGCGAGCGCCTGGGTGTTGGGCAGGGTGACGCCCATCGCGGACATGAGCACGAACAGCGCGGCGGCCACGGGCGCCAGGCCCACGTTCCCGAAGACTCCCGCGGCCATCAGCAGCAGGCCGGCCGCGGCCAGGATGACCACGGCGAGGCCGACTGCCAGCACCCGGTCCAGGCGGACCCGGCCGACCAGCACCCGGCCGTTGATCTGGCCCACGATGACCAGCCCGACCGAGTTGAGCCCGAACAGCAGGCTGTACGTCTGCGGGGAGGCGCCGTAGATCTCCTGGATCACGAACGGTGAGGCCGCTATGTACGCGAACAGCGCGGCGAAGGCGAAGCCGCCCGCGAGCAGGTACCCGGTGAAGGCGCGGTCGGCGAGCAGCCGGCGCATCGAGCCCAGCGTCTCGCCCACCCCGCCGCCGTGCCGCCGGGCGGGCGGCAGGGTCTCCGGCAGCCGGGTCCAGACGACCACGGCCAGCAGCGCCCCGACCACCGTGAGGACGACAAACACGCCCCGCCAGTCCGTCACCCGCAGGATCTGCCCGCCGATCAGCGGCGCCACGATCGGGGCGACCCCGGAGATCAGCATCAGGGTGGAGAAGAAGCGGGCCATGGCCACGCCGTCGTACAGGTCCCGGACGACCGCGCGGGCGATCACGATGCCGGCCGCGCCCGACAGTCCCTGGGCCAGCCGGAAGGCGACCAGCGTCTCGACGTTCGGGGCGAGCGCGCACAGCGCGGTGGCGAGGACGTAGACGGCCAGCCCGGCCAGCAGCGGGCGGCGGCGCCCCCACCGGTCGCTCATCGGGCCGACCACGATCTGCCCGAGCGCCATGCCGGCCAGGCAGGCGGTCAGCGTGAGCTGGACGGTCGCGGCCGGGGCGTGCAGGGACCGGGTGACCTCCGGCAGCGACGGGAGGTACATGTCCATCGCGAGCGGAGGCGTCGCGGTCAGGCCGCCGAGGATCAGGGTCACCAGCAGCCCGGCATTGCGGGCCGCGCGCGCCGGTGGTCCGGCGAGTCCCCGCTCCGGTACGGCCGTCCGCGGCGCGTGCGGCGCCGGCGCCCCACCCTCCGACATGTGTGCCCCTCCCTCTCCGGCCCTCACCGGCCGTCTTCGGCCTTCTCCGTCTGATCCGCCGCCTATGCTCTCAGCTCGTACACCGAGCCGAGGAACGCGTGAGCGAGGGTGGGGTCCGGGATGTCGGAAGTGTCCGGGGTGGCGGAACAGACGGTGCGCTGGGGGATTCTGGCGACCGGCCAGATGGCGGCCGCGTTCACCGCGGACCTGGTGGACCTGCCGGACGCCGAGGTCGTGGCGGTGGCCTCGCGGGCCGAGGAGCCGGCGAGGGCGTTCGCGGAACGGTTCGGGATCCCGCGGGCCTATGGCGACTGGGAGTCGCTCGCCCACGACCCGGACGTCGACGTCGTCTACGTCGCCTCCCCGCACGCGGCCCACCGGGCGGCCGCCGGCCTGTGCCTGGAGGCCGGGCGGAACGTGCTGTGCGAGAAGCCGTTCACGCTGAACCTGCGGCAGGCCCGGGAACTCGTCGCGCTCGCCCGGGAGCACGACCGGTTCCTGATGGAGGCCATGTGGATGTACTGCAATCCACTGGTACGGCGCCTGAAGGCACTGGTCGAGGACGGCGCGATCGGCGAAGTGCGCACCGTCCAGGCCGACTTCGGGCTCGCCGGCCCCTTCCCGCCCTCGCACCGGCTGCGCGACCCGCACCTCGGCGGCGGGGCGCTGCTCGACCTCGGCGTGTACCCGGTGGCGTTCGCGCAGCTGCTGCTCGGCGAGCCGTCGGACGTGACGGCCAGGGCGGTGCTGTCCGCGGAGGGTGTCGACCTCCAGACCGGCGCGCTGCTCTCCTGGGACGGCGGCGCGCTGGCCCAGTTGCACTGCTCCATCACGGGCTCCACGGCGACCTGCGCCTCGGTCACCGGCTCCCAGGGCCGGATCGACGTGCCCTCCGGCTTCTTCCACCCGGAGCGTTTCGTGCTGCGCCGGCACGGGCGTGAGCCGGAGGAGTTCACCGCGGACCCGGCCGACGGTCCGCGCACCAGCCTGCGGCACGAGGCGCTGGAGGTGATGCGGGCCCTGCGCACCGGCGAGACGGAGTCTCCGCTCGTACCGCTGGAGGGCACCCTGGCGGTGATGCGGACGTTCGACGCGGTGCGGGAGCGGATCGGCGTGCGGTATCCGGGGGAGGCGGGCGGACCGGAGGCCGGTCAGGACCGGGAGCCCGCGCTCGTCTGAGCCCCGCGGCATGGGGCGGGCATCCGTATGGCGGACAGTGGATTCCGCGTGGCGGACCGTCCTCGTACGCTCCGGTGCCATGACCGACAGGCATTCGAAGATCGCCGTGGTGACCGGCGCCGGCTCGGGCATCGGGCGGGCCGTCGCCGTGGAACTGCTGCGCGCGGGCTGGTCCGTGGCCCTGGCGGGGCGGCGCCCCGAGACGCTGGAGGAGACGGCGGCGCTCGCCCCGGGGGCCGCCTCCCTCGCCGTACGCACCGACGTCGCCCGGCCCGGGGACGTGGCCGCGCTGTTCGCCGCCGCCGTCGAGCGGTTCGGGCGCGTCGACCTGCTGTTCAACAACGCGGGCACGTTCGGGCCGGGCGGCGTGCCGGTGGAGGACCTGTCCTACGAGGCGTGGCGGCACGTGGTGGACACCAACCTCAACGGGGCCTTCCTGTGCGCGCAGGCGGCCTACCGGCAGATGAAGGAGCAGGAGCCGCAGGGCGGCCGGATCATCAACAACGGCTCGATCTCGGCGCACACGCCCCGGCCCCACTCGGCGCCCTACACCGCCACCAAGCACGCCCTGACCGGCCTGACCAAGGCGCTCTCCCTGGACGGGCGGCCGTACCGGATCGCGGTCGGGCAGATCGACATCGGCAACGCGGCCACCGACATGACGGCCCGGATGGAGTCGGGCGCCCTCCAGGCCAACGGGGAGGTGGTCCCGGAACCGGTGATGGACGTCGCCGACGTGGCGCGCACCGTGCGGAACATGGCCGAGCTGCCGTTGGAGGCGAACGTGCAGTTCGCGACGGTGCTGGCGACGACGATGCCGTACGTGGGGCGGGGCTGAGCGGCCCGGAACGGAGCCGAACGGCCCGGGACGGACGGCGGAACGGGCCACCGACGGGCAATCTGCACAAACGGAATCCCAACTCCGCACCATCGGACCGGTAGTCCACCTATGCTCGACATCTCCTCCATCAGAGCTTCACAGTTGGAGCAGCCCGCTTCCGCCGGCCGGGCCCAGAGCCACATCTCAGGGGGGAGGCGGCAGCCGTTCCACGGCACCGGTCGGGGGTGGACCCCGCGGGGGGACCGCGGGGTGCGCACCGGTGCGTGGAACGGCTGCCGCTCGGACGACTGCGGCACGGACGACTGCGGCATGGACAACTGCGGCACGGACGGCTGCGGCTCAGCGCCGGTGGCGGCCTCCGGAGCCGGCGGCCGCGGCCCGGCGCCGGCGCAGCGCCCACATACCGCCGGTCAGCAGCGCGACCGTCCCGCCCGCGCCTTCCAGCAGCCGCCAGGCCGAGGGGCGGTCGGCCGCCGCGCCCGGCGGCCCGGCGGCGGCCGGTGCGGCCTGCTTCCCGGGCGGGGCACCCACGCCCGCGTCCGCCTTCGCCCCGCCCTCGCTCAACGGCTCGACCAGCGTGCCGACGGGTTGTGCGGAACGCCCCTGTCCGAAGCCCCAGTCGAGCAGGGCGGCGGTCTCCTCGTAGACGGCGTTGCTGCCGTTCGCGGGGTTCAGCACCGTGGCCAGCAGGGTCCGGCCACCGCGTACGGCCGCGCCGGTGAAGGTGTTTCCGGCGTCGCTGGTATAGCCGTTCTTCACCCCGATCAGGCCCTTGTACGCCCTCAGGCCCCACGCGCCGGTCAGCAGGCGGTCGGTGTTCTGAATCTGGAAGCTCTTGTTCCGGCCGGCCGGGAAGTCGGCGTCGCGCGTGCCGCAGTAGCCGCGGAAGTCGGCGTTGCGCAGCCCGTGCCGGGCGATCAGCGTCAGGTCGTACGCCGAGGACAGCTGACCGGGGTGGTCGAAGCCGTCGGGGCTGACCACGTGGGTGTCCAGGGCCTGGAGGTCCTCCGCCCTGGCCTGCATCTCGGCGACCGTCTTCGCCACCCCGCCGTTCATGTGGGCGAGCACGTGCACGGCGTCGTTGCCCGAGCGCAGGAACACGCCCTGCCACAACTGCTCCACCGTGTAGGTGGTCCCGGCCTGAATCCCGACGAGGCTGGAACCCGTGGGGATGTCGGCCAGCTCGGCGTCGGTGACGGTGTGCCGCTCGGCGCGGTGGAACTTCCTCAGCACCGTGTCCGCGAACAGCATCTTCAGCGTGGAGGCGGGCGCGAGGGGCTGGTGCGCGCGGTGGGCGGCGAGCACGTGGCCCGTCTCCCAGTCGGCGAGGAGCCAGGCACGGGCGGTGAGGCGGCCGGGCAGGCCGGTGGCGCCGCTCACCTGCACCCCCGGAAGGGCCAGCCGTTCACCGCCGATCACGGTGGCGGCGCGGGCGGGGGTCGCGGCGCGGGCCGGGGTGGCGGCCGCGGCCGGGCCGGTGGCGGTCATGGCGGTCAGCGGGGCGGCCGTGGCCAGGGTGAGCAGGGAACGCCGGGACAGGTGGGGGGACCGAGAGGAATCACGCACCCGGGGACCGTACAAAGCGAGCCCGACCCCGTGCGCGACATGTCCTCAAAGCCTGATCAAAAGATGATCAAAGGACAGGTCACCGAATGCCCTGTCGGATTGCGCTCACCGACGGCCGCACGTCGGCTCGCCGCCCCCCGCCGCCGCGTCCCAGCGTCCTTTTGACTGCTCCCCTCCCTGTGAGGGAGGAAGTTCCTGGCGCTCTACGCCTGCCCGGTCTCGAACCGCGAGATCCGGCCGTCGTCGGTGATGGTGAACGCCCACCGGGTGCGCATCTCGCCCCAGGTGTCGTTGCGATAGCGGGCGAGGAGGGCGCGGCCGCCGGCGGACTCGTTGTCGACCTCCATGTGGCCGTGCGTGGAGAAGATCTCCTCCTCGATCCACTCGGCGAGGTCTCGGTCGGTCCCGTCGTCCGCCATGGTCGCGCCGGGCGCGAGGAGTTGCATGAAGCCCTCGCGGTCATGGGCGTTGACGGCGGTGACGAAGGCACGGACGGCCGGGTCGCTCAGTCTGGCGGTCTGAATCGTCATGTCGGCAGCGTCACACCGGTCCCCGGACCCCGCCACCCGAACGGCGCGCGGGACGGGCCCGGCGGGGGTGGTCGGTGCGACGGTGGACACCCGGAAGAAGTCCGATGCCGCTGTTCTTCCGCCGTCTGCCTGGGGAGTCACCGTGACCTGTTACGACCGACGCGATCTGGGCCTGCTGCTGCTCCGGCTGGGTACCGGCGGTGTGCTGGCCGCGCACGGCGCGCAGAAGCTGCTGGGTTGGTTCGGCGGGGGCGGGATCGAGGGGACCGGGCGGTTCATGGAGTCCGTGGGATACCGGCCGGGGAAGGCGAGCGCGATGGCGGCCGGGCTGTCGGAGGCCGGCGGCGGTCTGCTGCTGGCCATGGGCCTGGCGACCCCGGCGGCGGGCGCGGCCGCGGCCGGCGCGATGGCGGGGGCGGCGGCGGTGCACGCGCCCAGCGGCTTCTTCGCCCAGAGCGGCGGCTACGAGTACGCCGCCTCGCTGGGCCTGACCTCCGCGGGCCTGGCGATCACGGGCTCCGGCCGGCTCTCCGTGGACCACGCCCTCGGACACACCGTCAACCGCGGCTGGATGGTCCCGGCGGCGTTCGCGACGGTGGCCGCGGCGACGTCCGTGGTCCTGGGCGCGCGGGTGCGGCGGCTCCGCAGGGAGATGGAGGGGGAGCAGGAGGCGCTTTTCGAGGAACAGGAGGTGCTTTTCGAGGAATAGGACACGGCGGTCGTGGCGGGCCGCGGCGCGGGCGGGAACAGGTCCGACGGCCATGGCGGGCCGCCGCAAGGCCCGGAGCAGGAGCCGGCGGTCGTGGCAGGCTGCGCTGCATGAGCGATCAGCACCCCGGCGCCGCGCCGGCACCGCCCGAGGACATCTGGTCCACCGTCGACGACCTGTGGGCCTGGCTGGACGGGCACCGTCCCCTCGACGAGGGCCGGGAGGCGGCGGTACTGCCCCGGGTCCTGAAGCTGTCGGAGGAGGTCGGCGAGGTCGCCCAGGCGGTGATCGGCGCGACCGGCCGGAACCCGCGCAAGGGCACCACCCACACCTGGGACGACGTCGAGGCGGAACTGTGCGACGTGGTGATCACCGCTCTGGTGGCCCTGCGCACCCTGACCCCTCGGACCCGGGAGGTCTTCACCCGGCATCTGGAGCGGGTCAAGCAGCGGTCACTGGGGCCGGGCGGGGAGGCCTGACCGGAACGGTTCCGACCGGCCGGTTCCAACTGGCCGGTTCCGATCGGCCGGTTCCGACCGGCCGGTTCCGACTGCCCGATTCCGTCTGGCCGAGCGGCGAATGCCCCGCCGTTCAGCCGTCGGCGGCCCCGGCGGTCACCGACACCGCCTCCGCCTCCGCGATGACACGGCTTCCCCGGTCGGGAGCCGTGTCGAGCCGGGCCAGTACCGCCGGGGTGGCGAGGGCCGGCAGCACATGCTCGAAGAGATCGGCCGTCCGCCGCTCCAGATCGGCCCATCCGGCGACCGCCTGGGAGACGAACTGGACGCCGATCCAGGCCCCGAGGAAGAGGTGCGCGGTCGTCTCCGGCACGACGTGCGGCAGCACTTCGCCGCGGCGCTTGGCCTCCTCGATGAAGTCCGCGGTGCGTTGCGTCCAGGCGGGCCAGACGCTGCCGAAGACGTCACGGCCCTGGAGATCGACGGAGAGCCGCACACCGGCGAGGAGCAGGGGTTCCCCGGGGAGGCGGGCGGCAAGCGTCATCCCCGCGTCCACCCATTCCTGGAGCTTGAGTCCGCGGGGCACATGGTGCTCCATGCCGGTCTGCGCCGCGAGCACGCCCCGGGCGAGGGAGGCCTTCGAGTCGAAGTGGAAGTACATGGCGCCCTTGGTCACCTTGGCCCGGCTGAGGATCTCGGCGACGGTGGCCGCGGCGTAACCCCGTTCGGCGAAGACCGTGGCGGCCGCGTCGAGCACCGCGCGGCGGGTCCGGATGGCACGCTCCTGCTGAGCCACGGGAGTCTCCCAGGGGTGAAACAGCCCGAATTTGACGTACTTTAGCGCAGGTTGGCCCTTGTCGAGCCCGGTGAAGTCCTCCGGATCCCGCTCCGCACGAAGTGAGGTGGGTCGGCGGTTCGTCGCCGGATTCTCCGGAACCACGAATTCCGCGTTCCGGGAATTGGATCCCCCTTTTCCAGATCACCTCGTACCCTGCGGCGCATTTCCGCTCCGTGATTCCGGCGGCCAACGCCACGGGCGGCCGCGCCCGATTTCTAGTCATCCCACGGGTGCCATGTCAAGCGACTGGACATTACCGACACTTGGTCAGCTTACTGACACTCCGAACGAAGCAGGAGTGCCGAATGTCCGTTACTTCCGTTCGCTGGACAGCCGTTCCCGGTGCCGGGTATAAACGCCGGCTTACGCAACAGCGAAATAGCATGTGCGAGAGGACGGAAATGACGACGGCACGTCATCGAGCCGCGTCGCATTCGAATCCGCCGACCGGCATTCCCCGCGCGCTGCCTGATCGCGAAGCGCACGCACTCGACAACACCGAGGGAAGACCATGAGCTCCTCAAGCTCCCGTTCCCGCCGCGCACGTGCCGGCAGACGCCGGGTCTGGCTGGCCGTCGGTGCCACCGTGATCGGCGGCGCGGGTCTGGCCACGGCCGCCGTGGTCCTGACCCTCGATCACTCCCCGGGCACGGACAACGCGGAACCCCGCCCGGCCAGCGCGGACACCATCGCGCTCATCGGCTCCGACAGCTCGAAGCGCGCCCTTCCCCGCACCGACACCAAGGCGTTCTCCCTGATCGGTGTCTCCTGGAAGGACCGCGTCAGGACCTTCGACGGCACCGCCCAGATACGTACCCGCGCCGCCGCCGACGGCGAGTGGACCGACTGGCGGGACCTCGGCTTCGACACGGTCGGACCCGAGACCGACGAAGGCCGCGCCCCGGGCACCCGCGGCGCCTCCGAACCGCTGTGGGTGGGCCCGTCCGACGCGGTCGAGGCACGCGTCACGGCCGACGGAAAGCAGACCACCGTCCCCGACGGACTGCGCCTCGACCTGATCGACCCCGGCACGACCCCGCAGGGCAAGGGCAATGCGAACGGCCAGAACAAGGGGAACGGCCAGGGTCAGGGGAACGGCCAGAACAAGGGCAACGGCCAAGGCCAGGGCAACACCGGCAACGGCAACGGCAACGGCAACGGTGGCACGAAGCCAGGGGACTCCGCGGGCGAGACCGCAGCCCCCGCGCAACAGCCGTCCTCCCCCGACCCCTCCTCCGCGCCCGGCGACACCCCACCGGACGCCGCCTCGTCCGCCACGCCCACCAGCGGAGCCGGCGACGGTTCCTCGGACACGGCCCCCTCCCCCACCGCCGAGGCCCCCACCGACGAGGGCGGGAAGACACCGGAGCCGACCGGCCCCGCCGACCCCACCACCGGGGCGCCCGCGCCCACTTCGGACACCGGCTCGGACACACCGCCGACCGCCGGCCCGGAGCCCACCGGCCCCGCGGACTCCGACGACTCCCCGGCCCCCGGCGACAGCACCCGGCCGGAGCCGGCCGAATCGGCCGCGCCGCCCACGGGCGAAGCCTCCCAGCCGCCCGCTCCCCCGGCACCCGAGACGACGGCGCCGACCGCGCCCACCGGACCCGCCACCCCCGCGATCGTCGACCGTGCCACCTGGGGCGCCGACGAGTCCCTGGTCGAGGACCCGCCCGAGTATCTGGACAAGGTGAAGGCCGTCTTCGTCCACCACACCGCGGGCACCAACGACTACAGCTGCGCCGACTCACCCGCCGTCATGCGCGCGATCCTCGTCTACCACGTGCGCACCGAAGGCTGGAACGACCTCGGCTACAACTTCTTCGTCGACAAGTGCGGCACCGTCTTCGAGGGTCGCGCCGGCGGCGTCGGCGAACGGGTGCGCGGCGCCCACACCTACGGCTTCAACGGCGACTCCGCGGGCATCTCCCTGCTGGGCGACTACGAGAACGGCGGCACCCCGACCGCCGCCGCCAAGCAGGCCATCGCCGACCTCGCCGCCTGGAAGCTCGGTCTGGACGGCGTCGACCCGCAGGCCGAGGTGACCCTCACCGCGGCCGGCGACACCGGCGTGTACAAGACGGGTCAGAAGGCCGTGCTGAACACCGTCTCCGGCCACCGGGACGGCTACGCCACCCTCTGTCCCGGCAAGACCCTCTACTCCGCGCTGCCGGGCATCCGCACCGCCGCCGGGCAGTCCCGCTACGCCGCGCGCTGACCCGCCCGGCCCACCCGGCCACGCCGCCGCCCCGCCCTCCATCGGCCGCCCCGCCCCCCATCGGCCGGGGCGGCGGCACCGGTCGCCGTACCGGCGTCGCGTGACGTTCCGGCGATGGAATCCGCTTGCTAACGGGGGAGCCCGTCAAGGCCCCCACAGCAAGCGAAGGGGTGGGATTCCATGGCCGAGGCCGACGAGAGCAACCCGGACGCGGAGGGGATGCACCTGCACGCGGCAACCCTGGTCGCCCGTCTCACGGGGCGCAGCCGGCTGCCTCTGGACTACTCCGTGGCGAGCCTGCGGATCGTCGACTTCCTGATCGACGGCATGCGCAAGGGCGGTGCTTCGCGCGAGCGCGAGCGCGGGCCACTGCTCGGCCTCGGGGCGTACGTGGGCGAGGTGTTGGTCCGCCACGCCGGCGCGACCTGGGTGGACTTCGACGCCGACCTGCGGGCCTACTTCGGCCAGCCGGTCGGCGTCCGCATGCAGGACGGGCGTCTGTGGAACCCGCTGGGCAAGGTCCTCAACCGCTTCGAGACGGGCGGAGCGCGGGATTCCCTCCAGATCTTCTATCTGACCCTGCACGGCCGGCCGCGTCGGGCGACCGTGGCGGACGCCCAGGCCGGTGGTGTGCGCGCGGAGGACGTCCGACGCGTCGGAGGGGCCCGCTGATCGTCACCCTGGGCGAGTTCTCGCTCTGCGACGGGAGCACGTTTGGGATTAACTGCAAGAGCGTGGTTCTTCCCCTCACCCCGTGGAGACGGCCGATGCTTCTGACGTTGCACGAGCGTGAGCGCCTGATGATCTACACGGCGGCGAAGCTGGCCCAGGAGCGCAGGGAGCGGGGCCTGAAGCTGAATCTGCCGGAGGCCACCGCGGTGATCACGTCGTTCCTGCTGGAGGGTGCGCGCGACGGCCGTACGGTCACCGAACTCATGGACTCCGGACGGGCGGTGCTCGGTCGCGACGACGTGATGGAGGGGGTGCCGGAGATGCTGGGACAGGTGCAGGTCGAGGCGACCTTCCCCGACGGCACGAAGCTGATCACGGTGACGGGGCCGATCCCATGATGATGAAGAGCGGTGAGCATCCCAGCGACGACCCCGGCAGGCAGGACCAGCACGGCTCGGTGATCCACCCCTCCAGCGGCGTCGGCAGCCCGAGTCCGCCCCGACGGGGCGGAACCGGGTCACGGCAGGCGGCCCGGCGGCACTACACAGGGGAACAGCCGGAGGCCGACGAGCCCCTGATCCCGGGCGAAGTGCTCTACGGCGACGACCCGGTCGTGATCAACGCCGGCAAGGAGGTCACCCGGCTGCGGGTGGAGAACACCGGCGACCGCCCCGTCCAGGTCGGTTCGCACTTCCATTTCGCGGAGGTCAACGCCGCGCTGGAGTTCGACCGCGAGGCCGCGTGGGGGCGCCGGCTCAATGTGCTCTCGGGCGGCTCGGTGCGTTTCGAACCCGGCGCGATCGAGGAGGTGGAGCTGGTCCCGATCGGAGGCCGGCGGATCGTGGCCGGACTGCGGGGTCTGTGCGGAGGTGAACTCGATGGCTGAGATCAGCCGGCGGGAGTACGGCGCCTCGTTCGGCCCGACCACCGGGGACCGTGTCCGCCTGGCCGACACCAACTTGTTCATCGAGGTCGAACGGGACCTCTGCGGCGGCGGTGACGAGGCCGTCTTCGGCGGCGGCAAATCCGTACGGGAGTCCATGGGCCAGTCGCGGGCCACCCGCGGCGAGGGAACACCGGACCTGGTCATCACCGGCGCGGTGGTCCTGGACCACTGGGGAGTGGTCAAGGCCGACGTCGGCGTCCGGGACGGCCGGATCGTGGCGCTGGGCAAGGCGGGCAACCCCGACACCATGGACGGGGTCCACCCCGGCCTCGTCATCGGCCCCTCCACGGAGATCGCGGCCGGCAACGGGCTGATCCTGACGGCGGGCACGATCGACACCCATGTGCACTTCGTCGGCCCGGACATGTTCGAGGAAGCCCTCGCGGCGGGCACCACCACGTTCGTCGGCGGCGGCACGGGGCCGACCGAGGGGTCGAAGGCGACCCTGGCCACGCCGGGCGCCTGGTGGCTGCGGCGGATGCTGGAGGCCTGCGAGCCCTGGCCGCTGAACGTGCTGTTCCTGGCCCGCGGCAACACCGTGTCCCCCGAGGCCCTTTGGGAGCAACTGCGCGGCGGTGCGGGCGGGTTCAAGGTGCACGAGGACTGGGGCGCCACCCCGGCCGCGGTCGACACCGCGCTGACCGTGGCCGACCAGGCCGGGGTGCAGGTCGCAATCCACAGCGACACCCTCAACGAGGCGGGTTTCGTGGAGGATCTGCTCGCCGCCGCGGGCGGCCGGACGTTCCACGCGTACCACACCGAGGGCGCGGGCGGCGGCCACGCGCCGGACATCATCCGGATCGCCGGCGAGCCGAACGTACTGCCCGCCTCGACCAACCCCACCCGCCCGTTCACCGTCAACACGGTGGCCGAGGCGCTGGACATGGTGATGGTGGCCCACCACCTCAACCCGCAGGTGCCCAACGACCTCGCGTTCGCCGAGAGCCGGGTACGTCCCACGACCATCGCCGCGGAGGACGTGCTGCACGACCTCGGAGCGCTCTCGATCATGTCGTCGGACGCGCAGGCGATGGGCCGGGTCGCGGAGGTCGTAACGCGGACGTGGCAGACCGCCCACCGGATGAAGGAGCTGCGCGGCTCACTGCCCGGCGACGGCCGGGCCGACAACCAGCGGGCCCGCCGCTACGTCGCCAAGTACACGATCTGCCCGGCGGTGGCCCACGGCCTCGAACGCGAGATCGGTTCCGTCGAGCCCGGCAAGCTGGCTGACCTGGTGCTGTGGCAGCCGGCCCTGTTCGGGGTCCGGCCCACGGTCGTGTTCAAGGCCGGCATGGCCGCCAGCGCCGCCCTCGGCGACCCGAACGCGTCGATCCCCACTCCCCAACCGGTGCTGAACCGGCTGGGCTACAACGTGGGCACCCCGGCGGCCGCCGCGAGCGGCGTCGCCTTCGTCGCGCCGGCGGCCGTCGAGGACGGGCTCGCCGACCGCCTGGGGCTGCGCCGGCGGCTCGTGGCCGTGGAGAACGTACGCGGCCGCGGCAAACGGGACCTTCCGGAGAACACCGCCACGCCACGCATCGAGGTCGACGCCGACACGTACAGCGTGCGGGTCGACGGCGAGCTGATCGAGCACGAGCCCGCGGCCGAAGTGCCGATGGCCCAGCGCTACTTCCTCTTCTGACCCCCCGCCACCACCCCCTCCGATGAACGTCCAGGAATCCCAGGAATCCCAGGACCGGCAGCCGCAGGCGACGCCGCCGGCGCTGCTGCTGCTCGCCGACGGCCGCTTCCCCTCCGGCGGGCACGCCCATTCCGGCGGTCTGGAGGCGGCGGCGGCCCTGGACGGCGTGGACGACCTGCCCGCGCTGGAGGAGTTCCTGCGGGGACGTCTGACGACGACCGGCGTGGTGACCGCCGCGTTCACGGCTGCGGCGTGTGCCGTCTTCGGCGGTACGGGCCGCCGGGCCACCGAGGTGGTGGAGGCGCTGGAGACGCTGGACCGCGAGTTCGCCGCGAGGACCCCGTCACCGGCGCTGCGGACCGCCTCCCGCCGCCTGGGACGCCAACTGCTGCGAGCGGGCCGTGCGATCTGGCCCCACCCCCGCCTGGACGAACTGAGCGCCGCGCCCCGGCACGGCCTCCATCAGCCGGTGGCCCTGGGCGCGGTGGCCGCGGCGGCGGGCCTGGGTCCGGACGCCGCCGCGCTGGCCGCCGCCCACGACGCGGTACTCACCCCGGCGACGGCCGCCGTGCGGCTGCTCGGGCTCGACCCGTTCGCGGTCCACGCCACGGTCGCCCGGCTGGGACCACGGATCGCCGCCGTCGCCGCCGAGGCGGCGCGCCACGCGCACACGGCACCCGATGCGCTGCCGTCCCGCGCGGGACCTCTCCTCGACATCCGTGCCGAACACCACGCCGCCTGGGAGGTGCGTCTCTTTGCGTCCTGACCCCACACCACGACCCGCCCACTCCCACGATCACCCGCACACCGGCGGGCGCGGGACGGGAGCCCTGCCCCGCCGCCCCGGCCGGGCACTGCGCATCGGCATCGGCGGCCCGGTCGGCTCCGGCAAGACCGCACTGGTCGCGGCGCTGTGCCGCACACTGGCCCCGGAACTCTCCCTGGCGGTGGTCACCAACGACATCTACACCACCGAGGACGCCGACTTCCTGCTGCGCAACGGCGTACTGGCCGCCGAACGGGTCCGGGCCGTCGAGACCGGGGCGTGCCCGCACACGGCGATCCGGGACGACATCTCCGCCAACCTCGAAGCCGTGGAGGAGCTGGAGGCGACCCTTCCGCCGCTCGACCTCGTCCTCCTGGAGAGCGGCGGGGACAACCTCACCGCCACGTTCAGCCGCGGACTGGTCCACCACCAGATCTTCGTCATCGACGTCGCCGGCGGGGACAAGGTGCCCCGCAAGGGCGGCCCGGGTGTCACCTCGGCCGACCTGCTGGTCATCAACAAGACGGATCTGGCGCCGCAGGTCGGCGCGGACCTCGCCGTCATGGACCGCGACGCCCGCGCCAAGCGCGGTGACCTGCCCGTGCTGTTCACCTCCCTGGTCCGGGACCCCACCGCGGCCGACGTCGCCGCGTGGGTGCGGCAGTGCCTCGGCGTTCCCGCCCGGTGATGCGCGCCCACGCCCGCCTCGAGGTGACGGCGGACCGGGACCGGTCCGGCCAGGTCAGGACCCGGATCAGCCGGCTCCGCTCCGACGCGCCACTGGTCCTGCGCCCCACCGCCGCCGTCGAGCCGACGGGCCGGTGGAACCCGCACGGCGCCGCCCACGTGGCGCTGGCCGCCGCGGCCGCGGGCCCGATCGGCGGCGACCACCTGCGGCTGGACGTCGAGGTCGCGGCGGGCGCGGCGCTCGTCGTACGCAGCGTGGCGGCGACCCTGGTGCTGCCGGGGCCGCACGGCCGTCCCTCACGCACCGAGACCCACCTGCGGGTCGCGCCGGCCGGCACCCTGGTCTGGCTGCCCGAACCGGTCATCGCCGCCGGCCGCTGCGACCACCACGCCACGACGCGCATCGACCTGGAGCCGGGCGCTCGCCTGCTCGCCCGCGAGGAACTGCTCCTGGGCCGCCACGGCGAGTCCCCGGGCGCGGTCCACCAGCGCCTACGGGTGACCCTCGCCGGCCGTCCCCTCCACGACCAGGAATTCGCCGTCGGCCCCGACGTCCCGGGCTGGCACGGCCCAGCCGTGACCGGCGGCCACCGAGCCCTGGGCACCCTGCTCGTGATCACCCCCGACAGCCCGCCCGACACCCGCCCGGCCGACCCCACCTCCACCGGCGCCGACACGGCCGTCATGCGCCTCACCCCCACCGCCACCCTGCTCACCGTCCTGGCGGACGACGCCCTCACCCTGCGCCGGCACCTCGACCGGGGCATGACCGGCCCGCCGGCCGACTGCGACACACAGCGCGACAGCGGGCTTCCCGAACCGGCCGAAACACGCATGCCCAAAGGCCGTGTGACGTCGGGCAATTGAGAAGCTTTTCACTCCACGATCGGCCCCTGCCCCGTACCCGGGATCGGAGAGACGAGTGAGCATCGTGCTGATGTCCGACCGGAAGGTGGCGGCGATCCCCGTCCGGGAGTGCGGCGAGGAACTCGCCGATGTCCGTGCCCACGCGATCGAGGTCGACGCCCGCAGGCTCGACGCGGCCGGAGCCTGTGCCCACGTACGGCGCGGGGTTCTCACCCGGCTGCTGCACGCGCAGTCGTCGCTGCCCACCGGGGTACGCCTGCTGTTCGTGGAGGGATACCGGCCGCCGGCCCTGCAGAGGCGCTACTTCGAGGAGTACTCGGACGAGCTGTCGCGCGCGCATCCGGACTGGACGGCCGCGCGGATACGCGAGGCGGCCAGCCGTTACGTCTCGCCTCCCGAGATCGCGCCGCACTCCGCCGGAGCCGCCGTCGATGTGACGCTCGTCGACCACCTGGGTCGCGAACTGGACCTGGGCACACGGATGAACGCCAGTCCGGAGGAGTCCAATGGCGCCTGCTACACCGACGCCCCTGACATCGGGGTCCCGGCCAGGACGAACCGGGCCGTCCTCGGAGCCGCGCTGTCCGCGGCCGGGCTGGTCAACTACCCGACCGAATGGTGGCACTGGTCGTACGGAGACCGGTACTGGGCGTTGCGGACCCGGCGGTCCGTCGCCCCGTACGGCCCGGTCGAGCTGCCGTAACGCCTCGACCCGGTCGCTTTGGCCAGGTTCACGGCATGGTTTTCGGCCAACGGGTGTTCGTGGGGCGGCCGGTGAGGCGGTGGGGGCTGTCTTGGTTGATGGTTGATCAATTACCTTGTGGCGTAAGCCAGTCACTGACCTTGAGGGAGCCCCATGTCCACCGCGCAGCAGGTGCCCGACATCCTCTCGCCCGAGTTCGCCGCTGACCCCTACCCGGCGTACCGTCTGATGCGCGACACCGCGCCCCTCATCTGGCACGAGGCCACGCAGAGCTACATCATCTCGCGCTACGAGGACGTCGAGCGCGTCTTCAAGGACAAGAGCGGCGAGTTCACCACCGACAACTACGACTGGCAGATCGAGCCCGTGCACGGCAAGACGATCCTCCAGCTCAGCGGTCGTGAGCACGCCGTGCGCCGCGCCCTCGTGGCCCCCGCCTTCCGCGGCGCCGACCTCCAGGAGAAGTTCCTGCCCGTCATCGAGCGCAACTCGCGCGAACTGATCGACGCCTTCCGGAACTCCGGCTCCGCCGACCTGGTCAACGACTACGCCACCCGCTTCCCGGTCAACGTGATCGCCGACATGCTGGGCCTCGACAAGGCCGACCACGCGCGCTTCCACCGCTGGTACACGTCCGTCATCGCCTTCCTCGGCAACCTCTCGGGCGACCCCGAGGTGGCCGCCGCGGGCGAGCGGACCCGTGTCGAGTTCGCCGAGTACATGCTGCCGATCATCCGCGAGCGCCGTGAGAACCTGGGCGACGACCTGCTGTCCACGCTGTGCGCCGCCGAGGTCGACGGCGTGCGGATGAGCGACGAGGACATCAAGGCGTTCTGCAGCCTGCTGCTCGCCGCCGGCGGCGAGACCACCGACAAGGCGATCGCCAGCATCTTCGCGAACCTGCTGCTCCACCCCGACCAGCTCGCCGCGGTCCGCGCGGACCGCGACCTGATCCCGCGGGCCTTCGCCGAGACCCTGCGCTACACCCCGCCCGTCCACATGATCATGCGGCAGTCCGCGACCGAGGTGAAGCTCAGCGGCGGGACCATACCCGCGGGCGTCACCGTCACCTGCCTGATAGGCGCCGCCAACCGCGACGAGAGCCGCTACCGCGACCCCGACCGTTTCGACATCTTCCGCGACGACCTCACCACCACGACCGCGTTCTCCGCCGCCGCCGACCACCTCGCCTTCGCGCTCGGCCGGCACTTCTGCGTGGGGGCGCTGCTCGCCAAGGCCGAGGTCGAGATCGGCGTCAGCCAGCTGCTGGACGCCATGCCCGACATGCGCCTGGCCGACGGCTTCGACCCGGTGGAGGAGGGCGTCTTCACCCGTGGCCCGCAGCGCCTGCCGGTGCGGTTCACGCCCGTGACCGCCTGACCGCCCGACCGGCACCACCGCCGAGGTGATGGGCCCCTGTCCAGGGGCCCATGTGCCCGCCCGCGCCGCCGCGTCACCGGGCGCCCGTCCACCGCGCTGCCGGGCGCCCGCCCCACGGCACCACCGGGCGCCCGCCCTGCTGCACCACCGCAGGCGCCCGCCTACTGCACCACCGGCGTGAACTGCACCGGCAGCGCCGTCAGCCCCCGCATCCAGATCGACGGGCGCCAGGACAGCTCCTCGGGTTCCACCGACAGCACCAGGTCGGGCAGCCGCTCCAGCAGCGTCTCGACCGCCGTCCGCGCCATCACGTCCGCCAGCAGCGGTGCCGGATAGGGGCAGCGGTGCTCGCCGTTGCTGAACGACAGGTGCGCGGCGTTCTCCGCGCCCACGTGGGAATCGGGCCAGATCTGCGGATCGGTGTTGGCCGCGGCCAGCCCCAGCACCAGGCAGTCGCCCGCCCGGATCTGCCGCCCGCCCAGCTGGGTGTCCCGAACGGCCCAGCGCCCGATGAAGTTCTGCGTCGGCGTGTCCAGCCACAGCGCCTCGTTGAGCGCCTCGCCCACGCTGAGCCGGCCGCCCGACACGTTCACGGCGAACCGCTCGTCCGTCAGCAGCAGCCGCAGCGTGTTGCAGATCCAGTTCGCCGTCGGCTGCTGCGCCGCGGCGATCACCGAGATCAGGTCCTGGACGATCTCCTCGTCCGTCAGCCCCGCCGGATGCAGCAGCATGCGCGAGGTGACGTCCGGACCGGGGCTGACCCGCTTGTCCTTCACCAGCTGCCGCAGCCGCTCGCCCACGCGCCCGTACGCCGCCACCGGGTCGTCGCCCTCCGCGGCGTCCAGCGAGATCCGCAGGTCCTCGACGAGCTGCCGGGTGTCCTCACCCGAGGTCGGCATCCCGCACATCTGCACCACGGCCCGCATCGGCAGGGCATGCGCGTAACCGGTCATCAGCTCCGCCTGGCCGCTGCCCGCGAAATCGGCGATGAGCCGGTCGGCGATCAACTGGCAGTTGCGGGCCAGCTCGAACTGGTCGACGCCCTCCAGCGCCTCCGTGATCACCCCGGCCCGCCGCCGGTGCTCGTCGCCCTCGGTGAACAGCACCGACGGCTGGTATCCGACGTACGGCATCAGCGGCCAGTCCGCCGGGATGTTCTCCCACTGGTTCCAGCGCCGGGAGTCCCGGGCGAACAGCTCGTCGTGGCTGGTCACGTAGGTGACCTCGGAGTAGCCGAGCACCAGCCAGGCCGGGATGTCCCCGTCGAGCAGCACCGGCGCGACCGCACCGTGCTCGCGGCGCAGCGCGCGGTACAGCTGCGCCGGCGTCTGCTGGTACTCGAGGCCCGCCAGGCGCACCGCGTCGGCGTGGTGGGCGGGGCAGCCCGGCGGAGCCGGTTGCGCGGAAGAGGGGTCGGTCACGTTGTCGCCTCCTGGGCCATGGCCAGTTCGTACAGGTGGTCCACGAGGGTGACCAGCACGTCCTTGCCGGACTGCCGGACCCGCGCGTCGCAGTCGAGCATCGGCACGTGCTCGGGCAGCGCGAGCGCCTGGCGGATCTCCTCCAGGGAGTACCGGCTGGTGTCGTCGTCGAACCGGTTGACGGCCACCACGAACGGCGTCTTGTGGTGCTCCAGCCGGTCGATCGCGTACCAGGAGTCGTTCATCCGGCGCGTGTCCACGAGCACCACGGCGCCCAGCGTCCCGGAGAACAGCCTGTCCCACAGGAACCAGAAGCGCTCCTGGCCCGGCGCACCGAACAGGTACAGCACCATGCGCTCGTTGAGGCTGATCCGCCCGAAGTCGAACGCCACCGTCGTGGTCGTCTTCGTCGCGACCGCGCTGGTCTCGTCGACGCCCACGCCGGCCTGCGTCATCACCTCCTCGGTGTTCAGCGGCCGGATCTCGCTCACCGAGCGGACCAGGGTCGTCTTGCCGACACCGAAACCGCCCACGATGACGATCTTCAGGCCGGTCTCCGCCGCGTCGTCCAGTGGCGTGCGGTGGGAGGGCAGCTCAGAGGTTGCGGAGCCCATGGAGCACCTCCTTGAGAAGGGCGGAATCGGGGAGGGAGGCGACGGACCGCGCCGCACGCGGGTGGCGGGCGGTGATGCGGCCCGTGTCGAGCAGGTCGCCGAGCAGGATCCGCACCACCGTGATCGGCAGCTTCAGCTCCGCGGCGATCTCGACGACGGCCGTGGGGTGTTGGCACAGCTCCAGGATCCGGGCGTGCTCCGACTGCATTCCCGCGGTGGGCCGGCACTCACTGACGATGAGGGTGACCAGGTCGAAGGACTCGTCGGCGCGGCTCCGGCCGGCCGTGACCGTGTAGAGCCGGTCGGGGTCACCGGTGTCCACGGGCTTGCGCATCACGACGCGGCACTCCCCGGAACGGGCTCTCGGGGCTCGGCGCGCAGGTGTTCGCCGATCTGCTCCACCAGCTCCGACATCTGGTGGCCCACCACGCCGGGGTCGGCGTCCTCCTCGGCGAGGACGGCCAGATGCGCCCCCTCGCCGGCCTCCACTATGAACAGCAGGCCGCCGTGGAACTCGGTCATGGACTGCCGGACGCCGCCGGTGCCGTCGCCGAACTCCATGGACGCGCCTTGGGCGAGGGCCTGGATGCCGGAGCAGATGGCCGCGAGTTGGTCGGCCTGGTCGAGTGCCAGGTGTTCGGTCCAGCAGAGCTTGAGGCCGTCGCGGGACAGGGCGAGAGCGTGCCGGGTGCCGGGGGTGCGCTCCAGGAGGCTCTTGAGGAGCCAGGTCAGGCTGTTGTCGGTGGTCTGCATGATGGGTGATGGGACGGTGGTGCCCGGTTGACCGGTCACCGGCCCGTTCCTCCAATCTCAGGAATTCGAGCGGGAAGTGGGCGCCGACGCCCCGGGCGCCGTACGGGAAGGGGCGGCTACGGGGCGGCCGGCGGCGCGGACCCGGGCCGGGCATCCGGTCCGGCGGTGCCGCCCGCGGACCGGCGCCCGCGGTGGAAGGCGCCGAACCGTGAACCGGCGTCGCGTGCCGGACGCTGCTCCGGGCCGACTCCGTCCTCTGTCCCGGACGCCGCCCCGGATGCCGCGTCGGACGCCGACCGGCGCTGCTCGCGCTCCCGTTCCGCCTCGGCCATGGTGCGGCCGGGGGCGCGGACGGGCAGGCCGTTCAGCGTGGAGCCGGTGGCGCTTCGGGGCTGCCCCTGTTCGGGCGGCTCCGGCCGGGCGGCGGACCGCTCCGGGACGTCGGGGCGCGAGGTGGCCTCGGTTGCCGGGGCCGGGGCGGGCGCCACGGCCGGAACGGGGCCGGGCGTGGGCGCGGTGCCCGCGGCGGGGCGGCCGGTGGCCTCACGCGACACCGACTCGCGCTGCTGGGCGAGCAGTTGCGGTGGCAGCAGGACGACGACGCCGGTGCCGCCGCGCGACGAGGGGCGGTAGTTGACGCTGATGCCGTACTTCCCCGCGAGCCGTCCGACCACGGCGAGGCCGAGCCGGGTGCCCTGGAGCGAGGCGAGGTCGGTCATGTGACCGGACACCGCCTCCTCGGCGCGGCGCATCGCCGCGTCGGCCATCTTCAGGCCGCTGTCCTCGATGGTGACGACCATGCCGGCGCTGCGGTCCTCGACGTAGACGTGCACTTCGTCGATGGGCGGGGAGAAGTTCGCGGCGTTGTCCATCAGCTCGGCGAGCAGATGCATGACGCCCTCGGCGGCGAAGCCGGAGATCGCGGCGGTGGTGGAGCAGTGCAGGCGTACCCGCTGGTAGGCGGCGATACGGCCGACGGCGCCGCGCAGAATGCTCTCCATCACGATCGGCTTGTTCCAGGCGCGGCTGGACCGGCCGCCCATGAGCAGCGCCAGCCGGTCGGTCATCAGGCCGAGCTGGGAGGTGCTGTGGTCCAGCTTCAGCAGGTCGCCGAAGACCTCCTCGCCGTGCCGTTCCTGCATCTCCCGCAGGTCGGCGAGCATGCTGACGGACTTGGCCTGGACGCGGCTGAGCGCCTTGGCGGAGGCGGCCTGTGCCGCGGCGGCGCGCCGCTCGCTGTGGGCGAGTTCGCGGATGAACGACTCGGTCGGGGTGCGGACCATGAGCAGCCGCGGCAGGTCGAGTTCGGCGAGCACCGTGTCGGCGGACTGGCCCTCGCGCAGCCGGGCGACCGCGGAGGGCAGCGTCTCCCGCGCCAGCCGTTCCAGCGCGGCTGCCGCCTCGTTCAGCTCGTGCCGGGCCTGCCGGCGCTCGCCGTCCAGGGCGGCCGCGTGCTGTACGCCCTCCTCGACGGCGTCGGCGAAGGTGTGCACGATCCGTCCCAGCTGCGGGTCGGACGGTGGCGTCGCGTCGCCCACCGCGTCGGCCGCGCTCGTGCCGTCCCGCAGCCGCTTGGCCACGGTGGGCAGCGTCACGTTGACCAGGTGCGCGGTCTCAGCCGACAGCTGCGCCGACTGCGCCTTGAGACGGCCGGTCTCGGCGGCCTGCACGGCGGCCGTGCGCCGGGCCCGGCGGACGAGCCGGTGGCTGACGAGGACGACTGCGGCGACACACACCCAGGCGACCGCCGCCACGGTCAGCGCCCAGGTGCGGGCGCCGGACGGCGCCAGGGCGACGGCCGCACCGCCGGCCGCGGCGCTCACCACCAGCACGGCCAGGGGCGCGGTCGACGAGGTGTGCGGCGCCTTCGCCGACCGGTGCTGACTGGGCGGTGCAGGCACTGACATTCCGCGGTCCCTCGGTCCATGAGATCAGAAGAAACGGGGCAGCCGACACTCGGCGGCCGCAGGCCGGAAAGGGGGTCGCCAAGAGGATGACGATCTTCCGACCGGGTACTGGTCATGCTAGCCATCCTTCTGCGCGAGAAGATCTGACTAGCTGCGCAGTCCGCCAACGACGCAAGTTCGTCGCGAACCGACCGGCTGAACGACCGGTCATGATAAGGGAGTTGGCACCACCTCAACCGGACTGACGCACAAGCACAGGCTGCCAAATGTGTTGACGAAGTGTCAAAATTGCGAATATGAACGTCCCGAAGACGTCAACTCCGCACACCAGCAGCCGCTTTCCAGCCAACCACACGGAAGCCGAAGCCGAACACACCCAACATCCAAGACTGTTGGGACACCCGACGGTGACGGCGAAGACTGCGACGACAGGGACAGCGACAGCTGAGGGAACGGCGACCGAGAGGAACCCCGGCCGGCGGCAGAACGGCACGCCCCGGGGGAGGTGGAGCGGCAGACGAGTCGGGCTGTACGCCGGGTTCTGTTCCCCGGGTTCCTCGCGGAGCCCGGGGCGACGGCCATCCATCTAGGGCCGGCGTTGCCGCCGGCCTCGTGCGGTCCACCCGCGGACTCGGGCGGGCAGCCCTCGAACGTCCGCGCAGAGCGCGCCTTTTACAGCGGCCCCTTTTGACCTTGCTCCGAGTGGGGTTTACCTAGCTGCCCAGGTCACCCTGGGCACTGGTGGTCTCTTACACCACCGTTTCACCCTTACCGAGGACCGAGATCCCCGGCGGTCTGCTTTCTGTGGCACTGTCCCGCGGGTCACCCCGGGTGGCCGTTAGCCACCACCCTGCCCTGTGGAGCCCGGACGTTCCTCGGGAAGCCCCAGGGGCTCCACGCGGCCGTCCGCCCGGCTCGTCTGCCGTACGCACCATGGTACCGGTCGCACGGACCGCGCCGCTTCCGGCCTGGTCAGAGGAAGTCCGCGGTGTCCAGGTCGAAGGCGAAGGGCTCGGGGAGAGACAGAGGATCGCCGAATGAACGCTTGAGCAGCCGTAGATAGTCGTCCTTCTCCGGCTCGCTGAACAGCGTGACCATGGAGGCTTCGCGATCGACGAGCAGGTAGAGGGCGATGCCCTCGCGCGCGTAGCAGCGGCGCTTGGCCTCGCGGTCGGCCTCCGGCTTGGTGGACGTCACCTCCAGCACCATGGCAAGGCCGTCGCAGGGCATCCAGCAGTCGGCGCCCCCGAAGAGATCAAGGTTCAGGGCAGCGAACGTGACGTCCGGGACCGCGTGGTTCTTCGGGCACCCGCCGCCCTTCGTCAGTTTCAGCCCCTTTTTCCCCGAGAAGTCCATGTCGATCCTGGACCGCTTGATCACTTGCCTCACGATCCGGCTGATGTACTTCTCGTGCTCCCCGTCCGGCGGCGGCGTCACGACGATCTCCCCCTCGATCAGTTCGGCCCGGAAACCCTCCGGGGTGTCGAGGGACAGGAAGATCTCCAGCAGGCCCTCAGCCGGCGTGGTGGGCTCAAGCCACGGCAGTCATGTCACGCCCCTCCTTCGGTCGCTCACCAGACTGGGACATTCCAAGATCACCTTTTCAAGAGATCGGGAACCTTCCCTCGATCGTGGCACAGGAACACCATCCAGGCCGAGGCGATCCGGCAGGCCCCGCGGATCCTCTGGGAGGGACGTCCGCTCGCCCTCGGCCCGCTCGTGCGTCGCGCGCGTCTCGTGGCGCACGGACGCGATCCGGTCCAGCGGGATGCGCAGATCCGCGTGCACGGCGTGCCGTATGCGCAGACGGTCCGCACCCCGTCGGTTCCGCAGACCTCCGTCACCATCGAACTGACCGCGCCGGTCGAGCACGTCTTCCTCCTCGGCAGGCGCAGGCGGGTACGGCTCGTGCGGTTCCACGCCGAGGACGGTGTGCTCGTGCGGGCGCTCACGCGGGGGTGAAGCTCACCCTTGCCGGCGGTGGGGCGGACGGGTCGGCCCGGGTGAGCCGGAGCCGGAGCCGTTCGCCCAGGGGCAGCGGTGCGGTGCCGTCCTCGACGCGGGCGACGACGGCCGGGGACTCCACGTGGACGGTGCCGGCGGTGGGGCGGTGCTCGTCGACGTCGATCACACAGCCGTCGAAGAGTTCGCCGACGCGGTCCTTCAGCAGCGCGGCCTCCACCACGTCCAGGCACTCCCGCTCCACGGCGGCCGCGCGCCGGGCGCCCTCGGCCATCCGTTCCGGCAGCGCGTCCAGCGCGGCGAGCACCCACTCGGGCACGTCCCGGCCGGCCGCGGCGGCCAGGCAGATCTCGGTGGCGTACCGGTCGGCGAGACGGCTCAGGGGTGCCGTGCAGTGCGCGTAGGGCGCCGCGACGGCGGCGTGCGTGGTGATCGCCGGGAGCCCGCCGTCCCGGAAGACGGTGTAGCCGGCGCCGCTCAGCAGGGTCGCGCACTCCCGCAGGAAGGCCGCGTGCCGCGGCCGGTCCGCGTCGAGGGTGCGCAGCAGGGCGGCGTACGACACGTGGTGCGGCCAGTCGACGCGCAGGGCCTGCGCGCTGCGCCGCAGCCGGCCGACCGCGCCGTCGGGGGCGGCCGGCAGGGTGCGCAGCACGCCGGTGCCGTGGGCCAGCATCAGTTCGGCGGCGGCCATGCCGGTGAGCAGGGAGAGCTGGGCGTTCCACCGGTCGGCCGGGAGCGGGGCGTGGTACGCCTGCTCGTACGCGCGCCCCCCGGGCACGTCCGCCGGATGCTCCACGACCTCCAGCTCGGGCACCACGAGCGAGATGCCTCCGCGCTCGGCCTCCAGCCGCTCCCGCAGCCGCCCCACGTCCTGGAGCAGCGCGACCGGTTCGTCGGCGGTCCCGGCGTCGATCTCCTTCTGCACCCCGGTGCGGTCCAGCTGTGCCCGGCTGCGGACCAGGGCGCGGCGGACGTCGACGGCCCGCGTGCGGCCCTCCGCGTCCAGGTCGACCGTCCACAGCACGGCGGGCCGGGTCTGCCCGGGCAGCAGGCTCGCGGCTCCCAGGCCCAGGACGGCCGGGTGCAGCGGGACCGGGCCGTCGGGGAGGTACAGGGTGCTTGCCCGCCGGTGCGTCTCGGCGTCCACGGCGCCCGACGGTACGACGAAGGCGGCCACGTCGGCGACGGCACAGCGGACGCGGTAGCCGCCGCCCCGGCGGGACAGGTGCGTCGCCCGGTCGAGGCCGGTCCCGTCGGGGTCGGCGGAGCCGGGCGGGTCGAGGGTGAAGAACGGGATGTCGGTGGCGTCGTGCAGGGGGAGGGCGGGGTCCCGTGCGGCCCGTTCCGCCTCGGCGAGCACCGCGGGCGGGAAGCCTCCGGGCACGCCGAGCGTGGTGCGCAGTGCGGCGAGGGCGGCCCTCAGGGGTCCTTCGGGGGCGCCGGTGACGCGGAGCGGGCGGCGGGGCATACAGCGAGCGTAGGGCGGAGGCGCACGGGCGGCACGCCGTACGCTGTCGCGGAGCGCTACCCGAAGGAGCAACCCCCGTGCTTGTGCTGCTGCCCCCGTCCGAAGGCAAGGCCGCCGCCGGCCGCGGCGCCCCGCTGAGGCCCGAGTCGCTGTCGCTGCCGGGGCTGGCCACCGCCCGCGAGACGGTGCTGACGGAGCTGGTGGAGTTGTGCACCGGGGACGAGGAGAAGGCACGCGAGGTGCTCGGGCTGAGCGAGGGCCTGCGCGGCGAGGTCGCCAAGAACGCCGGGCTGCGCACGGCGGGGACGCGGCCCGCCGGGGAGATCTACACCGGTGTGCTCTACGACGCCCTGGACCTGGCCTCCCTCGACCCGTCGGCCAAGCGGCGCGCCGCACGTTCGCTGCTGGTCTTCTCCGGGCTGTGGGGTGCGGTGCGGGTGACCGACCGGATCCCCTCCTACCGCTGCTCGATGGGTGTGAAGCTGCCCGGGCCGGGCGCGCTGGGCGCGTTCTGGCGTACGCCGATGGCCTCGGTGCTGCCCGAGGCGGCCGGTGACGGTCTGGTGCTGGACCTGCGGTCCTCGGCGTACGCGGCGGCGTGGAAGCCGAAGGGCGAGGTCGCGGGCCGGACGGCGACCGTGCGGGTGCTGCACTCCCAGATCGTGGACGGGCTGGAGAAGCGGTCCGTGGTCAGCCACTTCAACAAGGCCACGAAGGGCCGGATCGTGCGCGCCCTGCTGACCGAGGGGGCCGCCCCGAAGGACCCGGCCGGACTGGTGGAGGCGCTGCGGGACCTCGGGTACGTGGTGGAGGCGGTGCCGCCGGGCAGGGCGGGGCGGCCGTGGGCACTGGACGTGGTGGTGACGGAGATCCACTGACACGGGGATCCAACCGGCGCCGTACCGCCGGGGCACAGGCGCCGGTGGCCGGAGGGCCGCCCGCGCGATCGGGGCGACACCGCGGACGTGAGGCCGCGCTCGACGCGAACGCGCCCCGGACGATCGCCTATGCGGTGCCGGACGCGGTCGTGGGCGCGGCATGGTGCCGGAGTCGTCCACGGGGTCGCCGCCGGCCTCCGGGGGCGGGGCCGGGGTCGAGTGGCCGGGCCCATGCGGCCGTGGCGGTCAGCGCAGGTGGGACGTGTCGTTGAACAGGCGGACGCTCGCGTTGCCGTCCGCGTAGTACGCCACCGCCGAGAGGGACGCCGCCGAGAGCTCCATGCGGAACAGGGACTCCGGCGGTGCGCCGAGGGCCAGTTGGACGAACGTCTTGATCGGCGTCACGTGCGTGACGAGCAGCACCGTGCGGCCGGCGTGAGCGGCGACCAGCTTGTCCCGGGTGGCGGCGATCCGGACCGCGGTGGCCGCGAAACTCTCGCCGCCGCCGGTGGGTTCGGCGTCCGGGGAGGCCAGCCAGGCGTTCAGGTCGTCCGGGTAGCGCTCGCGCACCTCGCCGAACGTGAGCCCCTCCCAGGCACCGAAGTCGGTCTCGCGCAGCCCTTCCTCCACGGTCACGTCGAGACCGAGGCGGGCGGCGACGACACCGGCGGTCTCGCGGGTGCGGGCGAGCGGCGAGGACACGACGGCCTGGACGGTGCCGCGCCGGGCGAGCGCCGCCGCGACCTTCTCGGCCTGTTCGCGGCCCACGCCGGACAGCGACGGATCGGTGCCGCCACTGCCCGAGAAACGCTTCTGCGGCGTCAGCGGCGTCTCCCCGTGCCGCAGCAGCACGAAGGTGGCGGGCGCACCGAGATCGGCGGGCGCCCAGCCGGGTGTGGCGACCGCCCCGGCGGGCCCCGGGCCTCCACCGGCACCGGAAGCCGCCCCGCCACCAGCGGCGGCGGCACGCGCAGCCCGGACGTCGGCGCCCGCGCCGGTGCCGGCGGAAGCGGGACCCCCGGAGATCGACGAGGCGTCCGTACCGGTGCCGGGGACCGGGCCACCGCTCGGGCCGCCCAGCGCGTCCAGGGACGGACCGGACCACTGCTCGCCGCGGGCGCCCGCGTCCATCGCGTCGTTGGCCAGGCGGTCGGCGTGCTTGTTGCGCTCGCGGGGGATCCACTCGTAGGTGACCCGGCCGGCCGGGAACTCCCGGGCCGCCGCCGTCGCGAGCGGCTTCAGGTCGGGGTGCTTGACCTTCCAGCGGCCCGACATCTGCTCGACGACGAGCTTGGAGTCCATGCGGACGTGCACGGCCGCCGACGGGTCCAGGGCGTGCGCGGCGCGCAGGCCGGCCAGCAGGCCCCGGTACTCGGCCACGTTGTTCGTGGCCACGCCCAGGTACTCCGCGTGTTCCGCCAGGGTCTCCCCCGTCGCCGCGTCGAGCACCACCGCGCCGTAGCCCGCGGGCCCCGGATTGCCCCGCGACCCGCCGTCGGCCTCGACGATGAACTCCCGCACGCCGCTCGCTCCTTACCGACCGTCTGCAGACGCGACCACCGACCCGACCGGAGACCGGTCTACAGACCGGACTCGGCGGTGCGCACCAGGATGCGGCGGCAGTTCTCGCAGCGTACGACCGTGTCGGGGGCGGCGGCGCGGATCTCGCTCAGCTCGGTGATGGCGAGCTCCTGCCGGCAGCCCTGGCAGGTGCGCTGGTACAGCTTGGCCGCGCCGATGCCGCCCTGCTGCTCGCGCAGCTTGTCGTAGAGCTTCAGCAGGTCCGCGGGTACGGCGCCGGCGACGACCTCACGCTCCTTCGTCACGGACGCCACCTCGCCGTCGATCTCCTCGAAGGCCGCGTGACGGCGCGCGGTCGCGTCGTCGGCCTTCGCCTGGACGGAGGCGACGCGCCCGGTCAGCTCGGTGACCCGCTCCTGCGCGGACTCGCGGCGCTCCATGACCTCCAGGACGACGTCCTCCAGGTCGCCCTGCCGCTTGGCGAGAGACACGATCTCGTGCTGGAGGTTCGACAGGTCCTTGGGCGAGGTGATCGCGCCGGAGTCGAGGCGCTGCTGGTCACGGACGGCGCGCTTGCGCACCTGGTCCACGTCCTGCTCGGCCTTGGTCTGCTCGCGGGCGCAGTCGCTCTCCTCGGTCTGCGCGGCGACCAGCAGGTCGCGCAGCTGCGTGAGGTCCCGGTTCAGCGACTCGATCTCGGCGTGCTCGGGCAGCGACTTCCGCTTGTGGGCCAGTTGCTGGAGGCGGACGTCGAGGGCCTGGACGTCGAGGAGTCGGATCTGGTCGGCGGGCGCGGCGTTCAGTTGGGGGCTCCCGTTAGCTAGTAGAGGAAGTAGGGGAAGGGGCGCGCGAAGCGCTCTTCGGAAGGGTGGCGGACGCCGCGTGGGCGGTCCAGGGGTCGGTGACCGTCTTGGAGACGTGGACGCGCAGGCCCCATCCGTACCGGTCGGAGATCTCGTCGAGCTGGGCGGCGGCCAGCTCGCACCAGGGCCACTCGGTGGCCCAGTGCGCCGCGTCGAGCAGCCCGAGGGGACTGTGGGCGCGGTCCGCGATGAACTCGGAGGCCGGGTGGTGGCGCAGGTCCGCGGTGAGGAAGGCGTCGACGCCGGCCGCCCGTACGTCGTCGAAGAGGCTGTCGCCGGAGCCGCCGCTGACGGCGACCGTGCGGACGAGCGCCTCCGGGTCGCCGGCCACGCGGATGCCCTGCGCGGTGGCGGGCAGCCGTTCGGCGGCGCGGGCCGCGAGTTCACGCAGGGTCAGCGGGTGGTCCAGCTCGCAGACCCGGCCCAGACCCCGGCGTCCCTCCGGGTCGGTGGCGTCCGGCACCAGCGGGCGTACGACCCTGAGGTCCAGTGCCCCGGCCAGCGCGTCGGAGACTCCCGGGTCGGCGGTGTCCGCGTTGGTGTGGGCCACATGCAGGGCGATGTCGTTCTTGATCAGGGTGTGCACCACGCGGCCCTTGAAGGTGGAGGCCGCCACGGTCGTCGTACCGCGCAGGTAGAGCGGGTGGTGGGTGACCAGCAGGTCCGCGCCCAGCTTCACCGCCTCGTCGGCGATCTCCTGGACCGGGTCGACGGCGAACAGGACCCGGCCGACCTCCTGCTCGGGGTCGCCCACGACGGTGCCGACCGCGTCCCAGGACTCGGCCCGCTCGGCGGCCCACAGGTTCTCCAGCGCGGCGATGACTTCAGACAGACGGGGCACGGGTGCAAGGCTACCTGGGTGTTCGCCGCGGCTGAACCGGTGCCGTCGCCCCACGTCCGCACCAAGGCCGTCCAGCACATCGGTCTCGGTTTCCACAGGCGAATCGTTTTTCGGCCACCCGTATGTGTGAAGCAGCCGCCCGCCGGTCCGTCCGGTGTGTGTAGGAAAACTACCGTCCTGGCAGGAGGTGACCGAACGATGACAGCCTGCATTGTCGAGACTTCGGCGGCCGGCGAGGACGACGCTACCCCGCGGGCGGGCTGCACGATCACGACGGACGGTGCCTACGCCGCCCGGCTCACACGCAGCGGCGACTCCTGGTACCCGGAGCGCTGGACGCTGGACGGCCCCGAGCCGTACGCGGTGCCGCTGCCCGGCAACCAGCCCGAGGAGCCCGGTACGGAGGTGCTGCCGATGGGCGACGGCCGGGTGCTGATCCGGCGGCTGGTGGACGGCCGGCACACCTTCTCGCTGCTCTATCCGACCGGACCGGGCACGGGCGAGCTGCCGCTCGGCGCGATCGAGTGTCCGGAGGGCACCGGGCTGCGGCTGCTGCCCCCGGCGCCCGGCGGCGAGCGAGCCTACGCGCTCGCCGTGGGCCAGCGGTCCTCGGCGGTGTGGCTGGTGGTGGGCGGCACCTTCGGGCCCGAGCACCTGGCCGAGGTGCCGGGCCGCTGCTCGGGCGGGGTCTGGCTGGACCGCGCCGGGCGGATGCTGGCCCTGGACCGGGAGACCGGTGGGCGCACCAAGGCGGTCGTGGTGGACCTGGAGCGCGGCGGCGAGACGTCGCCGCTGCTCCAGATCACGGCCGGCAGCGACGACCGGCTGCTGCTCGCCGACCCCGACAGCGGACTGCTGCTGATCCGCTCGGACGCCCCCTCCCCCGGCCTGCAACGGCTGGGCTGGGGCGTGCTGGGCAGCACGCAGCCGGTGCGTTTCCCGGAGAGCCTCCGGTTGCCGGACTGCGTGGTGACGCCGTTCGCGATCCAGCCGGGGCAGGTGCTCACCCCCGAGCAGTGCGGGGTGGCGCTGCGCTGCGACGGCGAGGTCGGCAGCTGGGTGGCCGTGTGGCGGCCCGCCGATCGGCAGGTCCGTCATCTCCCGGCGCCCGAGGGGTGGCTGGCCGGGTCCGGACTGTGGACCGGCGACGGCGTACTTCGTCTGCCCTACGCCACGAGCGCGGTGCCGTGCGGTGTGGCGCGGTGGACGGCTCCGACGAGGCAGTCGGCGCCGGGACCGGGACTGGCGGCGGGGACACGCGTCCCGGTCGCCGCCCCGCCCGACACGCCGGACCGGGCGACGGTACCCGGACCACGGCCCGGAACCGAGCCCGGACCGCGAGCCGAATCCGCCCCGTCCGCCGACTCCGGACCGCCCGCCGGATCCGCCCCACCCGCCGGCTCCGGGCCACTCGGCAAGGGCGGCCTGCACGCCGACGCCGCACCGCCGGCAGAGCACACGGCACGCTCCGGGGCAGGCGCCGTCGCCGTGGACCCGCCGAGCGGGGTGAAGACGGACTCCGGACCACGAACCGAACCCGGACCACCCGCCGTTCCCGGACCGCAAACCGAACCCAGGCCCTACGCCACACCCGGAATCGGACCGCACCCCGCACCCGAAGCCGGCCCCCACGCCACACCCAAGGCCAGTCCCGAAGCCGGCCCGCACACCGGTCCCGAAGCCGCCTCTTACGCCACGCCCGAGGCCGGTCCGCCCGTCGGGCCCGGGAGCGGGCCCCCCGCCCCGCGCGAAGCCGGCCCGCAGCAGCACCTCGCACCCGGAGCCCGAACCCACGCCACACTCGGAACCGGATTCCGCATCGGCCCCGGACCCGGGCCCCACCCCGCTCACGAAGCCCCACCGCACGCCGGATCCCCCATCCCCGGAACTGACCCCGTCCCCGGATCCCACCCCGGCCTCGGCCCCGGACCGGAAGACGAATCCGTACCCGGCCCGCACTCCGCCCCCGCACCCGCCCTCGCACCGGAACCCGGCCCTCCGACCTCCCACGGCCCCCGCCCCGCCCCCCGCCCCGTTCCGCTTCAACAGGCGCCGCTGGGACGGCTTGTAACGAAGTAGTGCCGGTTGGCGTGCCCGGCTGGATTCGACCCGAGGTGTGCCGGTTAGACTCGCCCGGCTGTACGAAAGATCATTGTTGACGGGGTGAATTTCTTCCGATGAGCGACGCCAGCACGACCCAGCCGTCCGCCGCCGACGTCGAAGAGTCCGCGGGTCACGGAAAGCACCGGGGTCCGGTTTCGGCCGGCGACGGTGAGGCCGCACCCAGCGGCCGCCACCGCAGGCCTGCGGAGCAGAACGAATCGGCGGCCTGACGGCACGTCGAACGCCACGGCCCCGCCCGTCAGTTGACGGGCGGGGCCGTTTCGTGTCAGCCGTGGTCGACGATCGTGCCGGTCAGCACCGGCGCGTCCTCCCGTTCGGCGGCGCCCACCGTCACTCGGACCCTGCCCTCCCGCCGCCACATGCGGATGCGCAGGGTCTCGCCCGGGTACACCACCCCGGCGAAACGCGTGGTGCAGGACCTTACGCGGCTCACGTCCCCGCCGAACAGCGTGTCGACGACCGCCTTGAGGGTCATGCCGTAGGTGCACAGCCCGTGCAGGATGGGCCGCTCGAAGCCGGCACGCTCGGCGAACTCCGGGTCGGCGTGCAGCGGGTTGCGGTCGCCGCTCAGACGGTAGAGCAGGGCCTGGTCCTCGCGGACCGTCCGCTCGACGGTGCGGTCCGGCTCGCCGGCCGGCGTGGCGGGGCGGGTGGAGGGACCTCGGTCGCCGCCCCAGCCGCCCTCGCCCCGGACGAAGATCTCCGCGTCGTCGGTCCACAGCGGGCCGTCGCCGTCGGCGACCTCGGTGCGCATGAGCAGGACGGCCGCCGTGCCCTTGTCGTGGACGGCGGCGATGCGGCTGGTGGCGGTGGCGGTGCCCGCCACGGGGAGGGGGCGGTGCACGGTCAGCGACTGGCCGCCGTGCAGGACGCGGGCGAGGTCGACGTCGACGCCGGGCATGGACAGGCCTCTGATCACGCCGGGCGAACCGCCGCCGGCGACGGTGGCGAAGCTCGGCAGGACGTGCAGACGCGTCTCCAGGGTGTAGCGCAGTTCGCCGGGGTCGGTGGCCGGCAGGCCCGCGCCGATACCGAGGTGGTAGAGCAGGACGTCCCTGGGGGTCCAGGAGATCTCAACGGTACGGGGTTCGGCCGCGAGGGCCTGGGCTGCGTCGATGGGCATGGGTCTCCGGAATCAGAGTCTCCTGGCACTCCCCTGTATAGCCCAGCGCTCTTCGGCTGTGAAGAAGCCTGACGCCCCGCCAGGCGGGACACGAAGCGGGTCCGCCGGCCGTGACATTTGTCCTGCCGGAGTCCGTACAAGCGCATCTGCCCGGCGCGGCAAGGGAGTTCGTACCGTCGTAGACATGACACAGGTCGCAGACATGACACAGACGGGACGTGCCGTGTCCTTCACACGGGCGGTCAAGGCCTTCGGCGCCGTGCGCGCCGTCGACGGCGTCGACCTGACCATCGAGCGGGGCGAGACGGTGGCCCTGCTCGGCCTCAACGGCGCCGGCAAGTCGACGGCGATCTCGCTGCTGCTCGGCCTGCACCCGCCCGACGCGGGCACGGTCGAGCTGTTCGGCGGGCCACCCGAGCGGGCGGTGCGCGCCGGTCTGGTCGGCGCCATGCTCCAGGAGGCGCGGGCGGTGCCCCGGGTCACCGTCCGCGAGCTGGTGACGTTCGTGGCCGGCCGCTACCCCGCGCCGCTGTCCGTCGCCCGCGCCCTGGAGCTGGCCGGGATCGCCCACCTGGCCGGACGGCGGGTGGACCGGCTCTCCGGCGGCCAGTCCCAGCGAGTGCGGTTCGCGGTCGCGGTGGCGGGCAACCCCGCGCTGCTGGTGCTGGACGAGCCGACGGCGGCCCTGGACGTGGAGGCGCGCCACGCCTTCTGGGACGCGATGGGGGCCTACGCGCGCGGCGGTCGCACGGTGCTGTTCTCCACGCACTACCTGGAGGAGGCCGACGCCCACGCCGACCGGATCCTCGTCCTGGACCACGGCCGGCTGGTCGCCGACGGCACCGGCGAGGAACTGCGGCGGGCGGCGGGCGGCGGCCTGGTCGCCTTCGACCTGGCCGGCCGGGGCACCGAGGGCCTGGAACTCCTGCCCGGCGTGCGGTCGCTGGCGGTGCGCGGGGACCGGGCGCGACTGCGCACGGACGACCCGGACGCGACCGTGATCGCCCTGGTCGGAATGGGGGCCGTGCGCGGACTGGAGGTCGCACCGGCCTCACTGGACGACGCGTTCCTGGCCCTCACGGGCGCGCGTGCGGCCACGGAGCGCGAATGGGAGGCGGCGTGATGCGCGACATATTCGACTACCTGCGGCTGGAGGTGCGCCGCACCCTGCGTGACACGGGCTTCGTGATCGGCGGGATCGCGATGCCGGTGATGATGTACCTGCTGTTCACCAACCTCGGCGACGGCGCCGACCAGGGCTGGCGGACCGCCTCCATGGTCGGCATGGCCGCCTACGGCGCGGTCGGCTCGGCCCTCAACACCGGCGGCGGGGTCGCCGAGGACCGCACGGTCGGCTGGCTGCGGCAGCTGAGGCTGACCCCGATGACCCCGCGCCAGGTCGTCGCCGGGCGGGCGCTGACCGCCTCGGTGACCGTGCTGCCCGCCATCTGCGCGGTGCTGCTGGCGGGCGGCCTGCTCAACGGCGTACGGCTTTCGGCGTGGCAGTGGGCTTCGACGGCGCTGCTGCTGTGGCTCGGCTCGATCCCGTTCACGCTGCTCGGCCTGGGCAACGGCTACGGGCTGACCGCGCAGACCACGGGCGTGGTCAACATGGTGTGCAATCTGGGGCTCGCGGTGCTCGGCGGCCTGTGGTTCCCCGTCGAGCTGTTCCCGCACTGGCTGCGCGCCCTGTCCAGGTACACGCCCACGCGCGGGATCGCCGAACTCGGAGTGTCGGTCACGCAGGGCCACGCCCCGGCGGCGGGTGCCATCCTCGTACTGGCGGGCTGGCTGTCGCTGTTCGGTTCGTACGCTGTGCTGTCCTACCGCCGTCATGCCGGCAAGGTCTGATAGGGGAGCGCGAACATGAACTGGTCACGCAGGATCTCCTGCCGCATGGAACACGCGATGGGGCGCGGGGGCCGGCAGGAGTCCGAGTACCCGGGGCCGCCGCCCACCGGCTTCTCCCTGCTGCCCTGGCTGCTGATGGGGATGGGCGCCTTCTCGCACCTCTTCCAGGGCAAGACCGCCAACCCGTGGATCGGCGGCCTGGGCCTGCTGGCCTTCAACTCCCTCTACATCTACGTGGTGCTCCGCGCCTTCGACGAACGAGCGCGCACGGCCCGCTCCACCCGCCTCGCGCTGCTGCTGCTGTTCCTGGTGACGTGCGGTCTGGCCATCGGGTACGGCGGCACCTGGCTGCTGTTCCTGCCGCTGTTCGGCCTGGCGACGGGCGCGGCCCTGCGCGGGCCGCTGCTCGGCCGGATCGGTGTGGGTCTTGGCCTGTTCGCGGGGGTCGTCGCCGGGCTGCGCGAGGGCTGGAACGGGATCAACATCGGTTACGGCACGTTCCTGTCGACGGTGGTGACGGCGGTGATCCTCAGCCTGTCCGACGCCGTGCGGGAACTGCGCGCCGCCCGTGAGGAGCTGGCCCGCCGCGCGGTGGAGGAGGAGCGGCTGCGCTTCTCCCGGGACCTGCACGACCTGCTCGGCCACACGCTGTCGGTGATCGTGGTGAAGTCGGAGGCGGCCCGGCGGCTGGCGCCCCGCGACATGGGGGCGGCGCTGACGCAGATCACCGACATCGAGTCCGTCGGGCGGCAGGCGCTCACCGAGATCCGCGAGGCGGTCACCGGCTACCGCGACGGCGGCCTCGGCGCGGAACTGGACCGGGCCCGCTCGGCGCTGACCGCCGCCGGCATCGAGCCCGTGGTGCGCCGGTCGGGCCCTCCGCTGACGCCGGAGGCCGAGGCCCTGCTGGGCTGGGTGGTGCGCGAGGCGGTCACCAACGCCGTACGGCACAGCGGCGCGAGCCGCTGCGAGATCAGCGTCAGAGGCACGGCCGGGCGGGCCCGGCTGACCGTCACCGACAACGGGTACGCCGCGTCCGCCGGGCCGGCCGGGGACGCGGACCCGGCCGGGGTGGGCGGCACCGGTCTGAAGGGGCTGACCGAACGTCTCGCGGCGGCGGGCGGTTCGCTGCGGGCCGGCCCGTCGCCCCGCGGCGGCTTCACGGTGACCGCCGAGGTGCCCGTGGACAGCGGGGAGCCGGTGGAGGACGGCGTCCGGCTCGGCTCGTCGTCGAGGTGACCGGACCGCGCGCCCAGCCCGTGAGGCGCCGAGTCAATACCCTTGGTCCGTGAACGAGATGCCTGGGGACCGCCGGCCCGCCAAGATCATCCGCCTCCTTCTCGCGGAGGACCAGCAGATGATGCGGGGCGCGCTCGCCCTGCTGCTCGGCATGGAGGACGACATGGAGGTCGTCGCCCAGGTCTCGGCGGGCGACGCCATCGTGGACGCCGCGCTGGCCCACCGCCCCGACGTGGCGCTGCTGGACATCGAACTGCCCGGAATGAGCGGTCTGGACGCCGCCGCCGAGCTGCGCGAGCAGGCTCCCGGCTGCCGGGTGCTGATCCTGACGACCTTCGGACGGCCCGGCTATCTGCGCCGGGCCATGGAGGCCGGGGCCGGGGGCTTCCTGGTCAAGGACGGGCCGGTGGAGGAACTGGCGGCCGCGATCCGCCGGGTGCTCGCCGGGGAGACGGTGGTCGACCCGGTGCTCGCCGCGGCCGCCCTCAGCGCGGGCCCCAGCCCGCTCACCGCCCGCGAGTGCGATGTGCTGAGGGCCTCCGCCGACGGGGCGACGGTCGCCGACGTCGCCGCGAAGCTGCACCTGTCGGAGTCCACCGTCCGCAACTACCTGTCCGCCGCGATCGGCAAGACCGGCACCCGCAACCGCATGGAGGCCGTACGGGAGGCCCGCCGCCAGGGCTGGCTGTGACCCCCCGCCCGGACGCGCCCTGGGCGTTCGCTACACCGGCTCCCGCCGGAACAGCCCCGCCCACAGGAACGCCGCCCCGAAGTACGGCGCCCCCTCCGGCTCGTCCCGCATCCGGCGCAGCTCCACCTCCGTCAGGTCCGCGAAGATCCGCCGCAGCGACTCGGGCGTGTAGGCGAGCCCGCCGTGCAGCCGGGAGGTGCGGTACAGCTCCGCGTCGGACAGCTCGCAGCCCATGGCTCCGGCCGCGAAACAGGTCAGGGCCAGGTGACCGCCGGGGGCCAGGACCCGGTCGAGCAGGGCCAGGTGGCTGATCCGGCGGTGCGGCGGCAGATGGTGGAAGCAGCCGGAGTCGTACACCAGGTCGTACGGGCCGGTGAGGGGCGAGCCGGCGGAACCGAAGGCGTCCTGGCACAGGAACCGCACCTCGGCCCCCGTCTCCCGGGCCCGCTCCCGGGCCCAGGCGACGGCCTGCGGCGACAGGTCGACCGCGTCCACCTCGAAGCCGCGCTCGGCGAGGTACAGGGCGTTGCGCCCCGGCCCGCAGCCGAGGTCCAGTGCCCGGCGCCCGCCGATCAGCCCCCGCTCCAGCCACTCGACGAGGTTCTCGTCCGGCTTGTCCGCGAAGAACGGCACCGGCCGGGTCCGGTCCGCGTAGAACCCGTCCCACCACCCGGCCGCACCACCGGTCCACCGGTCGGCGTCCGGCGCGAACAGCCCGTCCAGCAGCACCAGCACATCGTCGACCGTGCGAATGTCCCGCTCCATACGGCCCCCTCCCGTATTCGACGTGCCCAAGTGGGCCAAGTGGGCCAAGTGGGCCAAGTGGGCCAAGCCTAGGGCCGGACACCACGAAAGCCCAGGTCAGCGACTATGTGCGGGACCGGGCAGGGGCGCTGTCCCGGCGGCTGCGGGGTCGCGGCGGGCGCCGGAAGGGCCTCACCCCCGGCCCGGTGCGAAACTCCGCCCGCGCCTGCCCCCAGGCCCCTGAGAAGGGCTTCCACGGCCGGGCCGGCCCTGGTTTTTCTCCTCCACTCCCCCAGAGCCGCAGGCTGCCTGACGGGCGTTCAGATCCCCACGGAACGGTCAAGAAATCGTTAGTACGCCAAAGCATCGGAATAGTTGCCTCGGTCTACGGGGTTCATCCAGCGCCCGTTCCGCACGGACGACCGCACGTTCCACCCTCACGGCCCGGAGGCCCCACTCGATGACGCTCACGACGACCGGACGGCCCGAACGGAGAGCGAGCGGGGCCGTCGTCCCGGTGCTCGCCTTCGCGGGGATCGTCGTCGCGGTGATGCAGACCCTGCTCGTCCCGGTCATCAAGGACCTGCCGCAGCTGCTGGACACCTCGCCCAGCAACGCCACCTGGGTCCTGACCTCCACCCTCCTGTCCGGCGCGGTGGCCACGCCGATCATGGGCCGCCTCGGCGACCTGTACGGCAAGCGCCGCATGCTGATCGCCAGCCTCGCAGTGATGGTGGTCGGCGCGCTGGTCAGCGCGTTCACCTCCGCCCTGCTGCCCATGATCACGGGCCGCACGCTCCAGGGCTTCGCGATGGGCGCGATCCCGCTCGGCATCGGCCTGATGCGGGACATGCTGCCGCGCGAGAGGCTCGGCTCCGCCATGGCGCTGATGAGTTCCTCGATCGGCGTCGGCGGCGGTCTCGCCCTGCCCGCCGCGGCCATGGTCGCCCAGCACACCGACTGGCACAGCCTCTTCTACGGCGCCGCCGGCCTCGGCGTCCTCTCCATCGGCCTCACCCTCCTCGTCGTACCGGAGTCCCCGACGCGCGCCGAGGGCTCCTTCGACCTGCCGGGCGCGCTGGGCCTGTCCGGCGGCCTGGTCCTGCTTCTGCTGCCCGTCACCAAGGGCAGCGACTGGGGCTGGTCGTCGCCCACCACGCTCGGCCTGTTCGCCGCGGCCGTCGTCGTCCTGCTCCTGTGGGGCCTGATGGAGCTGCGCGTCGCGGCCCCGCTGGTCGACCTGCGCACCACCGCCCGCCGCGAGGTGCTGCTCACCAACCTCGCCTCGATCATGGTCGGCGTCAGCTTCTACGTCGTCTCCCTCGTCCTGCCCCAGCTGCTCCAGTTGCCCGCCGCCACCGGCTACGGGCTCGGTCAGTCGATGGTCGTCGCCGGTCTGTGCGTGGCCCCGCTGGGCCTGACCATGATGTTCACCGCGCCGGTCTACGCCCGCCTGTCCGCCCGCTACGGCCCGAAGACCACCCTGATCATCGGCCTGCTGATCATCGCGGTCGGATACGCCGCCGGCCTCGGCCTGATGAACGCGGCCTGGCAGACCGTCGTCGTCTCGGTGGTCCTGGGCGCCGGCATCGGACTGGCGTACTCCTCGCTGCCCGCGCTGATCGTCGGCGCGGTCCCGGCCTCCGAGACGGGCGCGGCCAACGGCCTCAACACCCTGATGCGCTCCATCGGCACGTCGGTGTCCAGTGCCGTGATCGGCATGGTGCTGGCCAACACCGCGCACCACACCGGCGGCCTCGCGATCCCCACCATGCACGGCTTCCGCGTCTCCTTCCTGATCGCCACGGCCGCCGTCGTCGTGGGCCTGGCGCTGGCCCTGTGCCTGCCCCGGCCGAACCTCTCGGGCCCGCGGCTGCGCGCGAGCAGCGAGGAGGACGCCAACCTGGCACGGGCCGAGGCGGTCCTGCGCGGTTTCCGCGGCCGGGTCCTGGACGCCGGCGGCGCCCCGGTCGCCCGTGCCAAGGTCACGCTGATCGACCGCCGCGGCCGCCAGGCGGGCGCCACGCTCTCCGCAGAGGACGGCAGCTACGCCCTCGCGGTCCCGGCCCGGGGCCCGTACGTCCTGGCCGCCCGCGCCGCCGGGCACGGCCCTCACGCCAGCGCGGCGACCCACCCCGGCGAGGACCACGCGGTCGACCTGGACCTGTCCCTGCCGGGCGAGTCGGTCACCGCCTGAAACGAGACGTACGCCTGAGACAAGCGCCACCGCACCCCCGGTCGCCCGCGCGGCCGGGGGTGCGGCAGCATGGCGCCCTGAACGGACGCACGATCGAGACGACCGACGACGACCGACAGAGACGACCGATCGGAAGGACCCCCCACATGCCCGCGGCACCTGAGCCCGCGATCCTCGCCGCGTTCGAGGCCGCGAAGGGGTTCATGCCCACCGACGAGGGGCTCGCGCTGTACGCGGCGGCCGTGGCGGCCGGGCGGCTCGGGCTGCCGCTGCTGGAGGTCGGCACGTACTGCGGGCGCTCGACGGTCCTGCTCGCCGACGCGGCCCGCCGGGCCGGGGTCACCGCGCTCACCGTGGACCACCACCGCGGCAGCGAGGAGCAGCAGCCCGGCTGGGAGTACCACGACCCGGAGACGGTCGACCCGGAGATCGGGCTGATGGACACGCTCCCCGCCTTCCGCAGGACCCTGCACCGGGCGGGTCTCGAGGACCACGTGGTGGCGCTCGTCGGCCGCTCGCCGCAGATCGCCGCCCTGTGGAACACCCCGCTCGGCCTGGTCTTCGTGGACGGCGGCCACACCGACGAGCACGCGACCGCCGACTACGAGGGGTGGGCGCCGCACCTGGCCGAGGGCGGGCTGCTGGTCATCCACGACGTGTTCCCGGACCCGGTGGACGAGTTCACCGGACAGGCCCCGTACCGCGTCTACCTCCGGGCCCTGGAATCGGGCGGGTTCACCGAGGTGTCGGCGGCCGGATCGCTGCGCGTCCTGCGGCGATCGGAAGCAGCCGCCCGCGCCCGCCGTTAGAGTCGCAGGCGTGTCGTACCAAGGCCCCGACTTCGATGTCCCGCAGCCCGAGCGCCCCGGCCGCCTCCGCCGGGGGCTGCTGACCGTCTCCCTCGCGGCACTGGTGCCCGGCGCGCTGCTGGGCTGGCTGGTGTACGAGGCGGTGGGCGAGCCGGGCGGCGGCTCGGACACGGCGGCACCGCCGTCGGCGACCGGCTCCCCCTCCGCGTCCGGCTCCCCCTCGGGGTCCGAGGGGCCGCTCCTGCCCTCGTATCCCGGACAGGACGACGAGGGGGCCGGCCAGTCCGCCTCGCGGACGCCCGCCGCCCCCGGCCCTCTCAAGGGCAAGGTCGTCGTCATCGACCCGGGCCACAACCAGGGCAACTTCCGGCACACGGCGGAGATCAACCGCACGGTGGACATCGGCACCAACCGCAAGGAGTGCGACACCACCGGCACGTCCACCAACGCCGGTTACACCGAGGCCCGGTTCACGCTGGACGTGGCCCACCGGCTGCGCGCGCTGCTCGAAGCGCAGGGCGCGACGGTGAAGCTGACCCACGACGGCGACTCTCCGGCCTGGGGCCCGTGCGTCGACGAGCGCGCCCGGATCGGCAACGAGGCCCACGCGGACGCCTCCGTGTCGATCCACGCCGACGGCGCGGCGTCCGGTGACCGCGGCTTCCACGTCATCCTGCCGGGGGCCGTGCACGCCGGCTCCGCCGACACCCGCCCGATCGTCTCCGCCTCCCGCGATCTGGGCGAGCGCATCGCGGGCAACTTCGTGCGGGTCACGGGCGAGTCGCCGTCCAACTACATCGGCGGCGGCACCGGTCTCGTCACGCGGAAGGACCTCGGCGGTCTCAATCTGTCAACGGTTCCCAAGGTGTTCATCGAGTGCGGCAACATGCGCGATAGCAAGGACGCGGCATCGCTCACCGACGGCGGCTGGCGGCAGAAGGCGGCAGAGGGGATCTCTGAGGGAATCGTGAGTTTCCTGCGCGAGTCGTGATCAGGGCACTCGTCCCGGCGGACATCGTGGCCGTACGGACGATAGTGTCATCCGTACGATGAGGCGCCACCCCCGCGCTTCGCACCGCGGCCTGACGGCGAGATGGTGACAGCGACGCCTCCACCGACGAGACGACG
Source organism: Streptomyces sp. NPDC001204 (assembly GCF_053598035.1). NCBI lineage: Bacteria > Bacillati > Actinomycetota > Actinomycetes > Kitasatosporales > Streptomycetaceae > Streptomyces > Streptomyces sp. NPDC001204. The sequence continues at coordinate 72,536 of NZ_JBSFJL010000006.1, read as the reverse complement.
AACCAGAAGGACCTGACGTGAATATCCGCTCCCTCACTCGGGGCGACGGCGTGGTGATCGGAGCAGCGGTGTTGCTGTTCATCGCGTCGTTCCTCCACACCTACTCGAGCTACCTGACCAGCAACGCCTGGGACGCGCTCGGTCTGGGCCTGGGCGTCTACATGGGCGGAGTGATCGGCGCCGCGCTGATCGTCGTCAACCGGTGTCTGCCGCAGCCCCGCAAGGTGGCGGGCCTGGACCTGGGCGCGGTGGGAGCGGCGTTCACGGTACTGGTGGCGTGGATCATGTTCTGGAACCTGGTGGACGCCCCCCAGGTCGGGGCGGGCGCCGGCCTGATCCTGGGCTTCATCGCCGCCCTGGTCCTGGCCGCCGGTGCCGTCGCCACCCCGCTGGTCCCGGCTCTCCAGGCCGCCCTGATGCCCGCGCCCCGGCCGGCCGCGCCGCAGCCCTACGGCGCGCAGCCGCAGGGCGGGTACGGCTACCCGGGCGCTCAGCAGCCGTTCGGCGGGCAGCCGCAGCAGAACCAGCCGTCGTTCGGCGGTGGCCAGCCGCAGCAGGCCGCGCAGGGGCAGCAGCCCGCGGCCGGCTTCTCGCCGTTCTGGTTCGCCGTGCCGGCGCCGCGTCCGCTGTTCGCGGAGGACGGCTCCCCCGCGCCGATCGCCGAGCTGGCGCCGGGCGTGTGGTACCTGGCCGTGGAGCAGCGCGGTCAGGGCCTGCTGACCGAAATGCAGGACGGCCGCCGCGGTGTCCTCCAGGACGCGTCCAACATCCAGCGCGGCTGATCCGGTCCGCCGGACCGGCCCTGCGGCCCCTCGCCCTCGCGGGCGGGGGGCCGTTGCCGTGCCGTACGCGGGGCCTGGACCCGGCAGACCGTCGGTGAACGGCCCGGAACGGCTCCTAGGAACCGTGGGAACCGTGGATGAGCTGCGAGTGGGTCGGCACCTTGTTGTGGACCGGCGCGCCCGCACTGCTCCCGGCGCCCTTCACCTTGTTGATGACGTTGTTGTAGTCACCGACCGCCGAGGTGTCGCCGTGGCGCAGCTTGGAGGGCAGGGCCTTCAGGTCGTTGATGGCCTTGTTGAGGGGGGCGAGTGCCTTCGACAGCAGCGGGTCGCCCTTTGCGTTGCGCACGGCGGCCTTGAGCCTGTTGTACGTGAAGGCGCCCGCGAGGGCCGCCTTGATGAAGGTGCCCCTGCGGTGGGGAGCGCCCTTCTTGAACTTGCCCTGCTTGTACGGTTTCACGATCCACTCGTAGGTGGCCCCGGCCGCGAGCGCCGCGTTCGCCACGAACCGGGTCTTGGCGAAGTGCTGCCTCTCCGCGGGCGTGGTGGGCTTTGGCGTGGCCGCCGCCACGGCGACCGTCGGACTGTGTTGCGGAGTGCTCTGGGCGCCCACGGCCCACCCGGTGGAACCGGCGAGCAGGGCGCAGCAGAGCGTCAGCGCCAGGGCGAGGCGCCGTATCGGTACGGGCACGGTGTCCTCCCGGTACATGTTGCCGCGGGTGTTGAGAAGGTCCGTGTGATCCCGGGTGGCCGCGCCGAAACAGTGCACTGGAGGTACCCTCCGGGTCACTCCCCGTGCGCGGACCGGGTTTCCGGCGGGATTCCGGGGCAGACGCAAGGGCATGTCCCCTCGATATCGCACGGGTCCCAACTCCGCCGGTACGGTCGTCGCGGTGGTCGCGGACGTCATGGCCCTCATCCTCGGACTGTGGATCCTGATGTACCTGCTGGACGCCAACCGGGCCAACGAACTGGTCCGGTTCGTCCACGGCGCTGCCGACTGGCTGGCCGGCTGGTCCCGGGATCTCTTCACCTTCGACAGGCCCTGGGCCCGCGTGATCGCCGGCTACGGTCTGGCCGCCGTGGTGTACCTCTTCGTCGGCCACGCCGTCGCCAACCGGATGCACCGGCACTGACGGCGGCGGACCGCACCGGACCGGGCCGGGCCGGCTGACGAACGGCGTCAGCCGCAGCAGTCCGTGTCGAGGCCCCGCGGCAGGCGGTCGCCCGCCGCGAAGACCGTGCAGGTGGCCTCGTGGCCGCCGAGCGCGGCCACCGCGAGGAGGAGGGATCCGGCGGTCCACGTGGTCAGTTCGCGGGGCCACACGGCGTCGTCCTCGAAGACGTAGCCCGTCCAGTACAGGCCGGTGTCCGGGTCGCGCAGGTGCTGGATGGACTGGAGCACGGCCAGGGCGTGGTCGGATTCGCCCACCGCCCACAGGGTCAGGGCGAGTTCGGCCGACTCCCCGCCCGTCACCCACGGGTTGGGGACGACGCAGCGCACCCCGAGTCCGGGCACCACGAAGCGGTCCCAGCCCTCCGTTATGCGCGCCTTCGCCTCCGCGCCGGTCAGCGCGCCGCCCAGCACCGGGTAGTACCAGTCCATGGAGTAGCGGTCCTTGTCCAGGAACCGCTCCGGGTGCGCGCGGATCGCGTGCCGGAGCGTGCCGACCGCCAACTCCCAGTCCGGTTGCGGCTCTTCACGCTGCTCCGCGATGGCCAGCGCACAGCACAGGGCGTGGTGGACCGAGGAGCACCCGGTCAGCAGCGCGTCCGCGGTGTCCGTGCCGTCGTCCTCCCGCTTCCAGCCGATCTGCCCGCCGGGCTGCTGGAGCCGCAGCACGAACTCGATCGCCGCGTACACGACGGGCCACATGCGGTCGAGGAAGGCGTCGTCGCCCGTCGAGAGGTAGTGGTGCCAGACCCCTACGGCCGTGTAGGCGACGAAGTTGGTCTCCCGGCGGCGGTCGGTGACGTCGTCGTGCGCCCCGTCGGCGTAGGCCGCGTACCAGGAGCCGTCCTGGAGCTGGTGGCGGGCCAGCCACGCGTAGGCGCGCTCGGCGGCCTCGTGCTCGCCGGCCGCGTCCAGCGCCATCGCCGCCTCGACGTGGTCCCACGGGTCGAGGTGGTGCCCGCGGAACCACGGGATCGCCCCGTCCTCCCGCTGGACGGCGAGTATGCCGCGTACGGTCGCGGCGGCCTGCCCGGCGGTGAGGACCCCGGGCAGGACGAGGTGTTCTGTCCGGGGAGTCGTCACGCCTCGGCGCCCCCGGCCGTGGCGGGCAGCCGCGGCTTGGTCGCGTACGCCACGAAGCTCTTGCCGATCAGCGGGTTCAGCGCCTGCTCGGCCACCCGGGTGGCCAGCGGCTTCTTCATGATGTCCCAGACCAGCAGCTTGTGGTACGCCCGCACCGGCAGCACCTGGTCGTTGTCGACGCCGAACGCGCACTTCAGCCACCAGTACGGCGAGTGCAGCGCGTGCGCGTGATGGGTGCCGTAGGGCTTCAGGCCCGCCTCGCGCATTCTGGCGAGGAGTTCGTCGGCCTTGTAGATGCGGATGTGGCCGCCCTCCACCTCGTGGTAGGCGTCGGACAGGGCCCAGCAGACCTTCTCGGGACCGTAGCGCGGCACGGTGACCGCGATCCGCCCGCCCGGCCGGAGCACCCGGACCATCTCGGCGAGGACGCCCTTGTCGTCGGGGATGTGCTCCATCACCTCGGAGATGATGACGACGTCGAAGGAGTCGTCGGGGAAGGGCAGCGCCAGCGCGTCGCCCTCCATGGCGGTCGCGGTCGCCCCTCGCGGCGCCTCCCCGGCCTCCTTCATCGCCGCGAACCACTTGGCGACCTCGCGGATCTCCTCGCCGTTGCGGTCCAGCGCCACGACCCGGGCCCCGCGCCGGTAGCACTCGAACGCGTGCCGGCCGGCACCGCATCCGAGGTCCAGCACGCGGTCGCCCGGGGCGAGCGGGAACCGGGAGAAGTCGACGGTCAGCACGTGGCCCTGCTTTCTCGGTTGAGGTCGGCGTCGGTCGTGGTGGTGCCGGTCCGCGCGGGGCCGGCGCCCGGGGTGCCCGCGCCGCGGCCGACGGGGATGCCCGCACGGGAGCGGTCGAGGGCCTCGCGGTACCGGGCCACGGTCCCCTCGGCGGCGCGGGCCCAGGTGAAGTGCCGCAGGACCCGCTCGCGCCCGGCCCGGCCCAGCCGGAGGCGCAGCTCCGGGTCTCCCAGCAGCCGGCTGAGCGCCGTGGCCAGCGCCCCGGCGTCGCCCGGCGGCACGGCCAGGCACGTCTCGCCGTCGCGTCCGGCGACCTCGGGAACGGCGCCCCCGGTCGTGGCGACCAGCGGAGTGCCCGTGGCCATGGCCTCGGCCGCCGGCAGGGAGAAGCCCTCGTACAGCGAGGGCACGCAGGCGACCTCGGCCGAGCGGACCAGGCCGACCAGTTCGGCGTCCGAGATCCCCTTGACGAACTCGACGGCGCCTTCGAGGCCGTAGCGTTCGACCGCCTGCGCGACCGGGCCCTGCTCGGGCCGCTTGCCGACGACGACGAGGTGCGCGGCGGGGTGCTCGGCACGCACCTTCGCCAGCGCCTCGACGAGGAACACCAGCCCCTTGAGCGGCACGTCCGCGCTGGAGGTGGTCACGATCCGGCCGGGCACCTGCCGCACGGCCGGGTCGGGTGAGAACAGGTCGGTGTCGGCGCCGATGTGCACGACGTGGACGCGGTCCTCGCGCACGCCGAGGTGGTCGACGATCTCCTGGCGGGAGGTGCCGGAGACGGTGAGCACGGAGGGCAGCCTGCGCGCGACGCGCTTCTGCATGCGGGTGAAGGCGTACCAGCGCCGTACGGACCAGCGTCGCTGCCATCCCTCGGCGGCGTCCAGCTCCAGCTTCCGGTCCACGGTGATGGGGTGGTGGATGGTGGTGACCAGCGGCGCGCCGACGTCCCCCAGCAGCCCGTACCCCAGGGTCTGGTTGTCGTGGACGATGTCGAACTCCCCGCGCCGGGCGCGCAGATGGCGGCGGGCGCGCAGCGAGAAGGTCAGCGGCTCGGGGAAGCCGCCGGCCCACATGGTGGCGACCTCCAGCGCGTCGATCCAGTCGCGGTACTCGTCACGCTTCGGGGTGCGGAAGGGATCCGGCTGCCGGTAGAGGTCCAGGCTCGGCAGCTCGGTCAGGCGCAGCCGGCCGTCGCCGGCGATCCCACCGAGGGTGTCGGGGGTGTCCAGGACGGGGTAGGGCTGGGCGGCGATCACCTCGACCCGGTGACCGAGGCGAGCCAGTTCGCGCGAGAGGTGGCGGACGTAGACGCCCTGGCCGCCGCAGAACGGGTTCCCCTTGTAGGTGAGGAGCGCTATGCCGAGCGGTCGCTCGCCGTCCGCCGCCAGGTCCGCCGGGGACCCCGCCTGACTGGGCTCAGCGGTCACTCCGGCCCCCCTTCTGACTGCACTGTCCCGCGAGATTACGTCGGGACGCTAATCTAGAACAAGTTTCAGACTTGATCGTTCAGGAGGCTTCGAATCTACCGGCAGGTAGCCACGCTGTGAGCAGCGGATCGGGTGATTCGCACCACGGCCCGCGCCACCGCCCGCGGTCCGGCCCCCTGCCGGCCCCTGTCTCACCGACTGTCACGGAACGGGATCCATGCCTGCGCGAGCCAGTACCTCCCGGCCGGCCTCACCGCCCCTCACCGAGCGGCAGGAGGCCCGCCGCCGCCGCATCCTGCGCGCGAGCGCGCAACTGGCCGCCCGGGGCGGCTTCGACGCCGTGCAGATGCGGGAGGTCGCGGAGTCCTCGCAGGTGGCGCTGGGCACGCTCTACCGGTACTTCCCTTCCAAGGTGCACCTGCTCGTCGCCACGATGCAGGACCAGCTGGAGCGCCTGCACGGCACGCTGCGCAAGAACCCGCCGGCCGGCGAGAGCGCCGCCGAGCGGGTGGCGGAGACCCTGATGCGCGCCTTCGGCGCCCTCCAGCGCGACCCCCATCTCGCGGACGCGATGGTCCGCGCGCTGACCTTCGCGGACCGCAGCGTGAGCCCGGAGGTCGACCAGGTCTCCCGCCAGACCACCGCGATCATCCTGGACGCCATGGGCCTGGAGGAGCCCACCGCCGAGCAGCTCTCCGCGATCCGCGTGATCGAGCACACCTGGCTCTCGGCCCTGATCACCTGGCTCTCGGGCCGCGCCTCGCTCGCCCAGGCGAAGGCCGACATAGGGACGGCGTGCCGTCTGATCGACCTGACCATGCCCGCCGTGGCGCACGAATAGGACCTACGAGACGGGTTCCCTTCGCCGGTATTACCCGGATCAGGTAATGGGGGTCGCCTTCGGGTCCGACTGCTACCTTCCGGCCTCTCAGCCCGACCGTCGACGTCGGCCCCAGCGGATGCCGTAGCGTCTCGCCAAAGTCGGCTACTCCGGTCGAACTCCCTCACTCGCCTCGTAGGCCACTTACAGGATAAATCCACCCACATCGGATGGAACCCCCCAATCCGAAGATTTTTTCGGTTTCTCCCGCGCCGGGCGAGACCGGCATGAGCCACCCCTCTGGGCCCTTCCGGTAGGCCGGTAGAGTGACCGGGTCGTCATCACACCCGTTCGGGGGGAAGCCGGTGGAAATCCGGCGCTGACCCGCAGCCGTGAGCCGTCCCGCGAGGGCGGCGAGCCGGAATGCCCAGGACGGGACGTGACCGGCTCATGCGTGTCGGCAGCCCGCCGGCGCATCGCACCGTCGAGGTATACGGAGCCGAGCCGCCGGGGTGTCCCGTGCTGCCCGGCTCCCCGCAGGGAGAGGCACCCGCCGATCATGAACTTCCGCCGCAGCGCCGCGGCCCTGGCCGCCGCCGTCGCCGTGATCGGCAGCGCGGCCCCCGCCGTCGCAGACACGTCCGCCGGCCCGTCCCCGTCGTCGCCGGCACTTCCGGCAGGGCTCTACGGCACGACCGACCCCCAGTACGACGGCGTCTGGCGCCAGTCCCTGGCACTGCTCGCGCAGCACACCGTGGATGTGCGGCCCGCCGCCAAGGCCGTGGACTGGCTGACCGGACAGCAGTGCGCCGACGGCTCCTTCGCACCCTTCCGCGCCGAGCCGGGCAAGGCCTGCGACGCCAAGCTGATGGTCGACACCAACAGCACCGCCGCCGCCGTACAGGCCCTCGCCGCGCTCGGCGGCCACGACACGGTCACCGGCAAGGCGGTGTCCTGGCTGAAGTCCGTGCAGAACAAGGACGGCGGCTGGGGGTACACGCCCGGCGGGCCCAGCGACACCAACTCGACCTCGGTCGTGATCGGCGCGCTCGCCGCCGTCGGGCAGAAGCCGGAGAGTGTGGTCAAGGACGGCAAGTCCCCCTACGACGCCCTGCTGACCTTCGCCCTGCCGTGCTCCGGCGACGGGGCCGGCGCCTTCGCCTACCAGCCGGACAAGAAGGGCGAGCTCGCCGCCAACGCGGACGCCACGGCGGCCGCCGTCGTCGCCGCGCTCGGGCAGGGCATGGCCCCCAAGGGCAACGCCAAGGGCGCCGAGGCCCGTTGCGACGGTGCGGGCAAGCCCGGCCCCGACCGGGCCGCGGCCAACGGCGCCTCGTACCTCGCGCAGGCCGTCGCCAAGGACGGTCACCTCACCTCCTCCCTCCCCGGTGCCACCGACCAGCCCGACTTCGGCAACACCGCCGACACGGTCGTCGCCCTGGCCGCGCAGAGCGGGCCCGCGCAGGCGCAGAAGCCGCTGAAGTGGCTGGAGAAGAACTCCGAGGCGTGGGCGAAGCAGAGCGGTCCCGCCGCCTACGCCCAGCTCGTCTTCGCGGCCCGCGCGGCCGGCGCCGACCCGCGTGACTTCGGCGGTGTCGACCTGGTCGAGCGGCTCAACGCGACCGGACCGGCTCCCCAGGCCGCCGCCGGGAAGGACACCGAGGACTCCGCGAAGAGCGAGGACTCCGCGAAGAGCGACTCCCCCTTCGGCGTCTGGTGGACCGTCGGCGTCTTCCTCGTCGCGGGCGTCGGCATCGGGTTCCTGCTGAGCGGCCGGAAGAAGCAGGACCAGTCGTGACCCGCCGGCTCCGGGCGCTGTGCGCACCGCTGCTCGCCGCCACGCTCCTGCTGGTGGCCGGCGCCGGTCAGGCGGGGGCCACCGGCTACCGGTACTGGTCCTTCTGGGACCGCGACGGCGGGAAGTGGACGTACGCCACCGAGGGCCCGTCGACCGCGCGTCCCTCGGACGGCGACGTCCAGGGCCTCCGCTTCGCGGTGAGCGAGGACTCCCAGGACGCGAGCAAGCCGCGCGGGACGGCCGACTTCGAGGCCATCTGCGCCAAGACGCCCGCCGAGAAGGGCAGCAAGCGGGTGGCGCTCGTCCTCGACTTCGGCGTCCAGGCGGACGCCCCGGCCGGCGAGACCCCGCCGGCTCCGCGCACGGCGTGCGCCCGGGTGCCGTCCGACGCGACCACGGCCGAGGCCCTGGCCGCCGTCGCGAAACCGCTGCGGTACGACGCCAACGCCCTGCTGTGCGCCATCTCCGGCTATCCGCGGAAGGGCTGCGGCGAGCAGGTGACGGCGGGCGGGAACGAGCGGCCGGCCGCGGACGAGCCGCGCGAGGAGGGCCCCTCGGTGGGTCTCCTCGCCGGTGGTGCCGCGGTGGTCGTACTGGGCGCGGCGGCGGTCTGGCAGGCGCGGCGGCGCAGGGATGCGTGACGCCGTGCGGGACCGCGGGCGGGCGGGCCGCTCCGGCGGCGCACCCGCCCGCGGCTCCGCCGGCGTCCACGCGGGCGCCTGGTGGCTGTGGGCACTGGCCCTGGGCACCGCGGCCACCCGCACCACCAATCCCCTGCTGCTCGGCCTGCTGCTGGCGGTCTCCGGCTACGTCGTGGTGAGCTGCCGCCCCAACACGCCGTCCGCCCGGTCCTACACCGCCTTCGTCCGGCTCGCCCTCGCCGTCCTCGTCATCCGCCTCGTCTTCGCCGTCGTGCTCGGCTCGCCCATTCCCGGCTCGCACGTGATCGTCTCCCTGCCCGAAGTCCCCCTGCCGCACTGGGCGCAGGGCATCCGCCTGGGCGGCCGGGTCACGGCCGAGGCGGTCGTCTTCGCCCTGTACGACGGGCTCAAGCTGGCCACGCTGCTGGTCTGCGTCGGCGCCGCGAACGCCCTCGCCGCGCCCGCGCGGCTGCTGAAGTCCCTGCCCGGCGCCCTGTACGAGACCGGGGTCGCCGTCGTCGTCGCGCTCACCTTCGCCCCGCACCTGGTCGCCGACGGGCGTCGCCTGCGGGCCGCCCGTCGGCTGCGGGGCCGACCCGACCGGGGTGTCCGCGGCCTGGTGCAGGTCGGACTGCCGGTCCTGGAGGGCGCGTTGGAGCGTTCCGTCGCCCTCGCCGCCGCGATGGACGCCCGCGGCTACGGCCGTACCGCCGAGGTCGCGCCCGCGGTCCGCCGGACCACCGCCCTGCTCACGCTCGGCGGTCTGCTGGGCGTCTGCGCCGGGACGTACGGACTGCTCACCGCCGAGGGCGGCACCTACGGCCTGCCGGTGCTGCTCGCCGGGGTCGCCGCCGCCCTGGCCGGACTGTGGCTCGGCGGGCGCCGCTCCCCGCGCACCCGCTACCGCCCGGACTCCTGGAACCTCCGCTCCTGTCTGGTCGCCGGCTCGGGCATGCTGGTCGCGGCCCTGCTGGTGCTCGCCGCCGCCCGCGATCCCCAGGCCCTGCACCCGGGCGTGGTCCCGCTCGTCCCGCCCACTCTTCCCCTGTGGCCCGCCGCCGCCGTACTCCTCGGTCTGGCCCCCGCGTTCGCCGCACCCGCCAGTCCCGCCCCCAAGGAGCCGTCGTGATCCGCTTCGAGGATGTCTCCGTCACCTACGACGGAGCGGTGGAACCCACCGTCCGCGGCGTCGACTTCGAGGTGCCCGAGGGTGAACTCGTCCTCCTCGTCGGGCCGTCCGGCGTCGGCAAGTCCACCGTGCTCGGCGCGGTCAGCGGACTGGTGCCGCACTTCACCGGCGGCACCCTGCGCGGCCGGGTCACCGTGGCCGGCCGGGACACCCGCACCCACAAGCCGCGTGAACTCGCCGACGTCGTCGGCACCGTAGGCCAGGATCCGCTGTCGCACTTCGTCACGGACACCGTGGAGGACGAACTCGCCTACGGCATGGAGTCGCTGGGCCTGGCCCCGGACGTGATGCGGCGGCGCGTGGAGGAGACCCTGGACCTGCTGGGCCTGGCCGACCTGCGCGACCGCCCCATCGCCACCCTGTCCGGCGGCCAGCAGCAGCGGGTCGCGATCGGCTCGGTCCTCACCCCGCACCCCGAGGTCCTCGTCCTGGACGAGCCGACCTCGGCGCTCGACCCGGCCGCCGCCGAGGAGGTCCTCGCCGTCCTCCAGCGGCTCGTGCACGACCTCGGCACGACGGTCCTCATGGCCGAACACCGCCTGGAACGGGTCGTCCAATACGCCGACCAGGTCGTCCTGCTGCCCGCCCCGGGCGCCGCCCCGCTGCTGGGGCCCCCGGCGGACGTCATGACCGTCTCCCCGGTGTACCCGCCGGTGGTGGACCTGGGCCGGCTGGCGGGCTGGTCCCCGCTGCCCCTGACCGTACGGGACGCCCGCCGCCGGGCCGCCGGTCTGCGGCAACGGCTGGACGGACGGGAGCCCGTGCGCTCCGGGACACCGGCCACGACGCTCCCGGTCCCCGCGCCCCGTCCGGCGCCCCGTCCGGCCTCCCGATGGCGGCTGCGCCGCGGCCCCGCCCCCGAGCCCGTCCCGGCGGGCGCGCCCGTGGCCGAGGTCCACTCCCTCGGTGTCCGGCGCGCCGGCGTCCAGGCCCTGCGGAACGTCGACCTGTCCGTCGCCCCCGGCGAGACCGTCGCCCTCATGGGCCGCAACGGCGCCGGGAAGTCCACGCTGCTCGGCTCGCTCGTCGGGCTGGTCCAGCCGTCCGCCGGGCGGGTCCGGGTGGGCGGCGCGGTCCCGCACCGCACGACGCCCCGCGAACTGGTGCGCCGGGTCGGGCTCGTCCCGCAGGAGCCGCGCGACCTGCTGTACGCCGACACGGTCGCCGCCGAGTGCGCGGCCGCCGACCAGGACGCGCAGGCCGCGCCCGGCACCTGCCGTGACCTGGTCCGCGAGCTGCTGCCCGGCGTCGGCGACGACACCCACCCCCGCGACCTGTCGGAGGGCCAGCGCCTCGCGCTCGCGCTCGCCGTGGTGCTCGCCGCCCGCCCGCCCCTGCTGCTGCTCGACGAGCCGACCCGCGGTCTCGACTACGGCGCGAAGACCCGCCTGGTCGCCCTGCTGCGCGCGCTCGCCGCCGAGGGACACGCCATCGTGCTCGCCACGCACGACGTCGAGCTGGCCGCCGAACTCGCCCACCGGGTCGTGCTGCTCGCCGAGGGCGAGGTGATCGCCGACGGTCCGACGGACGAAGTGGTGGTGTCCTCCCCCTCCTTCGCCCCGCAGGTCACCAAGATCCTGGCCCCGCAGCGGTGGCTCACCGCCACCCAGGTCCGCGAGGCACTGGCATGACGGCCCGATCCACCGACGCGGAGACCCGTTCTCCGGGCCCGAAGATCCGTCCTGCCGACGCGAAGGCGCGCCGTGCCGGCGCTCGGGTGCGGGCCGTCCGCCTCGGCCCCCGGTCCCTCGCCGCGCTCGCCCTGGTCAGCGCGGTCGGCGTGGCGGCGTTCGGCTGGCCGTTCCTCGCCCCGCCCGCCTCGTCGCTCAGCGCGCACGCGCAGGACGCGCCCTGGCTGTTCGCGGGCCTGCTCGTCCTGCTCGTCGCCGTCGTCACCGCGACGATCTCCGAGTCCGGCCTCGGCCCGAAGGCCGTCGCCATGCTCGGTGTGCTGGCCGCGACCGGGGCCGCGCTGCGCCCCATCGGGGCCGGCACGGCCGGTATCGAGCCCATGTTCTTCCTGATGGTGCTGAGCGGGCGGGTGCTCGGGCCGGGCTTCGGGTTCGTCCTGGGCTCGGTGACGATGTTCGCCTCCGCGCTGCTCACCGGCGGGGTGGGGCCGTGGATGCCGTTCCAGATGCTGGCCATGGGCTGGTTCACCATGGGCGCGGGTCTGCTGCCGGGCCCCGACCGGCTGCGCGGCCGCGCGGAACTGCTGCTGCTCGCGCTCTACGGGTTCCTGGCCGCCTTCGCCTACGGCACCGCCATGAACCTCGCGGGCTGGCCCTTCATGGGCACCCTCGCCTCCTCCATCGCCTTCGACCCGCACGCGGGCGTCCCCGCCAACCTGGCCCGGTTCGTGGCGTACTGCCTGGCCACCTCGCTCGGCTGGGACCTGGGCCGGGCCGCCGTCACCGTCGTGCTGACCCTCACCCTCGGCCCCGCCGTCCTCCGGGCGCTGCGCCGGGCCACCCGCCGGGCCGCCTTCGAAGCGCCGGTCGCCTTCGACGCGCCGTCGCCGTGACCGGTCGGTGAGCCGTCCTCACACACCGGTGACCCCGGCCCGAGCCGCCTCACGGCAGTCGTGGAGGCGGCGGCACCCGATCCCCTGGGCCGCCGCCTTCGCCGTGTCCGTCTGCCGCGGACCGGCGGTTGGTGCTTTCCTGGCCCCATGACGACGGACCCGCCACCGAAGGACCCCGAGGCACGCGGACTGCGCCTGGTGGCGGTGCTCTTGGGACTGACCGTGGTCAGCGGGCTGATCGACGCGGTCAGCTACCTCGGGCTCGGGCACGTCTTCACCGCCAACATGACCGGCAACGTGGTCGTGCTCGGCTTCGCCGCCGCCGGGGCACCGGGCTTCTCCGTGCCGCACACCGCCACCTCCCTGGCGTGCTTCCTGCTGGGCGCGACGGTCGGCGGCCGGGTCTCGCTGCGCTACGGCACCGACTCGCGCCGCACCTGGGCCAGGGTGACCTTCGCCGCCGAGGCCGTACTGGTCGCGGCGTCCGCGGCGGTGGCCTTCGCCGCGCCGGACACGGAGGCCATGGTGTACTCCGTCATCGCCCTGACCGCCTTCGCGATGGGCCTGCGCAACGCGACGGTCATCAAGCTGAACGTGCCCGACCTGACGACCACCGTCCTGACCAGGACCCTGACGGGCCTCGCCGCCGACTCCAGGGCCGGCGGCGGCACCGGCCGCCGCTCCCCGCGCCGCACGGCCTCCGTGATCGCGATGCTGGCAGGCGCCGTCCTCGGTGCCTGGCTGGTGATCCATCAGGGCCTGGGTATCCCCCTGCTGATCGCGGCGGTGCTGTCGGGCGTCCTGGCCATGATGGCGTCCGGACGCGAATGACGCCTCCCCCGGGCGGGAGGGGCCGTGCTCATACGGCACTTGATGTGCCAGGATGCCGCCCATGGTGAACGTGCACCGTCATCTGGCCGATGACGAGGAACTGATACATGCGACCCGCCAGCACTGGACGCAGATGGTGGGCGAGTTCGTCGTGCTCGTCCTCGTCTGGGCCGTGGCGGGCGCGCTGGCGTGGGTGATTCCGTCCGGAAAGGACTGGGGCACCGTCGCCCGGTACGTGGTGCTGGGCGTGGCGGTGGTCATCTCCGTCTGGTTCTGGCTGCGGCCGCTGCTGATCTGGCGCAGCACCGTCTACATCGTCACGACGAAGCGGGTCTCCGTGCGCACCGGCTTCCTGACGAAGACGGGGCACAGCATCCCGCTGACCCGCGTCAACGACGTCGAGTTCCGCGCCACGCTGTGGGAGCGCATCCTGCACGAGGGGACGCTGACCGTCCAGTCGGCCTCGGAGCACGGAATGCTCGAACTGAAGCACGTCTCGGACCCGGAGGGCCTCCAGGGCCTGATCTACGAGGCGGTGGAGAACGAGCAGCGCAGCCACCAGTGGGGCGGACAGGTGCCGCCGGCCGCCGGCTGACGATCAGCCGGCGTCAGCAGCCGCCCACGACACGAACTCGGTGAAGGCGGCGGGCGCGAGGGTGAGCACCGGGCCGGCGGGGGTCTTGGAGTCCCGTACGGCCACGGTGGCGTCCGGTATCTCGGCGATTTCGAGGCAGTTGCCCCCCTGGTCGCCGCTGTAGCTGGACTTACGCCAGTCGATCTCCATAGCGATCCTCCATCACGCGCCGAATCAGCTCCGCCGAGTCCCGGATGGAAAGCGCGGCAGCTCGAAGGTGATCGTAACGGAGCGAGCAGTCCTTGACCGTGTCCGGGTTGGCGCTTGGATGCCCGCTGCCGTAGCCCTCGGTGTAGACGATGGTCGGGTCGCTCTGAAAGCGGTAGAGGTCAAACGAGCCTTGCAGCCCCGCATGAGCCCCGACGGAGTACGGCAGCACTTGGACATTGATCCGAGGGTTGTTCTCGAACGAGAGCAGGCGGGCCAGTTGGCCCCGCATGGTCTTCGGACCGCCGATCTCCAGATGCAAGGCGGCCTCGGAGAGAACCAGCCAGAAGACCGGCGGCTCGGCCTTCTCGAAGATCCGCTGACGAGCCAGCCGGACGGCAGTGCGGTCGCCGAGGCCGGTCTGATCCAGCGCACCGAGCACCGCACGCGCGTAAGCGTCGGTCTGCAGAAGACCGTGGAGCAGGTGCGTCTCGAACGAGCAGATCTCGGTGGCCTGCGCCTGCAACTCCGCCACCTGCTGGAACCAGCTCGGCAGTTGACTTCGCATCACCAGTGTGACGAGACGGGACAAGAACCCGTCCGTTCCCAGCGCCGCGTCCACCCGCTCGCTGAACTCCGGCGTCGGCAGCTTCCGCGCTGTCTCGATCTGTCCAACCAGTGAGCCGGTGTAGTTGATGATGTCGCCCAACTGCCGTTGCGTCAGGCCGGCGGCTTCCCGGAGCCGGCGCAACTCGAAGCCGTAGTAGTCGAGCGGTGAGGCCCCCGGGTCGAGGACATTGATGTTGGTCACGCACGGCACCTTTCACGTGACGCCCCACGGGCGGACCCGTTGTGTTCAGTTGGTGGCCCAGCGTAGTGACGCCAGGTCAGTCTCGTACCGTGAACGACTACTTCCCCTCCGTACTCGCGAGCCCACGCCCCGACCAGTACCGCATGTACCTCACCCTCGGTGAGCACTCCGCTCGGCACATCCGCCGTATCGTCCGCTCCTGCCTGGGTGATTGGGACCTGCCGGGCTCACCGACAGCGTGGAGCCGGCCGTGACCGAGCTGGTCGCCAACGTCGTACGGCACGTTCCGGACCGGCGGTGCACCGTGCTGGTGCTGCGGCAGACGGAAGGGGTCCGTGTGGAGGTGACGGACAGGTCGCCGCAACTTCCCGCCGTCCCACTGGACTTGTCCCCGGAGGCGGAGGGCGGGCGGGGACTGCTGCTGGTCGACGCCGTGACCGACAAGTGGGGCGTGGAACCGCGCGGGGCGACCGGCAAGACGGTGTGGTTCGAGTGCGCCGGACGGTGACGTACCTCTGGAGTTCACCGGCCCCGTCCGGGCAGGGCTCGGCAGGCCACCAGCGCGCACACCGCCGCCGGCGACGGAGACGAGCTGTCCTCTGAACGACGTGTGCCCGGTGGGTGCGGCGGACGCCGTGGCCCCGCGTCCGTGGTGGGACTGGCCCCACCCCGCCCGCCCAGGTGGCCCGAGGAACCACGACAGCGGACGGCGCACGTCCGGGGGAGGCCCATCGACGTTGGTGAGCCACCTCGGACTCGGCCCCGTCTTCACCGCGGCATGACCGGCCACGTGGTGGTGGCGGCTTCGCCGCCGCCGGGGCGCCCGGCTCCTACGGCGATGGCGGCGGTGTGCCGACGGTGGTGACGCCGGGCCGGGAGTGGCCTCACCGACCCCAGGATCAGCCGGCGCCGACGAAGTCGACGTCCTTGGTCTCGACGGTCCCGGCCGTGCGCCCCGGTGCCGCCTGGTAGTTCCAGTACAGGTTGGTGTGGGCGATGACCTGGTCCGGCGGCGGGGCGCCCCAGGCCGTCGTGTCCGTCGTGGTGTGGGCGTCGCCGACCAGGATCGTGTCGTACCCCCGGACGAACGCGCCGTGCAGTGTCGAGCGGACGCACGCGTCGGTCGACGCCCCGGCCACGACGAGCCGGCCGGCCCCGAGACCCGACAGCACGACCTCGAGGGTGGTGTCCTCGAAGGAGTCGCCGTAGTTCTTGTGGACGAGCGGTTCGCCCTCACGCGGCGTCAGCTCGGGGACGATCCGCCAGCCGTCGCTGTCCCTCAGCAGCTCCTCGTCGGCGTGCTGGACCCACACGACGGGGACCGCCTCCCGCCTGGCCCGCTCGACCAGGACGGCGATGTTCGCGACGATCGTGTCGCGCTCGTGGGCCTTGTGGACGACGTCGTTCTGCACGTCGACGACGAGAAGCGCGGTGTTGGGCCGGTCCTGGAGTGTGGTCATCGTTCCCCCTTGCGCATACCGGTGCTGTCCGCGCTCACTCTAGGCCCGGCCACCGACAATGAAGTCGGCCGGCAGCCGGGTCCAGGACACGAGCCCCCGCAGGACCGGTGCCGGCACGCCAGGCGTGAGGCCGTCCTCGCGGCGTCAGCTCAGCGCCCGCTCCTTCTCCGCGAGCGCCGGCTCGACGGCGACCGCCGTCGGCTCCAGGGCCCGCGGACCGGACAGCAGGTACGTGAGCCCGAAGCCCGCGCCGACGACGATCGCGCCGCCCACCGCGTCCAGCACCCAGTGGTTGCCGGTGGCGACGATGGCCGAGACCGTGAAGAGGGGGTGGAGGAGGCCCAGGGCCTTCATCCACCACCTGGGGGCGACGACCGCGATGACCACGCCGCACCACAGCGACCAGCCGAAGTGCAGGGACGGCATCGCGGCGTACTGGTTGGTCAGGGACGTCAGGGTGCCGTAGTCCGGCCGGGAGAAGTCCTGGACGCCGTGGACAGTGTCGATGATGCCGAGGGCCGGCATCAGGCGGGGCGGGGCCAGGGGGTACAGCCAGAAGCCGACCAGGGCCAGGACGGTGGCGAAGCCGAGGGCCGTGCGGGCCCAGCGGTAGTCCACCGGACGGCGCCAGCACAGGACGCCGAGGACGGTCAGCGGGACCACGAAGTGGAAGGACTCGTAGTAGAAGTCGAAGAAGTTCCGCAGCCAGCCGATCTTCACCACGGCGTGGTTGACGGCGTGCTCGATGTCGATGTGCAGGAAGCGCTCGAGGGAGAGGACCTCGTGACCGTGCTGCTCGGCAGTGGCCCGGCCGCCGGAGATGCTGCCGCCCGTCGCCGCGAGACGGACCTGCTGGTAGGCGGCGTAGGTCACGCGTATGAGGAGCAGTTCGAGGAACAGGTTCGGGCGGGTGAGCACCCGGCGCAGGAAGGGGAGCGGGGGGACCCGTCGGAAGCGGGCCGGGACCGGGGGCGCGTACTCCGTCGGGACGGGTGAGGCGTAGTGCTCCGAGGTGCGGGACAGGAACGGCACGGCCGTCGCGGCGGCGAGGGCGGCCAGCAGGACGATGTTGTCCCGCAGCGGGTTCAGGGCCGCGATGTGCGGCAGCATCATCGTCGCCGGCAGGGTCATGACGAGGATGACGGCGACCGGCCAGACGTAGCGGTCGGAGGCGCGGCGGCCGACCCGGCCGACGACCGCGAGGAGCACCCACAGCAGCTGGTGCTGCCAGGTGGTGGGCGACACCGCTATCGCGGCGCAGCCGGTGATCGCGACGGCGAGCAGGAGCTGGCCGTCGCGGGCGTAGCGCGCGGCCCGGCGCAGGCCGAGCACCGCGACCGCCGCGCCCAGCAGCAGGAACAGGCCTGTCTCCAGCGGGCCCGTCAGGCCGAGCCGCAGCAGGGCGCCGTGCAGGGACTGGTTGGCGAGTGCGTCGGCGCGGCCGCCGAGGCCCACGCCCGCCATGTGGTGCACCCAGTAGGTGTGGGAGTCGCGCGGCATCGCGGCCCAGGCGAGCGCGGTGCAGGCGGCGAACGTGACGGCGGTGGAGACGGCGGCCTGCCGGCGCCGGGTGAACCACAGCAGGGGGGCGAAGAGGAGCACCGTGGGCTGCAGCGCGGCCGCGAGGCCGATCAGCGCGCCGCCGGCCCGCTGTCCGCGCACGACGAAGCAGCCGAGCAGCACGAGCAGGACCGGGATGATGCTGGTCTGGCCGAGCCAGAGCGCGTTGCGCACCGGCAGCGACAGCATGAGCAGGCTGATCGCGACGGGCGCGGCCAGCAGTGAGGTGCGGCGGCCGACCGGATCGGGCAGGGCGCGGGCGACGATCAGGCCCAGGGCGACCACCAGCAGCAGCGTGCCGAAGGTCCATCCCCAGCCGAGCGCCTGCTCGGCGGCCCTGGTCAGCGGCTTGAGCACAAGGCCGCCGAACGGCGTGCCGGTGAACTGCGTCGACTCGTACAGCGACCCCTTGACGTGCAGCACGCCGTCGGGTCCGACCCAGGTCTCCAGGTCGGTGAGCCGGCTGCCGCGCGGGGTGCTGAGGACGACGGCCACCTGCCGTATCGCGAGGATCCCGGCGATCAGCCACAGGCCCAGGCGGGTCGCGTGCAGGCGCGCCGTGGCCGGGTCCGCCGCCGTTCCGAACGCCGCCGTCGGTCCCCCACCGCGCTCCGCATTCGCCACGCCCCCTCGGCCTCCCGCCCGGTATGTCCCGCGCGCTCCCGCGCCGGGAACCCATTCGCCATTCCCGGGAGGCTCGCACCTCCCCCGGAGAAGGACGCGGCTACCCCCGATTCACCTGTCGTCCGCTCGCCTTTTGTCAGGATGACGATAGTGCGCGGACGGTTCGGTTCCCCGGCCGGGGCGCGAGAAGGATCACAGTGTGGAGCCGCGAATCACGGTCCGTGCAGGGACTAAGTGCCTGTACAGAGAACGTTTAGGTGCAGTATGCATCGACATGCGTACGGTGCGTAACGGACATCGGCAACCGTATGGTCGATTTTCGGCCTGCCGAGGTGGGCCGCTTTCGGCCCCCGCGTCAGCGCCGCCGCACGGGCCGGGTCCCTGTCCCCGTCGAAAGGCAGGCGAGCGAAGCCTTGTCAGCTGTCACCGTCACCGCGCCCCGGGCCGTCTCCCTCACCAAGAGCCGCCACACCACCGTCACCGACCCGGCGCTCGTCCGGCGCGCCGTGAAGGCCGCCGCGCTGGGCAACGCCATGGAGTGGTTCGACTTCGGTGTCTACAGCTACATCGCGGTGACGCTGGGCAAGGTCTTCTTCCCCTCCGGCAACCCGACGGCGCAGCTGCTCTCCACGTTCGGCGCCTTCGCCGCGGCCTTCCTGGTCCGCCCGCTCGGCGGCATGGTCTTCGGCCCCCTGGGCGACCGTATCGGCCGCCAGAAGGTACTGGCCTTCACCATGATCATGATGGCCGTGGGCACCTTCGCGATCGGCCTCATCCCGTCCTACGCGACGATCGGCGTCGGAGCGCCGCTGCTGCTGCTCGCGGCCCGGCTGGTGCAGGGCTTCTCCACCGGCGGCGAGTACGCGGGGGCGTCCACCTTCATCGCCGAGTTCGCCCCGGACAAGCGGCGCGGCTTCCTCGGCAGCTGGCTGGAGTTCGGCACCCTGGCCGGTTACATCGGCGGCGCGGGCCTGGTCACCCTGATGACGGCCCTGCTGTCCTCGGACCAGATGACCTCCTGGGGCTGGCGGATCCCGTTCCTGATCGCGGGCCCCATGGGCATCATCGGCCTCTACCTGCGGATGCGCCTGGAGGAGACCCCGGCGTTCGCCGCCGAGGCCGCCGCCTGCGAGTCGAACCGCCCGAAGGTGCCGCTGCGCGAGATGATCGCCGGCCAGTGGAAGGCGCTGCTGCTGTGCGTGGGCCTGGTCCTGGTCTTCAACGTCACCGACTACATGCTGCTGTCGTACATGCCGAGCTACCTGACCAGCGTGCTCAAGTACGACGAGACGCACGGCCTGGTCGTCGTCCTCGGCGTGATGGCCCTGATGATGATCGTCCAGCCGTTCGCGGGCGCGCTGACCGACCGTGTCGGACGCCGTCCGGTGATCGCCGCCGGCTGCGCGGGCTTCCTGTTCCTGTCGATCCCGGCGCTGCTGCTGATCCGCCAGGGCAGCCTGGCGGCGGTGGGCCTGGGCATGGCCGCCCTGGGCCTGCTCCTGGTCTGCTTCACGGCCGCGATGCCGTCCGCGCTGCCCGCGCTGTTCCCGACCCGGGTCCGCTACGGCTCGCTGTCGATCGGCTTCAACATCTCCGTCTCGCTGTTCGGCGGGACGACCCCGCTGGTGGTCACCGCCCTGATCGGCGCGACCGGCAACCTGATGATGCCCGCCTACTACATGATGGCGGCCTCGCTGATCGGCGGCGCGGCGGTCTGGTTCATGGCGGAGTCCGCGGGCCGACCGCTGCCGGGCTCGGCGCCTTCGGTGGAGGCTTGAGCCCCCCGTTCCGGCCGCCCGGCCCACCCGACTTCCCACCGCCGTCCCCGGCTCCTGCCGGGGGCGGCGGTGCCGTCGCGGCCAAAAGACGGCCACTGTCGCGGCCCGGCGGCTGCCGTCGCGACCCGAAATCCGCCGCCGTCACGCCCCTCGGGCAGCACGGACCCACGGGCCGCCCCCGAACGACTGACATTGCCTGACAGCACCACCGCACCCGGCTATATTCGTTAGCCCGGCTAGTTAGAGAATCTAACTAGACATACGAAAGGCTTGGTGCATGAGCGACTCGCAGCTGTGGGATGACGTGGACGCCTACTTCTCCACTCTGCTCTCCCCGGAGGACGAACCCCTTCAGGCCGCGCTGCGCGACAGCGACGCGGAGGGGCTGCCGCGCATCAACGTCACCGCGAACCAGGGCAAGCTGCTGCACCTCCTCGCCCAGGTCCAAGGCTCCCGCGCCATCCTGGAGATCGGCACGCTCGGCGGCTACAGCACCATCTGGCTGGCCCGCGCGCTGCCCGCCGACGGACGGCTGATCTCCCTTGAGTACGACCCGCGCCACGCCGACGTGGCCCGCCGCAACATCGCGCGCGCCGGCCTGGACCGGGTCGCCGAGGTGCGGGTGGGTCCGGCCCTGGAGTCGCTGCCCCAGCTCGCCGACGAGAACCCGCCGCCCTTCGACCTGGTCTTCATCGACGCCGACAAGGCCAACAACCACCACTACGTGGAGTGGGCGCTGCGCCTGACCCGCACCGGCAGCCTGATCGTCCTGGACAACGTCGTGCGCGGCGGCCATGTCACCGACCCCACCAGCACCGACCCGAGCGTGCTCGGCACCCGGGCCGCCCTCGAACTCATCGCCGAACACCCCAGGCTGGACGGCACGGCGATCCAGACGGTCGGCACCAAGGGCCACGACGGCTTCGCGCTGGCGCGGGTGCTGGAGTGAGCGGCCGAAACGACCGGCCGCAGTGACCGGCCGCCTGCCCGGCCCCCGCGCGGTGCTCATACCTCGTGGAAGAACCCGACGTTGACGCTGCGCGGACTCGTACGGTCCTGCACCACGATCTCGCCGGATCCGCCGCGGGGCAGCGCGACGGTCCCGCCGTAGGCGAGCGGCTGAACGTACTCACCCGTGGTCAGCCGGACCTCGGACGACGGCTCCGGCTGGGAGCCGCGCAGCCAGGTGACCTGCCAGGTACCGTCGGCCGCGCACTGGAAGTCCAGGTGGACCCGGGAGACGAACAGCCAGTCGTCGGGCGTCACCAGGCGGCACACGGACGGGTCCCGGCCCACCCGCAGCGCGGCACCCGGCTCGCTGGGAGCGTCGGCCATGAGCATCCCGGCCGTGGCGCCCGCGTCCGTCCCGGAGACGGAGGCCATGGTCAGTTCGAGCACGTGGATTCCCCCTGAGACGTCCTTCGCGCGGTGGCCGGATTGCCTGGCCGCCGCCGCATGATAAAACGCCCGGGCCTGCGGTGTCCGGCACAATGGACCCATGACCGAGCGAAAGCCACCTGGTGTCGCGTTCGGCTCCTGGGTCGACAAGCAGATCCGCGACGCGCAGGGACGCGGAGAGTTCGACCGCCTGCCGGGCGCGGGAAAGCCGCTGCCGGACGACATGACGTACGACGAGCTGTGGTGGGTCAAGCGGAAGATGGCCCGCGAGGGCCTGTCCTTCCTGCCGCCGTCGCTCGCACTGCGCAAACAGGCCGAGGACGCGCTCGCGGCGGCCCTGGCGGCCCCCTCGGAACGGATCGTCCGCGCCGTCATCGCGGACATCAACACCAAGATCCTCGACATGATGCTGAAGCCGCCGCCGGGCCCACCGCTCGGCCTGAAGCGGTACGACGTCGAGGAGGTCGTCCAGGAGTGGCGGAGGCGGCGCGAGGCGGCCGGGTAGGTCCTGGCGTCCGAGCAGGCCTCCCGGCCCCGTGGGCCCGCGGGGCGTCCGGCAGGCGCTTTAACGGGTTGCGCCCGCCGCCCTCCGCGTCCCCACAATGTCGGTCGTGACCTGGACCATCGCCCCAGAGCCCGTCAACTCCCCCGCGGCCGCGGCACTGTGGCGCGCGTACTACACGGAGGTCAGCGACCGCTGGTACCTGCTGCACGAGGGGCGCCGCACCGACCCCGACGAACTGGAGCGGGAGATCGCCGTCGGCACGGGCACCGAACTCGCCCCACCCACCGGACAGTTGCTCCTCGCCCGGTACGACGGCACCCCGGCCGGCACCGCGGGCGTACGGCTGCTGGACGCGGAGCGGGCCGAACTCACCCGGGTGTTCCTGCACGAGGAGATGCGGGGCAGGGGCGGCGCCGCCCTCCTGGTCGCCGCGGCCGAGGACGCCGCCCGCGCGCTCGGCGCCCGGCGGATGATCCTGGACACCCGCGGCGACCTCGTGGAGGCCCGCGCCCTGTACGCCCGGCTCGGCTACACGGAGAACGGACGACACAACGACGACCCGTACGCCGAACACTGGTTCGGCAAACCGCTGCGCTGACCCTCCGTCCCCGAAGGCAGAAGCCGCCCCCAACCCTCGTGGACAACGGACCTATACCGGGTCCGGCCCAAACGTCGGGTGCGGTTCATGTGTTCGGCTTGGGCCAATGACCGTGCGCCCGGGCCGGTGGCTGCCGGCCCCGGCCGGGGTCGGCGGTCACCGGCCGCCGGCTCACATCGGGCGGGGAGCCGGCGTCCGGCCGTCGTGCGGCCACTCCCGGTCCGGCCGTTCCCTGTCCGGCCGCTCCCGGTCCGACCCGCACAACTCCCCCGTCAGCTCCTTCACCAGCTGCACCAGGTCGGTGGGCCGTTCCGGCCCCCACCAGTCGCCGAGCAGCCCGGCGAGCGACTCCTCCCGGGCGTGGGCCAGACGCTCGGCGGCCTCCAGGCCGCCGTCGGTCAGGACGAGGTCCACGCCGCGACGCTCGCCCAGATGCCGCTCCTCGACCTGGCGGGTGGCCCCGATGATCACGCCGAGCGGGATGGTGGTGCGCTCGGCCAGCAGGGCGGGCTCCACCCAGCCGTACTTCTTCATCCGCAGCAGCAGCCAGCTCGCCGCGGGGTCGAGGTCGTAGCCCGCCCGCACGGTGATCTCCCGGTAGACCTCGCGCCGCCCCTCGCGGGTGCCCAGCACGGACAGCGCCCGGCACACCTCGTCGTACGAGGACCGCTCGACCGGGTTGGTCGCGTATGTCTCCGTGACGTCGGGGGCCGTGACCGAGCCGCGCAGCCGGTCCTCCTTCAGGAACCAGGCCAGCACGAAGCCGAGGAGGGCGACCGGGGCGGCGTAGAGGAAGACGTCGGTGATCGCGGACGCGTACGCGTGCAGGGCCGCCGGGCGCAGTGTGGCCGGCAGGGCGGCGATGCCGCGCGGGTCGGACTCCAGGGCGTTCGCCGACACCCCCGGCGGCAGCGGCACGCCGGTGAAGGCGGTGGTCAGTTTCTCGCCGAGCCGACTGGCGAAGACCGTGCCGAAGATGGCCACGCCGAAGGAGGCGCCGATGGAACGGAAGAAGGTGGCGCCGGAGGTGGCGACGCCGAGGTCCTCGTAGCTGACGGCGTTCTGCACGATGAGGACGAGCACCTGCATGACCAGACCGAGGCCCACGCCGAAGACGAAGAAGCAGGCGCTCATCACGGCCGTCGAGCTGTGCTCGTCGAGCTGGTGCAGCAGGAGCAGGCCGATCGCGGTGACGGCGGTGCCCACGACGGGGAACACCTTCCAGCGGCCGGTGCGGCTGACGATCTGCCCGGAACCGGTGGAGGCCGACAGCATGCCCACCACCATCGGGAGCATGTGCACACCGGACAGCGTCGGCGAGATGCCCCGCACGACCTGGAGGAACGTCGGCAGGTAGGTCATCGCGCCGAACATGGCGAAGCCGACGATGAAGCTGATGACCCCGGAGAGGGAGAACGTGCGGATGCGGAACAGCTTGAGCGGCAGCACCGGCTCGGCCGCCCTCTCCTCCACGGCCAGGAACGCGAGGACGAGCACGACGCCCACCACCGCCAGGCCGATGATCTGCGGCGAACCCCAGCCCCAGGTGGTGCCGCCGAGCGAGGCGACCAGCACCAGGCAGGTGGCGACCGAGGCGATGAGGAAGGTGCCGAGGTAGTCGATGACGTGCCGCTGCGACCGGTGCGGGATGCGCAGGGCCGCCGCGATCACGGCGAGGGCGACCATGCCGACGGGCAGGTTGACGTAGAACACCCAGCGCCAGCTCAGGTGCTGGGTGAACAGCCCGCCGAGCAGCGGCCCGAGCACACTGGTCGTGCCGAACACCGCACCGAACAGGCCCTGGTAGCGGCCGCGTTCGCGGGGTGCGACGACATCGCCGACGATCGCCATCGACAGCACGATCAGCCCGCCGCCACCCAAGCCCTGCAACGCCCGGAACCCGATCAGCTCGGGCATGTTCCGCGCCATGCCGCACAGCGCGGAACCGATCAGGAAGATCACGATCGCGGTCTGGAAGAGCTTCTTGCGCCCGTACTGGTCACCGAGCTTGCCCCACAGCGGAGTCGCCGCGGTCGACGCCAGCAGATACGCCGTGACCACCCAGGACAGATGCTCCAGGCCGCCGAGGTCGCTGACGATGGTGGGCAGCGCGGTGGACACGATGGTCTGGTCGAGCGCGGCCAGCAGCATGCCGAGGAGCAGCGCGCCGATGGAGACGAGGACGTTGCCCGACACCTGCTCGGGCGGGGCCGCGGGGTCGCCGGGCGGGGGCTGGGGGGCTTGTGGGGGCCGCGGCGACTGCGGGGGCTGTGGCGACTGCGGCGACGCGGGCACGGCCGACGACGGCCGGTCGCCGTCGGCGACGTCGCCCGTCGTCCCCGTCATGCCGGTCCTGCCGTGCCCATCGCCGGCCATGGAGTCCTCCCGACGCTCTCGTGACATCTTCCATCGTCATCGGAGTGTCCCGTTATGGCCTGTTGAGTCCTGCCGGAAGCCGCCATTCCGGGGGCCCTTCGGGGAGAAGGTGTGTGGACGATCTGCATAATCCTTGGAGTTCGCACGGGAGGGGACCGACGCGTGGAAGAGCGGAAGGGGCATGCCTGCCCCGAATGCGGGGTGCCCCGGGGCACGGACAACACCCCGTCCTGCGCCTGCGGAAGCCGGGCGTCCGACGCTCTCCGCGACGCCCGAACGGCCGAAGCCGCGGCAGCGGAGGACTTCAATCCGCTGCGGATTCGGCCGTACGTGGACATCGGGGAGACGCCGACGGAGAGCGGCGTGCTGACTGGGGGCGTTCCGACGGGGAGCGTCCCGGCAGGGAACACCCCGGCAGGGAGCACCCCGGCAGGGGGCACCGCCATGCCGGGCACCCTGGCTGGGGCCGGCGGGGCTGCAGGGGCCGGCGGGGCCGCAGGGGCCGGCGGGGTCGCTGGGGCGACGGGTGCCGCTGCGGTCGTTGGGGTCCCAGGAGCCACCGCGGTCGCTGGAGCCGTCGGAGACGCTCAGAGCTCTGGAGCCACCGGAGCCGCCGAGGCTTCCGGGGCGATCGGTGCCGCCGGAGCCGCTGTGGCCACGGGACCCGCCGAGGCCGGCAGAGTCACCGGAACCGCCGGAGTCACTGGAGACGCCGGGACCACCGGGGGCGCCGGATCCGTCGGAGATGCCAGGGCCGCCCAAGCCGCCGGGACTTCCGGAGTCATCGGAGCCGCTGGGGCCGCCCCTGGAGCCACCGGAGCCACCGGAGAGGAGCCACGGCCCCCCTCCCCCGCGGAGGCCACGATGGCGCTGCGGGCCCTCCCCGCGGAGGCCGCGTCGGCCCGGCGGGCCGCCCCCGCTGATGCGCCGACAGGGCAGCAGGGCATCCCCACCGAGTCCTCACCGACACAGCAGGGCACCCCCGCCCAGCCTTCGACGGCGCAACAGGGCACCCCCGCCCAGCCTTCGACGACAGAAGAGGGCGCCCCCGCCGAGGCCACGATGGCTCTGCGGGCCATCCCCGCGCAGCCGCCGACCCGCACCACCCCACCCGGCCTGTTCGCACCGCCACCGGGCGAACCGAGCGCGGCCGACGTGAGCCTGTTCGACCCGGCGACGGAGGCGGACCCGGCGACGGTCTCGGAACCGACCGCCGGCACCGAGGGCCCCATGGGCCGGGCGGGCAGCCACCGCGGCGGCCGGCGGAACCGCCGCCCCACCGTCGTACTCGCCGCCTGCGCGGTCGTGGCCACGATCGTGGCGGGGGCCGGGTTCGCGAGCGGGCTGTTCTCCTACGAGTCGCCGGAGCGGGACCATGCCTCCCGTCAGGTGCGGGAGAGCGTGCCGGACGCATGGGTGGAGACACCCACGGCATCCGCGCCGACGGCCGCCGCGCCGTCGTACGCGTCGTCGGCGCCGACGACGGTGAGCGAGTCGCCGTCGCCCGGCGCGGACGCCTCGCCGTCCGCGTCGGCCTCGGAGTCGGGGACGGCGGAGCCGTCGCCGTCCGGATCGCAGGAGGGGAACGTTCCCGGCACGGGGCCGGAGCCGGACGGGCCGACGCAGACCGCGACGACGATGCGCGCCAGCGCCCCGGCGGCCCCCGCCCCGGTACTGCGCCGCGGCGACCAGGGCCCGGAGGTGACGGAACTCCAGTCACGGCTCGGCCAGTTGTTCCTCTTCCCGGGGAAGGCGGACGGCGTCTTCGGCCGCCGGCTGGAGAAGTCCGTGCGCGCGTACCAGTGGTCCCGCGGTATCACCGCCGACGAACTCGGGGTCTACGGACCGGCGACGAGGGCGCGCCTGGAGTCGGAGACGGCGGCCCCCTGAGCCTGGGGTGCCTCGACGGACTGTGGTTCCTGACCCGGCGATCCGGCTGGGTCGGGCCGCTGTCGGGCTGACACGTCACACCCGCCTGCCGAGGTGACGGCGTGTGATCTGCGGCACCCCTGCCCCGGTGACACTGGACACTCCGCCCGTCAATGCCGCTGTTCAGGCACCGCCACAAGGGCCCCTTCTCGGAGCAACGCCCGTTGGACAATGGAGAGTTGGGGCATCCGTAATGGCGTGCTCACGGGGTGACCGATGGGTAGGTTGGGATCGGTCCCGGCCGCAACCAGGCCACGGGGGTCTGCTGGGAGAAGCCGGGACAGGAAGGGCCGACATGACCAAACGGTCCGATGTGGTGAATCCAGCCTGTTCGTACCGGCGCACGGGACACAATCCGGGGTGCGGGGTGTGGAGGCTGGAGAGCCTGACCGGGCGGGAGCGGGAAGTGCTTCTGCTGCTCGGGACGGGCTTGGGCAACCGGGAGTTGGCCCGGGAGCTGGGGATCGCGGAGCGCACGGTGAAGGCGCACATCGCGAACATCGTGGACAAGACCGGTCAGCAGACGCGGACGCAGGCCGCGATCGTCGCCGCTCTGGCCCACGACGCGCTGTGCCCGGATCCGACGTGCACGCGGCACCTGGCGAGGGTTCCGGTTCCGGGGCAGAGACGTCAGTCCTCCGCCGCATAGCCGCATAGCGGCACAACTGCACAACTGCACGGCCGCGCAGAGGAGGCTCGGTGCCCGTCCGCCACAGGGCGGGCACGGAGCCGGTCACTCCGCCGCGAGGCAGTGGGACGTCGGCCGGATGGGGGCGACGAGCCTGGAGAGGTTCACCAAGGCGGCGTCGGTCTTCGCCGCGCCGTCGAAGACCACCTGGGTGGCGGGCGTACGGCCGTAGGTGACGACGACTTTCCTGCCGCTGGTGGACTGGGCCAGGTCGATGACCCAGTCCACGCCGTCGACCGCGAAACACGGGTCGCCGGTCGGCCCGGGAGGAGTGACTCCGCAGCGCAGCACGATGTCGCGGTCCCCCCAGACGGCGATGCCGGAAAGGTCGCTGTCGCGGCGGGGAAGGCCGCCGAGGGACGCGGGGGCGGCGCCGGCGATGCGGTGGCAGTGCGGGGCGCCGGAGGCCTTCGCGGGGCGTAACCCGGCGTCGGCACCGGTGTCGGCGAAGGCGTAGACGGTGAGGGCGGCGCCGGCGGCGACGACGCACACTCCCGCGATCAGTGCGGGCAGCGATCGGCGGGTGGAGGGCATGCTCGGGGTCGTCTTCCCGGGGCGGGGGCGGCTGGGTCGGGCGCAACGTTAGGGCATCGGTACGGACGCGGTTGACGCGGCCCGGGTTCATGTCCTTTCGGGCATTGCCTCTTTGTACACCTCCCCAACAGACGTGGTGGCGACGGTTGTTCGTGCCTAAGTTCGGTCGCGCAAGCAGATCGACTGTTCAGGGGGAAGCGATGCGCAAGGCAGTCAGTTCGTTCGCGCTGGCCGCGGTGGTGACCGGGACGGTGGCCGCGATGTCGGCTCCGGCCCAGGCCGCACCGCAGGCGAAGGACCCGTACGCGCACACCCGGCTCGAACGGGTGTGGGCGCCCAACACGTGCCTGTCGATGGGCGGCAGCACGAAGAACAACGCACGGCTGATCGTGGCCAAGTGCGCCAAGACCGACAAGACGCAGCGGTGGACGCTGAAGCGCCTGTACAGCAACCAGTCGGTGTTCACCATCAAGAACGACAAGTCCGGCAAGTGCCTGACGGTGGACTCCAAGAGCCGCATCGTCCAGTACACCTGCAAGCCCTCGTCGAAGAACCACCAGTGGGTGCTGTCCGGTTCGCGCATCATCAGCCGGTCGAAGAACAAGGCGATCGCCTCCAACTCCACCAAGTCGGGCTCGAAGCCGTATCCGGAGGCGTGGCACTCCAGCCCGTCGAGCAAGGAGCGAGGCCGGCAGGAGTGGGGCCTGTCTTGATCGGGAGCGGGGTTTTCATGCAGGGGAAGCGCTCCGTGCCGCGCGTGCTGGCGATGACGGCGATTCCCGCCGTACTGCTGGCGTCGTCACTGACGTCCGCCTCCGCGCGGGAGGCGTCCGGGGCGTCCACGGCGGCGTCGTCCACGGGCAAGGCCGCCGTGTTCGTACTCGACGCGGACAGCGGCCGGTTCGGCGGGGCGAAGCCGGGCATGGCCGCGTCGGCGGCCCGGGTGGCGCCGGTCGGGACGTACATCGGCAAGGCGGCCGACACGCAGATCCTCGCGGCCGGCGGCCAGAAGGTGATCGCCGACATCACGCTCGCCTCCTCTCCGGTGAAGGCGGAGCGGGCGGCGTGGGCGGCCTCGTCACGGTTCGTCGACCTGTCCTGGCCCGACCTGGGCGCGGCTGGGTACACGGTGTACCGCAATGGCGTGAGGATCGCCGACACGCCTGGTCACAGCCTGCGCGACACGGGAGTGGCGGCGGGCAGCCAGGTCGACTACAGGATCACCGGTGAGGCCGGTGGACTCGGGCACACCTGGGGCCTGACGGCGACGGTGCCGCGGTCCGACGACACCGCGACGCTCGCCAGGACGGCGCAGCAGATCGAGGCCAAGGCGAAGAGCTACGTCAAGACGACGGTGGTGTGGCGGTCCTTCATCCGGCAGCAGTGGGCGACCGTCCCCAGCAAGCTGGGCTCGGTGTCGGGCTGCAAGTACACCAAGGGCTACAAGTACGCCGGCGACAACCGCGGCTTCTCCAGCAAGGTGACCGGCCCGTCGTTCCGGGCCGGCCTGCGCGGGATCGTGTACTGGAAGAAGTCGCCGTACGAACTCTTCCCGGAGACCGGCTGGACGAAGGTGTACAACGCCAAGACGGGCAAACTGGTGGACAAGCGGAAGGCGTCCACGAAGGGCATCGACTTCCGGACGAAGACGCGCTACGACGGCAAGACCCGTGCCGTGCACGCGCAGATCGAGGCCACGGACCCGTTCTGCCCGACGTCCGGGCCGAAGCGGGCGGGCATCGGCGCGTTCTACGACACGCGGCTGGCTCGCAACGGCGACTTCTACGTGTCCGGCAAGTACCGCAAGGCCCCGGACCACGAGATGTACCTGTACGGGTACACCAGCGGCGACAAGCACTCCACGAAGGTCGTGCACCAGTCGAGGATGAGCAGTCTGCTGTGCCTGTCCCAGCCGATGTGCGAGCTCGGCACGATCGGCAACAACGGCGGCTACTGACCCCCGCCTCCGGCCCCGGGGCCCGCGCCCCGGCCCCGGTCACGGTCGTCGGGGCACGGGGAGGACAATGATCGGTGAAGCGGGCCGCCGCCGCGCGGGCGGCCCGTGACCAAAGGGGGAATGACGTGACTGTCACCTGGCGCAGCGCCGTGTCCTACGCGCTCACCGTCGTAGTCCTGTCCTGGCTGACCGGGGCGGCCGTGGACCTGGCGTGGACGGCCGCTTCCGGCAGCGGCCTCGGGGGGTGGGTCTCCCTCTGGGTGAAGGACCCGTGGAACGCGGTCTTCGTCGTGGCTGCCACCGCGTCCCTGACGCTGGCCAGAGGGCTGCTGGCCGCGCTGCCGCGCTGGCGCGTGGTCCTCGTCGACGGATTCGTCTACCTGGTGATGCTGCTGGCCTGCTCGGGGCTGTCGGCGTGGGCCGGTGGCGACGACGCCCCGGCGGACACCGCGTCCATGATGGCGGTCTACGCGCTGTTCACGCTGCAACTCCCCGCGGCGTGGCTGCTGTGCGTGTGGCGGACGGGGCACCTGGAGGTCGTTCTCAGCCGGGCCGGACGGAACGGGACACACAGCGGCCACAAGGACCACACGGGCCACGGGGACGACCAGCGGGACACGACCGGGCGATGACGACGACCCGACGCCCGTACGCGGCCGTGGCGGTGGTCGCCGCCTGTGCGATCCTCGCCGGCTGCTCGACCCCGGACCCGATCGGCGACACCACACCAGGGGAGCGACTCACCAGGACTCTGAAGGAGGGCGAGCGCCCCGCCGCTCCCGACTTCTCCGGCACCTCGCTGGAGGGCGACGAGATCCGCCTGTCCGACTACCGGGGCAAGGTCGTGCTGGTCAACGCCTGGGCCTCCTGGTGCGGTCCCTGCCGGGCGGAGGCGCCCGAGTTGAAGAGGATCCAGGAGAAGTGGGGCGGCCGCGGCGTCCAGGTGCTGGGGCTCGACAACGACGGCAGCCGAGCCGACGGACTCGCCTTCCAGAAGGAGTTCCGTCCGGGCTACCCGTCCCTGCACGATCCGGCGGGCAAGCAGGCCCGGAGGCTGCCACACGGCCTGGTGAACACGCAGACGCTCCCGTTCACGGTCGTCATCGACCCGGCGGGAAAGGTGGCGGCGACTCGCATGGGACCGCTGACGGAGCCGCAGATCGCGAAGGTCATCGACCCGCTGCTGGCCGCCGCGGGGCGCCCCTCCTGAGGGCACGCGGCCGGAACAGCACGCCTGGGGCCCCTCGTTCGGACCATGCCGGGGTGATCCCGAACGAAAGACCCCGGTGCCGCGGCACCAGCTAGGCCACGTGCAGCCGGACGCTCCCGTCGCCCACGGCCTCGACCCGTACCTGGGTCAGGTCCCGAACGACCGCGTCCGGCCGGTGGAACCCGGCACGCGGACCGACACCGATCACGCGCATGCCCGCGGCGCGGCCCGCCGCGATGCCCGCCCCGGAGTCCTCGAAGACGACGCAGTCGGCGGGCGCGACACCCAGTTCGGCGGCGCCCTTGAGGAAGCCCTCGGGGTCGGGCTTGCTGGCCCCGACGGACTCGGCGGTGACGCGCACGTCGGGCAGGGGCAGGCCGGCGGCGGCCATCCGGGCCGTGGACAGGGCCACGTCGGCCGAGGTCACGAGGGCGTGCGGCACCTCGCGCAGCCCCGCGAGGAACTCCGCCGCCCCCGGGATCGGGATCACGCCGTCCATGTCCGAAGTCTCCTCGGCGAGCATGCGCGCGTTCTCGGCGAGGTTCCGCTCCACGGGCCGGTCCGGCAGCAGCAGGGCCATCGAGGCGTGCCCCTGACGACCGTGGACGACCTTCATCACCTCGTCACCGTCCAGCCCGTGGCTGTCGGCCCAACGGCGCCAGATCCGCTCGACGACGGCGTCGGAATTGACGAGGGTGCCGTCCATGTCCAGCAGGAGGGCGCGGGCGGTGAACACGGCGGTGGCCGTCATCGGCAACTCCAAGACACAGCGAAGGGGGGCGTGGGAGCACACCCCCGAAGAAACAAGGCGGCCCCGTCCACCGGTCAGGGAAAGCGGACGGGAGCCACTTTGTTTCCCCACGGTACAAAACATCCGGGCATCTGGCCACCGCACCCCCGGAGCCGGGGACGAATCGGCCGAGCAAAGCGGGGTGCGGGGGCAGAGCCCCGCCGGGACCCGGGACGGACCCCCAGGCCGGCACCCTCCCATCCCACCGAGACGGGCGAGCGGGCGAGAAACCAGGGATGCAGGGGGCAGAGCCCCCCGCCGGGACCCGGGACGGACCCCCAGGCCGGCACCCTCCCGTCCCACCGAGACGGGCGAGCGGGTGGGAAACCGGGGGGTGCAGGGGGCAGAGCCCCCGCCGGGGTCTGGGGCGGGGACCCATGGTGGCGGGGACCCCTCACCCCACCGAGACGGGCGGGCGGGTGCGCGAAGCGCGGCCGCAGCAAGCAACACCCCCACCGAACTCCGGGGCGGATCCCCAGGACAGGCCGCCCTCACCCCACCGCGGGAAAACCCGGCACGTGACCGAAACCCCCGTCACGCCACCGCCTCCCACAGACTCCACACCCCCAGCCCCGCCATCAACAACGCCGCGATCTTCGTGATCAACGCCAGCGGCACCCGCCGCATCAACGCCTTGCCGCCCACGATGCCCAGCCCCGCCACCGCCCACAGCGCCAGCACCGCCCCCAGCCCCACCGACAGCGGATCGTCGTAACGAGCGGCGAGGTTCGCCGTCATGATCTGCGTGAGGTCACCGAACTCCGCGACCAGGATGAGCATGAACCCCGTCCCCGCGACCTTCCAGAAGGACTGGTCCTCGGGCCGCCGGACCTCCTCCTCGCCGTCGTCCTTCTTCAGCAGCAGCATGGCCGCGCCACCGAGGAACAGCACGCCCGTCACCGCGTGCACGATCCGCTGCGGCAGAAGAGTCAGCACGCTGCCGGCCGCCACGGCCAGCACCACGTGCAGCAGAAACGCGGCGGCGACGCCGGCGAAGACGTACGAGGCCCGGTAACGCGTACCGAGGACGAGCCCCGCGAGTGCCGTCTTGTCCGGCAGCTCCGCGAGGAAGACGACGCCGAAGACGAGCGCCAGGACGCTGAAGGTGATCACTGTTCCTCAATCGGTCGGGGCCACCCCGCCGAGAGTGCTGCGACTGGTGCGACAAGACGCCTCGGCAGGGCAGCACACGATTCACCCCTGCCGTACGGCACGGGCGTGCACTGCTTACCGAAGGTCTCGCTGGCCGACCTCGCTCACGAGGTCCGCCTCCGGGCGCCGGCTCAGCCGAGCTGAGCAGTATGTCGACGGTCCGGCGAAGAGCTACTCCCCTTCCGCGCCCCCATCGTACGCGACCGCCCGCGCGACCCGGCCGGCACCGAGATCCACATCACAGCGAACAGCAAGTCCAGTCACACCCCTTGCTGTGTCATGCACACGTCACTAACTTCTCACCGCACGCTCACCCGCCCGCAACACTGCGCGGCGAGCATTCCCTAGCCCCCCTGCTCGCACCCAACGCCCCTCACCCCCAAGGGAGTTCGCATGTCCCGCAGGTTCAAGCTCTACGCGCGTCAACGACTCAGCATAGTCGCGGCGATCACCGGACTCATAGCCTCCATAGGCCTGTTGAACGGCCCGACCGCCTCCGCGGCCCTCCCCACCCCCGTCAGCGCGGCCACCGCGCGCACCTACCTCGCCTCGCTCACCGTCGCGACGCCGAACCACACCGGCTACGACCGCGCCCTCTTCCCGCACTGGATCACCATCAGCGGCAAGTGCGACACCCGCGAGACGGTCCTCCAGCGGGACGGCTCGAACGTCGTCACCGACGCCAACTGCGCGGCCGTCAGCGGCAGCTGGAAGTCGGCGTACGACGGCGCCACCTTCACCGTCTCCTCCAGCCTCGACATCGATCACGTCGTTCCGCTCTCCGAGGCCTGGGACTCCGGCGCGAGCAAGTGGACCACCGCCCAGCGCCAGGCGTTCGCCAACGACCTGACCCGCCCCCAGCTGATCGCGGTGTCGGCCAGCTCCAACCGCTCGAAGGGCGACAAGGACCCGGCGCAGTGGATGCCGACCCAGACGTCGTACCACTGCACCTACGTCCGCGCCTGGGTGCAGGTGAAGTACTACTACGACCTCTCCGTCGACACGGCCGAGAAGAGCGCGCTCCAGAACTACCTCGCCGGCTGCTGACCCCCGGCCCTCCCCGCCCGACTCCGTCGCCCCGTACCGCAGCCGTGCCGTACGGGGCGACGGCGCGTCGCCGGACGGACGCCGGGGCCTCGGTAATCACGTCAACCCCCAGTGAAACTTCTGTCACACTTCCGGCGTACGCTGTATGGCTGTTCAAGGCCGCTCCTGCCGCTCCCGCGCGACACGCGGCACGGTTCGCGGTTCACGGGGGTGACGGGGGGAGTTCTCGGTGCTGGAGAGCGTGGCGAGGGTGGGGGCACTCACCGGCACTCCATGGATCTACGTCATGGTGGCCGCGTCCGTACTGCTGGATGTGTTCCTGCCGGTCCTGCCCAGCGGCGTGCTGATAGTGACGGCCGCCACGGCGGCGGCCGCGGGCACCGGCGCGGCGACCGGTCACGTCCCGCAGAACGTGCCCGACATCCTGGCCCTGACCCTGTGCGCGGCGACGGCGTCCGTACTGGGTGACCTCGTCGCCTACCGTCTGGCCCGGCGCGGCGGCGAGCGCCTGGACCGCGCGATCTCCCGCTCCCGGCGGCTGAGCAGGGCGCAGGAACGGCTCGGCGCGGCCCTGTCCCGCGGCGGTGGCGGCGCGCTGGTGGTCCTCGCCCGCTTCGCCCCGGCCGGCCGCTCGGTGGTCTCCTTCAGCGCCGGCGCGGCGCACCGCCGGATCCGGGAGTTCCTGCCCTGGTCCGCGCTGGCGGGCCTGTCCTGGGCCACCTACAGCGTGGCCCTCGGCTACTTCGGCACCCGCTGGCTGGGCGCCGCCTGGCTGGCGACCTGCGTGTCGGTGGCGGCGCTCTTCGCGGCGGGCGCGGGAGCGGCGTACCTGATGCGGCGCCCGCCGAAGCCGGCGGAGGCGTCGTAGGACGAGTCCGACGACGGATGCCGCACCCGGCGCTCACCGTCACTCGCCACCGGGCCGCCACCCGACCCCGCCCGGCCGTCACCCGTATCCCGCCGTCACCCGGCCCCCTCCGGGCCGTCACCCGGCCCTGGACGCCGCCTGCCCCCGCACTTCCAGCCCCGCCAGCAGCTCCTGCGTGGCCTGCGCGATCACGTCGACCGCCCGGTCGAAGACCTCCTGGTTGTGCGCGGCAGGCGCCCGAAACCCCGAGACCTTCCGCACGTACTGCAACGCGGCCGCCCGGATCTCCTCCTCGGTCGCCTCCACGGGCAACACGGGCGGGCGCAGTGTCTTGATGCTCCGGCACATGCCCCCAGTGTCAGCACGCCCCGCGCCCACCGCGCAAGCACCCCGCCGCACCGTCCTCGCGCGGCGACCCGACCGAGGGCCGGCATCACCCGGAGCGGCACGCCCAGCAGCGCCTGCGGTCCGCGCGCGGGTGTTCACGGTGTTCTCCACGGCCGGGACGGTACGGACCGTGCCCCGGCCGCGACATCCGCGTTGCTACTTGAGAGCCCCTGCTCGAAAGCCGCTCCCGCCACCCGGAGCGAACTCGAACACATGAACCCCTGGCATTGCGGTCGCGAGCCAAATTCGAACAGGCGTAGCATTGCGGCGTGGCTACGCGCTATGACTTCCCGAGTGACCTCCTCGCCGGTCAGGAGGAGCTGCACCAGGTACGGGCCGAGCTGTCGGCCCTGCTCAAGCGGCTGCCCTGGTCGGTCGAGCCGCTGGACGGGTTCAGCGACGACGGCGGCTGGCGCAAGGTGGAGCGGCCGGCCTCACCGGGCTGGACACCGGACGAGCAGGCCGCGGTCGAAAAGCTCCGCCGCCGCGAGCACGAACTCGCGGTGTTCGTCAGCACCCACCGCTACTGGTCGGAACTGCCCGGCCCGGCCGGCGTCACCGCCCGCAGCCACCTGAAACACACCCCCGAACCCCCGGCCGACGAGGACGAGACCCCGCCCTCGACCGCCTGAACCACGCCATGCTCCTGGAAGTGACATGGGCCGCCGGGGGGCCGAACAACGGGTTTGCGGGACGGCTCCCCCGGCAAGGTAGGCTGTCCACTCGTCCGGGTGCGTAGCTCAGGGGTAGAGCGCCTGCCTTACAAGCAGGATGTCGGCGGTTCGAAACCGTCCGCGCCCACCGGTTTGCAGAGCAGTACGACCAGGGCCCAGGTCCACGGGTGACACCCGGAGACCTGGGCCTTCGTCGTGTCAACGGACCCGGTGCTGCGGGGGTTTACCCCACCCCCCGTCCGGTAGCCCGCCGGATTCTCCGTGGCGGAGGTTCTTTCTACGGTCTTCACAGAGCCGTGGGGGCTCGTCGTCCGTCGTCAGGGGGAGATCGTCATGTCCCGTTCCGTGCCCGCTCGTGTCGCCGCCGTCGCCGGTGCCGTCGTGGTCCTGGTCGCCACGGCCACGGCCTGCGGGGGCTCCGCCGAGGACGACACCAGCCCCGAGCGGCACTCCTTCGCCCTGCGCGGAGACACCCTGACCGTGGACTCGGACGACTCGGCGCTGGAGATCGTCGCCGCCGGTTCGGCGGAGCCGGGGACCGTGGAGGTCACCCGCTGGTTCCGTGGGTCCGTGCTGGTCGGGGACGATCCGAGGGTGACCTGGTCCATGCGGGACGACCGGCTGGTGCTGCGGATGAAGTGCTCGGGGTTGGTCGCCGACTGCTCGGCCAAGCACCGGATCGAGGTCCCGCGCGGGATCGCCGTGAAGGTCGAGGACCGCGACGGCAGCGTGCGGGCGCGCGGGTTCAAGGACGCGCTGAGCATCCGTACCGGCGACGGGTCCGTGCACGTCACCGACTCCACCGGGCCCCTGGAGCTGCGCTCCGGCGACGGGACCGTACGGGCGGAGGTCTCCTCCCGCCGGGTGCGGGCCACCACCGGCGACGGCTCGGTCCGCCTCGAACTGGCCGCCGTGCCGGACCGGGTGGAGACGAGTTCCGGGGACGGCTCCATCAGCGTGGTGCTGCCGCACGCCGTGTACCGGGTGACGACGAAGACCGGCGACGGCTCGGTGGACGTCTCCGTGCCCCGGAACGACGCCAGCTCCCACGTGGTGTCCGCGACCGCCGGCGACGGAAGGATCACAGTTCGTACGGCTGACTGACCGGCCCGTGTGTTCGTCCGCCGCGAATGGGAGAATGACCACACGCATGGCGGACCACAGCACGGGAGAGGGATGTGACGGCGACACCGGCGACCCCCGCACAGCCGCACTCGCCGTATGCACGGCCCCGGCCTCGGAGCGCCTGTCCGAGCCCGGCCCGCACCTCGGCCGCCCGTGACGTCCGTGATGTCCTCGTACTGATGGGCCTGCCGGTGCTCGCCCTGCTCGCGCTGCCGGCCGCCTTCGCGGGCGGCGGCACCCGGCGCTGGTTCGGCGGGCGGGCCGAGACCCAGCGGGCCGAGGCGCAGGCCGCCAAGGACGCCGCCGCGGCCGCCTTCTACGAGCTGGACAGCGCCCAGCGCGACCTGCGGATCTCGATCGAGACGATCACGGCCGTCGACGACTCCCCGGACGCCCGCCGCGCGGTCGCCGACTTCGAGGCTCTGGGGCGGCGCATCGACGAGGTCAGTCAGCGTTACATCCAGGCCGTCGACGCCCAGGACCTGGACCGTGACGACCTGGAGGCCTCCGTGGCCTCCCGGGCGCGCGTCGACCTGACCGCCGCCAAGGACGAACTGCTGGGCGTCAAAAGGGAGCTGGACCGTTTCGGCAGTGGCCTCGGTCCACTGCTCGGCAAGGCGGAGACCCAACTGGCGCGTGTGGCGCCCTCCGTGGAGCGCGCCCGGCAGGCCCTGAGCGCCGCCGCCGGCGCGCTCGACGACGTCCGCGGCTCCGGGCTCAGGGCGGACGACCTGGCCGCCCGGCTCGCCGCCCTCTCCCCCGAGCTGACCAGGCTCAACCAGGGCGCGGGACAGCACGGCGTGCAGCCGACGCTGGAGCGCGCCGAGCGGGTGGCGCGGGAGGCGGAGGCGATCCGGGCGGACGCGGTGCGGCTGCCGGAGCAGGCCGCCGAGATCGATCACCGGCTGGTGTCGCTGCGCACCCGGGCGCAGGCGCTGAGTACGCGCGCCGGGCAGGTGGAGCCGGTGCTCAGCGAGCTGCGGCGGCGGTTCACGGTCGCCTGCTGGCAGGACCTGCAACAGGTGCCGGAGCAGGCCGCCGGGAGTGTGCGGGAGGCGGAGGCGAAGCTGCGGGAGGCGCAGTCCGCGCGGGACGCCCAGCGCTGGCCGGACGCGACGGCGCTGCTGTCGACGGTACGGGCGCTGCTGAACACCACCGACGAGGCGGTGTCGGCCGCCGGGGACCGGCTGCGGCGGCTGAATTCGGTGCAGAAGGACCCGCAGGCGGAGGTCGAGCGGACCCGGTTCGCGATCCGGGACGCGCAGCGGTTGGCCATGTCGGGCCGTACGACGCCGGATCCGCGGCACGCTCGCCCGCTGGACGACTCGGTGGGCCGGCTGGAGCGGGCGGTGGCCACGCTGGAGGGCCGCCATCCCGACTACTGGCACTTCCTGACGGAGACCGAGGCGGTCCGGCAGACGGTGGCCGCGGTGGTGTCCCGGATCCGCGAGGAGCGGGGAGCCGGCCACTGACGGCCCGCTCCCCGCTCCCGGAAGGCACCGCTCAGGTCCGGTAGGCGTAGTAGTACGCGTCCGGGTAGGAGGCGATGATGCTCGCCACCGACCTGTTGTAGGTGTTGGTGGAGTGGTACGACAGGTACGGCACGCCCTGCGCGGTGCGGGACGTGACGATCATGGAGTGGTCCTTGGACCCGTCCCGGTTGAAGTCCACCTGGAGCACGTCGCCGACGTCCATCTGGTAGACGTTGGCGAGGCTGGTGACCCGCTTGGAGGACAGGGCGAACCAGGAGAACTCGTTGACGCCGACGAACGAGTCCGACTGGATCTCGGAGTTCCCGAACCACTTGTGGAAGTCGTACGTGTAGCCGGGTTCGTGCTTCCAGCCGCCCGCCTTGAGGGACTGGCTGACGAAGTTGGTGCAGTCGCCGCCGGCTCCCGCCCAGTTGAAGTCGGGGTAGGCGGGGTTGTAGTTGTTCCAGTACTTCGTCGCGTACGCCGCCATGGCCTTGTAGTCGTAGGCGCCGCCGGAGAGGTTCTTCGGCGCGGCGGGCGGGTTCGTGGTGATGGCCGCGCGAGGGGCCGACGGCGGGTTGCCGTCGGCGGCGACGCCGGGGGCCGTGCTGGAGGCAGCCGGGGCCGCGGTGGTCGGAGCCGCGGTGGTCGGAGCCTGGGTGGTCGGAGCCGGGGTGGGCGCCTTGGTCGAGGCCTTCGCGGTCGGTGCCGTGGTCGACGGCTTCGCGGTGGGCGGCGTGACCACGGGCG
The DNA here is from genome assembly GCF_053598035.1 of Streptomyces sp. NPDC001204. Classification (NCBI taxonomy): domain Bacteria; kingdom Bacillati; phylum Actinomycetota; class Actinomycetes; order Kitasatosporales; family Streptomycetaceae; genus Streptomyces; species Streptomyces sp. NPDC001204. The sequence continues at coordinate 33,050 of NZ_JBSFJL010000006.1, read as the reverse complement.
GTGCGGCGATCTGGTTGACGGCGACGCCGTCGTCCGTGTCGCGGATGCGCGTCAGCTGCCAGTTGCCCTGCTGGTCGGCCCTGAACGTCAGCTCGTGGTGGGCCTGGAAGCCGGTGGTCTTCGGCTCGTTGCCGCGGATCTTCCGGTACGTCAGGGTCGTGGTCTCGGTGACGGCGACCTTGGCGTCGCGGCCCTTCACCTGGGTGGCGTCCAGCGACACGCTGGTCTTGGCGGCGCTGTACTTCTCACCCAGCTTCGCGAGCCGCGTCTTGCGGCCGCGCAGTTGGTCCAGGGCGGAGGTCTCCTCGCGCGACTGCGTGCCGGACAGGCGGACCTTGCCGGAGAAGCCGGACGTCAGCCGGTGGTGGCGTCCCTTGCTCCCCGGGGCGTCGTCCACCAGGGCCTGGGTGCGGTCGGTGAAGACCGCGTCGGCCAGCTTCTGGAAGGTGGCCCTGGTGGCCGCGTCCACCGTCGGGTCGTCGGTGACCGCCGCGCCCGCGCTCCAGTTGGGCACCAGCGCCACGCCGGCGACGACCGAGGCGGCCGCCGCCGAGACTATGGTGGCGCGACGCCGTTTACGGCTTAATTTCCTTGATTTCAATGGTGTTCCCCTCTACGCCGGTAGACCTACCGGGCGACGGCATCTTCGCATGCGGTGTGGAGTTGCTGTGGAGCGGGGGGCACAAGTGGAACTCCCCAGTCCTGCATGTCAGTTGACGACCGACGACCAGTCGGGGGACTGGGCCGGGTCCAGGGCGCGCAGCCGTTGCAGCGTCTCCGGCTTCTGGACGTCCAGCCAGTCGGCGAGCTCCCGGAACGAGACGCACTTGACGTCCTTCTTGGTGCAGATGTTCTTGACGACCTGGTCGATGGCCTTCATGTAGATGCCGCCGTTCCAGTCCTCGAAGTGGTTGCCGACGAACAGGGGCGCCCGGCTGCCGTAGTAGACCCGGTTGAATCCGGCCATGTAGGAGTCGACGGTCTGCTGCTCCCACTGCGGGAAGTTGGCCGGATCGCCCTGGGTCTCACCGTTGGACTGGTTGTAGAGGAAGTTGAAGTCCATCGACAGGCCCTGGTACTTGCCGTCCTCGTAGGGGAGCATCTGGAGCGGGAAGTCCCAGACGCCCTCCTTCTTCGACGGCCAGATCTGGAAGTCGCCGGGCGAACTGGCGTCGTAGCGCCAGCCGTAGTCCTTGATGGCCTTCAGCAGGTTGGGCTGCCCCTCCAGGCAGGGCGCGCGTCCGCCGGTGATCTCCTTCCTGAAGTCGAAGGGCAGCGGCGGGACGTCGGTGAGGCCGCTGTTGGTCTTCCACTTCTCCGCGAAGGAGTAGAACTGGTCGATCTCGCTCTTCCACTCCTTGACGCTCCAGTCACCGCCGCCCTTGGCGCCGCAGAAGTGGCCGTTGAAGTGGGTACCGATCTCGTTGCCGTCCTCGTACGCCTCGCCGAGCTGTTCCAGGGTGGTGCGGATGTGGTCCACGGTGGCGTAGTCGATGGCGGCGGCGCCCGCCGGGTGCTGCGGCGGGTGGTAGAGGTCCTTCTTGGCCTTGGGCAGCAGGTAGATGCCCGTGAGGAAGAAGGTCATGTGGGCGTCGTACTCCTTGGCCAGCTCGCGGTAGTGCGAGAACAGGCGGTCGTCGCCCTCCAGGGCGCCGTCCCAGGAGAAGACCACGAACTGCGGCGGTTTCTCGCCGGGTTTGAGCGGCTTCGGCTTCCACTCGGCCTTCTGCGGGCCGGTGTAGGAGGTGGAGCCGTCGCCGAGCACCCGGACCTTGCCGTCCCACTCGGGCTCCTCGGCCGCCCCGGACGGGGAACCGGCGTCCTTGGGGCCGGACTTGGAGCCGGCCTTGGCGTCCGCTCCCTTCGATCCGGCGGACGCGGTCGGCGTGGTCGAGTCGGCACGGGTCAGCGTCAGGAACCCCGCCACCACGGAGGCGACGACCAGCAGGGCGGCCAGGGTCAGGAACTCGGGGCGGGTGGCACGGCGGGGCGCACGGGCCTTGCGCCGACGGCCGGTTGACTTCATGGGGGGCTCAATCTGCGAGGGGGGTGGGTGCGGCCGGGCCGCCGGGTTCAGCCGAGTGGGTTCATGGCACCGGCCCAGATCCCGTAGGGGACGCTGTCGGCCGGGGTGCCGGCGACTCCTTCCAGCGGCAGCGGTTCGAGGCTCCTGGCCAGGTCCATGCGGTAGACGACGACCGCCGTGGACACCGACCCGGCCGTGCCCGCGTACCAGGCGGCGGTGTCGTCCTCGGTGGTGCCGGCCTTGCCCGCGACCGGGGCCGTGCCGGACGCCGCGCCCGGGTGGGCGGTGCGGAAGGAGTCGCCGAGCGCCTCGGTGACCGCCGCGGCCACGCCCCGGCCGAACGCGCGCCGTGCGGCCGGGGCGTCCAGCCGGACGGAGGAGCCGTTGCGGGTGATGCGCCGCACCGAGTACGGCTCGGTGTGCGTGCCCTTGGCGGCGAAGGTGGCGTAGCCGCTGGCCATCCGGATCGCGCTCGGGGTGGAGCTGCCCAGGGACAGCGCGGGCACCTGCGGGCCCATGCTGGAGGGCAGCAGTCCGGCGGCCTGGGCGGTCTGCTTGACCCGGTCCAGCCCGGTGTCCATGCCGAGTTGCATGAAGGGCGTGTTCACGGAGTTCGCGAGCGCCTGGTGCAGGCTGATCCGCCCCCAGGACTTCTTGTCGTCGTTGTGGGCGGACACCTTCTTTCCGCTGCGGTCCCAGTAGGGGCCCTCGGGGGTGGTGACGGGCACGTCGTCGTCGCCGTCGTAGAGGGTCTGGGGGGTGACCTGCTCCCTGGGGACGTCACGCCGCTTGGTGACGCCGTGCTCGAGTCCGGCCGCGTAGACGAACGGCAGGAAGGCCGAACCGGCCGGGACGGTCGAGGCGTTGGACTCGTTGTAGCCCTGGGTCCGGTGGTCGGGGCCGCCGTAGACGGCGAGGATGCGGCCGTCGGCGGCCACGGAGGCGGCGCCGTAGTGCACGGTCCCGGCCGGGCCGGGGGTGGTCTTCCGCGCCTTCTTGCGGGCCTTGGTGACCTCGTCGGTCAGGGTGCTCTCCCGCTTGCGGTCGAAGGTGGTGTAGATCTGGTAGCCGCCCAGGTCGAACTGCTGGTCGGTGATGTGCGCGGTCTTCCTGGCGTACTGCGAGGCCAGTTCGACCAGGTAGTCGCTCTGCTGACCGGTGTCGTAGAGCGGGTTGCGCTTGAGCGGCTCGGGGAACGTGCGGAACTTGGCGCGTTCGGCCTGCGACAGCTTTCCGATCTTGACCATGCGGTCGAGGGTCCAGGTCCAGCGCTCCACGGCCCGGCTGTGGTTGGCCGGGCTCAGGGTGGGGTCGTAGAGCCCGGCACCCTTGAGCAGGGAGGCGAGGAAGGCGGCCTCACTGGCGTCGAGGTCGCCGACGTCCTTGCCGTAGTAGGCCTGGGCGGCGCGCTGGATGCCGTAGGTGCCGCGGCCGAACCAGCTGGTGTTGAGGTAGCCCTCGAGGATCTTGTCCTTGCTCATCCGGTTGTCCAGCTTGAGCGCGATCATCGCCTCGGTGAACTTGCGGCTGACGGACTGGTCCTGGGAGAGGTAGACGTTCTTGACGTACTGCTGGGTGATGGTGGAGCCGCCCTGGGTGTCGCCCTTGCCGACGGTGCGCCACAGGGCTCGGCCGATGCCCGTGAAGGAGATGCCGGGGTCGCTGTAGAAGCTCTCGTTCTCGGCCGCGAGGACCGCCCAGCGGACGTCCTCGGGTATGTCCTTCAGCGGCATCGCCTGGCGCTGCACCCAGCCGGTACGGGCCATGGGGGTGCCGTCGGACCAGAAGTAGACGTTGTCCTGCTGGGTGGCGTAGGCGTTCAGGTTCCGCGGAATGTCGGTCGCGGCGTAGGCGATGGTCAGGAGGAGGGTGCTCAGGCCCAGGGCCGAGAGGGTGGCGCCGAGCCACTGCTTCCAGGAGGGGAGCCAGCGCCGCCAGCCGGTGCGGCCGGGGCGCGGGTAGACCGGTTTCAGTTTCCGTGCGTACGGCGCGGCCACCGCGACGAGGGGGGCGAGGCGCCGGGTCAGGGCCGGGGGGAGCGTGGGGCCGGTGCGCGGCTTGCGGCGGTCGGCGCGCCGCCGGGACGGACCGTCGGACGGGTCGGAGAGGTCGGGCGGTTCGGGCGGTTCGGGCTGCGTCCGTAAGACGCGTAACTGCATCGTCTCGTGCGGCTGCGCGCCCGTCTGCCGGCCACGGAGGGCGTCGACCTTCAGCTGCATGGTCTCGTCCGCTCGGCGCAGCGCGTCGACCTTGAGCTGGATCGTTTCCTCCGCACGCACCGACCGGTCGGTCTGCGACCGGCCCGGTGCTCCGGCCTCGGCGCGGCTCCCTCCGGTCCGGCGGTCCTCCTCCGGAAGGCCGTCCCCCCGCCCTGCCTCCGTCACTACTGCGTCCTCCTCCGCACTTTCGAATTGCTCGCGCGGGTCGACACAGTCACCGCAACTGCGGCTGCCCTCCCCCTTGTTCGCAGCCGCCACGCGGCCCTCGCGGCGCTACAAAATTATCAGCCGTCTTTTCAATTTCTCCGCACAAGAACTGGACAGAAACCAAGACATAAGAAACACCAAGGGCTGTGCGTCCGGTCACGCCCGTTAATCTGGGCACATGCCTCGCTACGAGTACCGCTGCCGGAGCTGCGGCGACACCTTCGAACTGAGTCGTCCCATGGCGGAGTCGTCCGCCCCGGCGAGCTGCCCCGCCGGGCACGACGACACGGTCAAGCTGCTGTCCACGGTCGCGGTGGGCGGCTCGGCGGCCGCCCCGGCACCCGCGCCGCGGTCCGGCTCGGGCGGCGGCGGGTGCTGCGGCGGAGGCTGCTGCGGCTGACGCTCCTGCCGACTGCCGCGGCTGACGCTCCTACCGGGGCGCTCGGGCCACCCTGAGGAACTCCCGCACGATCCGCTCGCCGGCGAGCACCCCGCGCTCGGGCAGGGCGGTGACGCCGGGTGCCGTCCAGCCGGTGTCGGCCAGTTCGCCGTGTCCGGGCCGCCAGCCGCGGTCCACGGCGTGCAGCAGGTCGGCGTCCAGCAGCGAGTCGCCGGCGCCGAGGACCAGGTCGGCGCCGGTGCGGCGGGCCACCTCGCGGACGGCGGCGCTCTTGGTCAGCGGCTTGGGGACGGCGTAGAGCTTGCGGCCCTGCAACGAGACCGTCCAGCCCCGGCCGGCCGCCCACGCGGCCAGCTCCTTCACCCACTCCTCGGGCAGCAGCTCGCGCTCCACCACGAGGTAGGCGAACAGATCCTCGGCGACGCGGTGCTTGCGCACCCAGGCCGGGTCGGCGGTGCGCAGCAGGTGCTCCTGGACCTCCGCGAGTGACGCGCACTCGTCGGCCAGCCGCGCGAGGACCCGCCGGTGCCAGTCGCCGTCCGACACGCCGTCCACCAGCAGATGGCCGCCGTTGGCGCAGATGGCGTACGTCGGTGCCGGGCCCGGCAGGTTGATGCGCAGGTACTGCTTGCGGGTGCGGGTCGTGGCGGGCACGAACACCGCCGTGTCGGCGAGATCGGTGAGCAGCTGGGCCGCCGTCTCGGTCAGGTACGACAGCGGCCTGCTCTCGTGCACCTCCACGCACAGCAGCCTGGGTGCCCGCGCGTCCGGCATGGTCAGCGCCAGGGCGGCGGAGGAGTAGATGAGCGTACGGTCGAGATCGCTCGCCACCAGGACCGGCATCAGCGGGTCACCGTCCTGCCGTCGGCGCCGGTCGCCCCGCGCGTGTACCGGGGGTGGATCAACCCCACGCAGCTGTAAGGCAGTTCGTCCACCTCCTCGACCGGGACCCCGCGCTGCGCGGCCAGCAGCCGTACGTGGTCCAGGTCGGCGCCGGCTCCGGCCCGCGCCAGGATCTTCCACGGCACCCGGCGCAGCAGCACACGGGTGGTCTCGCCGACGCCGGGCTTGACCAGGTTCACGTCGTGGATGCCGTACTCCTCGCTGATGCGCTCGACCGCCGCCCAGCCCTCCCAGGTGGGGGTGCGGTCGGTGGACAGCAGTTCCTTGGCGGCGGTGTCGACGCTGTCGGCGACCTCGGGGAAGCACTGGGAGACGGCGCCGAGGAAGACGTTCGACACGTCGGCGCCGGCCAGTTCGCGGTAGAACTTCGCGCCGTGGAAGTCGTGCGGGCCGACCAGGTCCGCGCGCAGCACGGTCCGCGAGATCAGGCCGGACACGGTGGAGTTGAGGCAGGCGGAGGGTATGAGGAAGTCCTCCCGGGTGCCGTACGTCCGCACGCACGAACCGGGGTCGGCCAGCACCGCGATCTCCGGGTCGAACCCGTTGATCCCTTCGTGCTCCTCGAACTCCCTGATCGCCTGCGTCAGTTCGCGGGTGATGGCGCCCTTGCCGGTCCAGCCGTCGACGAAGACGACGTCGCGGGGGTCGTGGTGGGCGGCCAGCCAGCGCAGCGCGTTGGTGTCGATGCCGCGGCCGCGCACGATCGACACGGCGTAGTGCGGCAGGTCCCGGCCGTGCCGGAACCGGGCCCAGCGCCGCATCAGTACGCCGACGGGTGTCCCGGCGCGGGCCAGCGAGACGAGCACGGGACCGGCGCCCGGGGTCTCCTCCGTCCCGGCCGGGTTCCTCCGGCGCAGGGGGAGTTCGGCGAGGATCGTCTCGGTGACCACGCCCACGGCCCGGGCGATCCGCGCGGCGGAGGCCGTCAGGGCCGTGTGGAACAGCTCCTGGTACTGCTCGCTGGGCTGGTACTCCACCGGCAGCGACTCGGCGTAGTGGGCGCCGCCGCTCTGGATCGCCTCCTCGCGCTCCTCCGTCGGCGCCTCCAGCGTCGCGTCCGAGAGGTCCTGGAGCAGCCAGCCGACCTCGTCGGGCGCGTACGAGGAGAAGGCGGGGCCGCGGAGGGGCTCGGGCAGCATCGGGGACCTTTCGGGGGCGTGCGGGGGCACGGGGAGGTACGAGGGCACGACCGCGAGCAGGACATGCGGGGTGTGCGCGGCGAGCCGGGCCAGCAGGCCGGTGGGCGCGTGCAGTTCGGGGGTGTCGGCGGCGGAGTCGACGACGGCGACCACGGCGTCGAAGCCACCGCCGGCGACGTTGTAGGCGTAGCGCTCGCCGGGGCCGTCGGCCGGGTCGTCGTGCGCCGGGAAGACCAGCCGGGTGCGGATCGCGTAACCGGGGTCGTCCACGGCCAGCACGGGCGAGCGGGTGGTGGTGGAGTACCGCACCTCGGCCTCCACGACCTGCTCCACCTCCCGCGCCAGCCGCAGCGGCGCGTACATCAGCTCCTCGCAGCCGAGCACCAGCACCTGCCGCGCGTCCCGGGGCAACGCCTCGGCGATCCGGGCGGCCATGGCGGGCAGCGCCCACTCCAGCCGGTCCCGGTGCACCGGCGTGAACCCGTGCCGCCCGCCGTCCGGCACCCCCCGGGGCCAGCGCAGCTCGACCCGCCGGACACGCCCGGCCCCCCGCTGCCCCGGAACGACGGACGCCTCACACACGGCAGTGCCCTCCGCCCCCGCCGAAGCACCGGCCGGGAGTGGTACCTGTTCCGAGCGGAACCCTGCCTGTTGGGCTGCTTCGTGGTGTGCGACGAGGTCCCGGCCCCTCTCCAGGACGTCCGCGGGAAGGCGGACCGTGCCGGAGGCGGTGGTCACCAGGGACACCTGGGCGTCGATCCGGTCGGCGAACTGCCGCAGCCGGTCCGCGTCGGACGGGGCCCGCATGTCGACCAGCGCGACGACGACGTACCGCTTGCGCGGATGGCGGGCGTGCAGGTCGCGGATGGTGTTCAGGACCGTGTTGCCGGTGGAGAACTCGTCGTCCACCAGGACCAGCGGGCCGTCGGAGGCCAGCAGCGCGGGGCTCTCGGGCAGCAGGAGGTGGGAGGTGGCGTGCGAGTGGGACTCCTCGAAGCCGCCGGCCGGGGCGACGCCGGGGACCGGGCGGCGCGTGGAGTGCAGGTACGGCGCGGTGCCGAGGCCGTCCGCGACCGCGTGGCCGAGGCCCGTCGCGGTCTCCGCGTAGCCCAGGACGACCGCCCGGCCGCACTGCTCGGCGCCCAGCAGGTCGCGGACCCGGCGGCCCAGGGCGAATCCGTGGCCGTACACGACCGAGGGCGACTGCGGCACGTGCTTGCCGAGCACGTTGGACACGAGCAGGTGCGCCCGCTTGGGGTTGCGGCGCAGCGCGAGACCCAGCAGGCCCGTCAGCCGGTCGTCGCCCACGAGTTCGACCCCGAGTCGCTCGGCGACCCAGGTGCCGGACCAGAGCCCGTCGTTCACTGGCTTGTTCATGCCTTCCTTGTGTGCCCTCGGCGGTGATGCGGTGCGGTCAGTCGGAGACCGCGGCGGCCAGCAGTTCCACGAAGCCGACGTCCTCCCGCGCGACGCCGAAGACCTCGGCGCGCAGCAGGGTCCGCTCGGCCCAGGCGCGGTGCGGCTTCACCTCGTTCATCTTGTTCGTGTACGCCGACCTCAGGACGCCCCCGCCGCCGCGCTCGGGCCGCAGGATGTCCGCCGCGTCGCTGAACTCCTCGTGGCTGACCACCGACAACGCGTGCACGGGCAGGACGTGCGAGGGGTGGATGCAGGTCTTGCCGAGCAGCCCGTTGGCCTGGTCCAGGGAGATCTCCCGCAGCAGCCCGTCCATCGCGTGCTCGATCAGCTTCTCGCGAAGCTCGACGGCCTGCACCTCCATGAAGGGGCTCTGCCGCAACTGTGGCTTGAACATGCGCTCCTGCACCCGGAAGTACTCCCACACCGGCCCGGTCACCGTGAACCCGGTGCCGTCGGCCCGCCCCAGCATGTTCACCACGTCGGCGATCACGGAGGCGACGACCTGGAGGTCGTAGGCGGTCATGTCGGGGGCCCTGCGCAGCCCGTACGAGGAGCAGAAGTCCGTCACGCCGAGGCGCAGCGCGAGCACCCGGTCGCGGTACTTGTCGACCGCGCGGAAGATCCCCTCCAGGGTCTCCACCCGCGACTCCCGGTAGAGCAGCTCGGGCGATTCGAGGACCGGCATGGCGAACAGCCGCCGTCCGCTCTCCGCCTCGGCGGCGTGCACCGCCTCCAGGAACGGAATGCCCCTCTCCGCGGTGAACTTCGGCAGCACGAACCCGGACAGCAGCCGCACCGCGGGCCCGAGGCGCCGCACGAGGTCGGGGATCTGCTCGGGGACGCGGACCCGGATGAACAGCAGCGGGAGCTCCACGGAGCCGGACGCCCGCTCGAGCGCGGCCAGTTCGGCGAACTGCCGGACCAGGTTCTCCTCGCCGTGTTCCACCTCGGCGTCGTCGATCGAGTCCTCCAGGCACAGCACCATCGAGACCACACCACGCCCCGCCTGCTTGACGATGTCGTCGGCGAGCCGCGGTCGGGTGGCCGGGCTGTAGAGCGTGGCGCCCAGGGCCGCGGAGAGCGTCCGCGCCGGGGAGTCGGCGGTGAACTCGCACGGCTCCTGATGGAACAGGCGCTGCCGCACCTCGGTGGCGAGGTGCCCGAAATGACGCATGAAGCTCCCCCCGTGGCGCATCGAGCGGCCTGCGAAGACTGTCAAAAGGTGGCCGGTAATAGTACGTACGAATCCATGTCCGAGGTTCCCGTGGGGCATGAATTTCAGGTAACCCGGCCGTGTCCATGCCCCGCGTTGTCGTGACCAGGACGGAGAAGGCAGGATGACCGCATGACGCACGCGATGCTGAAAGGGTCGAACGTCCCGCTGGACGTCACCACGGTACGGGCCGTGGTGCGCTGGACGCCCGGGCAGGGCATCCCGGACGTCGACGCCTCCGCGCTGGTCCTGGGTCCCGGCGGCCGTGTGCGCTCCGACGAGGACTTCGTCTTCTACAACCAGCCGCGGCATCCGTCCGGGAAGGTCTGGCGGCTGGGCAAGAAGCGGGTCGCCGACGGCCTGACGGACACGGTCCAGACGGATCTCGCCGGGCTCGACCCGGATGTGCTCCGGATCCTGCTGGTCGCCTCGGCGGACGGCGTCGCCTTCGACGTCGTGCAGGGGCTGCGCATCCTGCTGTACGACGCGACGGCCGCCGACGAGGAGCCGCTGGCCTACTTCGACATCAAACCGGAGACCGGCCAGGAGACCGCGCTGATCTGCGGGGAGCTGTACCGGCGGGGCGACGGCTGGAAGTTCCGCGCGCTCGGCGAGGGCTACTCGAACGGTCTGAAGGGCCTCGCCACGGACTTCGGCATCTCGGTGGACGAGTCGGAGGAGGCGCAGGGCGCGGGCGCCGCTCCGGCCGCGCAGCCGCTGCCGCCGGAGCAGCCCGTGCAGGTGCCCTCGTCGGCTCAGCCGGCGTACGGGTATCCGCAGCCGGTGTACGGCTACCCGCAGCAGCCGGTGGCGGCCACGGCCCCGTCCGGGTACGGGTATCCCCCGCCGGTGGCGGCCGTGCCCGACCCGGAGTTCCGGCTGCCGCCGCAGGGGCCGCAGTTCATCGGGCGGTAGGCGGTACGGCCGGGGGACGCCCGGCTCGCGCTACCGGTCCGCCTTGGACTTGTAGCCCCGCCCCCACTGGAGGCCCCAGCCGTACAGGCGGTCCAGTTCCGACTGGAAGCCGTAGACGAACTTGACCTCGCGGCGGACGACCAGTTCGCCCTTGACGTTCTCGATCAGGACCACCGCGCACGAGCGTGCCTGCGGGTGACGTTCGTCGAGGCCGATCTCGATGCGGGGGCCGTTGCTCGGATACATCGTGACGATCGCGTGGGTGCGGTCGAAGGCGGGTGTCTGGTCGTAGATGTAGACGAAGACCAGCAGCCGTTTGATCGCGTCCCGGTGGTCGAGGTTGATGTACATGGTCTCGCCGGACGCGGAGCCGAACCGGTCGTCGCCGCTGAGCTTGACGTACGGCGGTGCGTTCACGTCGCCGAGGAAGCCGCCGAGGGGCTGTACGACGCCCTTGGTGCCGTCGGACAGCTCGTACATGCAGCCGAGGTCGAGGTCGACGTTGACCATGCTCTGGCTGTGCCCTTGCACCTCCGGCGGCTTGAGCGCCTTGAACGGGTGCCGCAGCAGGCTCTGCCGGGCCGGACCGTCGAAGTCCGAGGTGCGCATCCGCCAGGTCAGGTTGACGCGCAGATGCCCGGTGGCCGCGCCCTGCTTGGTCAGCGACACCTGGTGGTGCCGCTTGGTCAGCTCGATCGCGTTGGACGAGGCGCTGCCCGAGTCGAAGTCGGCCGCGCGTCCTCCCAGCAGACCGTCGAAGAAGCCCATGTCCCTTTCCGCCCCCAGTTCACCGCACACCGGACCCATGCGACGGGGCGGCCCCGGAGGACCGGTTCGACCCGGTCCTCGTCGGCCGCCCCGCACAAGAGCGTTCCCTCACCCGGAGGGCTGTCACACCCCTGAGGAGACCTCGCTCTGCGCGTCCGCCCCCGCGGCGCTCGTCTCGGCCGCCGCCAGGGCGCGGTTGCGGCGCACCGAGGACCAGAAGGACCAGGCGATGAGGACCACGCCGACCAGGCCGGTGATCACCTCGTTGATCTCGTACTGGATGGTGACCATGAGGATCACGGCCAGCGCGCCGATCGCGTAGTGCGCGCCGTGCTCCAGGTAGACGTAGTCGTCGAGGGTGCCCTGGCGCACCAGGTAGACCGTGAGCGAACGGACGTACATGGCGCCGATGCCGAGGCCGAGGGCCATCAGGACGATGTCGTTGGTGATGGCGAAGGCGCCGATCACGCCGTCGAAGGAGAAGGACGCGTCGAGCACCTCGAGGTAGAGGAACATGAAGAACGCGGCCTTGCCGGCCAGGGCGACCGCCGAGCGCTTCCTGCCGGTGCGCGCGGCCTCTTCCTCCTCCTCGTGCTCGCGTTCCTCCTCTTCCTCGAGCTTGTCCTCGAAGTAGCCGGACAGTCCGCCGACGACCATGTACGTGATCAGACCGGCGATGCCGGCGATCAGCACCGTCTGCGCCTTGTCGATGTGCGCGCCGCCGTGCTGGTGGGCGTTGGCGGCGAAGGTGAAGGAGGTGATGAGCAGCACGACCAGGGCGATGCAGACCGACAGCATGTCGATCTTGCCGAGCTTGGCGAGCGGCCGCTCGATCCAGTGCAGCCACTTGATGTCCCGGTCCTCGAAGATGAAGTCCAGGAAGATCATCAGCAGGAACATGCCACCGAACGCGGCGATCGCCGGGTGGGCGTCCGTGACCAGCTGCTGGTAGCGGTCCTTGTTGTTGAGCGCGAGGTCGACCGCCTCGACGGGGCCCATCTTGGCGGTGATGGCGACGATCACGACGGGGAAGACCAGCCGCATGCCGAAGACCGCGATGAGCACGCCGACCGTGAGGAAGATCTTCTGCCAGAAGGCGTTCATCTTCTTCAGGATTCCGGCGTTGACGACCGCGTTGTCGAAGGACAGCGAGATCTCGAGGATGGACAGGATCGCCACGATCCCGAAGGCGGTCCACCCCCCGTACAAGACCGCCGCGGCCAGGCCGAGCGCGGTGACCGCGAACGACCAGCCGAATGTTTTCAGAAGCACTGGCTACCCAATCCGTATCCGGTACGGGTCTCCCCCGCGCCGCACATGCCTTTACGAAACGTTGACCCCGAAGTCTAGAGCGATCCCGCGCAGTCCCGACGCGTACCCCTGGCCCACGGCGCGGAACTTCCATTCGCCGTGGTAGCGGTAGAGTTCGCCGAAGATCATCGCGGTTTCGGTGCTGGCGTCCTCGCTCAGGTCGTAGCGGGCGAGCTCCGCGCCGTCCGCCTGGTTCACCACGCGGATGAAGGCGTTGGAGACCTGGCCGAAAGTCTGGCCGCGCTCGTCGGCCATGTGGATGGAGACCGGGAAGACGATCTTCTCGCACTGCGCCGGCACCCTGGTGAGGTCCACCAGGATCGTCTCGTCGTCGCCCTCGCCCTCACCGGTGAGGTTGTCGCCGGTGTGCTCCACCGAGCCGTCCGGGCTCGTGAGCTGGTTGTAGAACACGAACCAGTCGTCGCCCAGCACCCGGTTGGCGCCGCTGCACAGCAACGCGCTGGCGTCGAGGTCGAAGGGGGCTCCGGTGGTGGAGCGCTCCTCCCAGCCGAGTCCGACCATGACGTTGGTCAGGTTCGGTGCGGCTTTGGAGAGGGAGACATTGCCTCCCTTGGCGAGCGTGACGCCCATGATGCTGGTCCTCCCCGAGGTGGTGCCTGTGTGGTTGTCCTGCGCGTCCGGCGCCGCGCTGAAACGCGCGGCGCCGGACGGGTCGGGATTGGTGCGAAGCCGTGCAGACCTGGACTCAGACGTTCACGCCGAAGTCCTGCGCGATACCGCGCAGGCCCGACGCGTAGCCCTGGCCGATGGCGCGGAACTTCCACTCCGCGCCGTGGCGGTACAGCTCGCCGAAGACCATGGCCGTCTCGGTGGAGGCGTCCTCGCTGAGGTCGTACCGCGCGATCTCCTGGCCGCCGGCCTGGTTCACCACGCGGATGTAGGCGTTGCGCACCTGCCCGAAGGACTGCTGGCGGTTCTCGGCGTCGTAGATCGAGACCGGGAAGACGATCTTGTCGACGTCGGCCGGGACGCCGGCCAGGTTGACCTTGATCGTCTCGTCGTCGCCCTCGCCCTCGCCGGTGAGGTTGTCACCGGTGTGCTCGACCGAGCCGTCCGGGCTCTTGAGGTTGTTGAAGAAGACGAAGTGCTGGTCGCTGACCACCTTGCCGGAGTTGTTCAGCAGCAGCGCGCTGGCGTCGAGGTCGAAGTCGCTGCCGGTCGTGGTGCGGGCGTCCCAGCCCAGGCCGACGAGGACCGCGGTCAGGCCCGGGGCCTCCTTCGTCAGCGATACGTTGCCGCCCTTGCTGAGGCTGACTCCCACGAGTCCTCCATTGGTGTCCGGGGGCTGGAGCCCCGTCGTGCATCGGATATGGGATCAACGACTCGATCCTAGTGACGGGTTCCCGCGCCACGCAGGCCCTGGAGCCGAAGAATCACAGGTGTCGGGGACACCGGGTCACAGGGTGTCGAGCGCCTTCACGTAGTCGTTGAGGTCGCGCGCGTCCGGCAGGCCGTTGACGACGGTCCAGCGCACGACGCCCTCCTTGTCGATGATGAAGGTGCCGCGCACCGCGCAGCCCTTGCCCTCGTCGAAGACGCCGTAGGCGCGCGAAGTGTTGCCGTGCGGCCAGAAATCGCTCAGCAGCGGGTACTCCAGGCCCTCCTGCTCGCCGAAGACGCGCAGGGTGTGGACGGAGTCGTTGGAGACGGCGAGCAGCTGGGTGTCGTCGTTGACGAACTTCGGCAGGTTGTCGCGCAGTGCGCACAGCTCGCCGGTGCACACACCGGTGAAGGCGAACGGGTAGAAGAGCAGCACCACGTTCTTCTCGCCGCGGAAGTCGGACAGCTTCACGGTCCGGCCGTGGTTGTCCTTGAGCTCGAAGTCGGGTGCCTTGTCGCCGACCTGGATCGCCATCGTCCTGCTTCCCTTCGGTGGGACTGTTCGGGTGATACCACCCTACGCAGTGATCACCGCAAGCCGACGGACGGGCCGACGCGAGTCGGCCCGTCCGGGGTCCTGGGACGAGGTGGAGCTACTTCTTGGACTTGGCTGCCTTGGGCGTCGCGAGGCGGCTGCCGCTCCAGTCCTTGCCGACGCTGACGCTCTTGCTCGCCGACAGACCCGCCGTGGTCGCGGCTTCCGAGATGTCGCTCGGCTCCACGTAGCCCGAACGGCCCGTCTTCGGTGTGAGGAGCAGGATCGCGCCACCCTCTTCGATGTACGTGGTGGCGTCCACCAGCGCATCCGTCAGGTCGCCGTCGTCGTCGCGGAACCACAGCACCACGGCGTCGGCCACGTCGTCGTAGTCCTCGTCCACGAGCTCGCTGCCGCTCGCTTCCTCGATGGCCTCGCGGAGGTCCTGGTCGACGTCGTCGTCGTAGCCGATCTCCTGGACCACCTGCCCGGGCTGGAATCCCAGCCTGGCGGCCGGGTTAGTCCGCTCCTCCGCGTGGTCCGCGGTCGCGCTCACGGGTTGCCTCCTGATGATGTTGCGATTTAGGTCTTCAGCCACGCGCGTGCGCGAAGCATTGGCCGTAGTCCACACGGGCGGGCCGGATCGCGCAAGTACCCGGCGGTTCAGACCGCCGAAACGGTGACGATCCCGGCTGTGTCGCCGCAACTCCTGACACGGTATCGCGATCAGCGGTGACACACACCACACCGTTCTGTCCGGTTCGCGTGTTCGGGAGCACGCGTCCGGGCAGGGGACGTCCGATGGAACCCCAGGGTTACCTCGCGGTAGAGATGACGTGCGGCTTGCGCGAGGTACACGATGGGGAACGGTGCAGGCACAGGCAGACAAATCTACAGGAACCCAGGAAACCAACAGAACGAACCCAGATACGCCCCAGACATGTCAGCCCTCTGACAGGTAAGGAACAGCGTGGCTTCCGGATCCGATCGAAACCCGATCATCATTGGCGGCCTCCCGAGTCAGGTTCCTGACTTCGATCCCGAGGAGACCCAGGAGTGGCTCGACTCGCTCGACGCCGCGGTCGACGAGCGGGGCCGGGAGCGGGCCCGCTACCTCATGCTCCGGCTGATCGAGCGCGCCCGCGAGAAGCGCGTGGCCGTGCCCGAGATGCGCAGCACGGACTACGTCAACACCATCCCCACCAAGAGCGAGCCGTTCTTCCCCGGCAACGAGGAGATCGAGCGCAAGATCCTCAACGCCACGCGCTGGAACGCCGCGGTGATGGTCTCCCGCGCCCAGCGGCCGGGCATCGGCGTCGGCGGCCACATCGCCACCTTCGCCTCCTCCGCCTCCCTCTACGACGTCGGCTTCAACCACTTCTTCCGCGGCAAGGACGACGGCCGGGGCGGCGACCAGGTCTTCTTCCAGGGGCACGCCTCACCGGGCATCTACGCGCGCGCGTACCTGCTGGACCGGCTCACCGAACAGCACCTTGACGGCTTCCGCCAGGAGAAGTCCAAGGCGCCGTACGGCCTGTCCAGCTATCCGCACCCGCGCTCGATGCCGGACTTCTGGGAGTTCCCGACGGTCTCCATGGGCCTCGGCCCGATCGGCGCGATCTTCCAGGCCCGGATGAACCGGTACATGCACGCGCGCGGGATCGCGGACACCTCCGACTCGCACGTGTGGGCCTTCCTCGGCGACGGCGAGATGGACGAGCCGGAGTCGCTCGGCCAGCTGTCCATCGCCGCCCGTGAGGGCCTGGACAACCTGACCTTCGTGGTCAACTGCAACCTCCAGCGCCTGGACGGCCCGGTGCGCGGCAACGGCAAGATCATCCAGGAACTGGAGTCGGTCTTCCGGGGCGCCGGCTGGAACGTGATCAAGCTGATCTGGGACCGCACCTGGGACCCGCTGCTGGCGCAGGACCGCGACGGCGTGCTGGTCAACAGGATGAACACCACGCCGGACGGCCAGTTCCAGACCTACGCCACCGAGTCCGGCGCGTACATCCGCGAGCACTTCTTCGGCGACGACCACCGGCTGCGCAAGATGGTCGAGAACATGACCGACCAGCAGATCCTGCACCTGGGCCGCGGCGGCCACGACCACCGCAAGATCTACGCGGCGTACAAGGCGGCGCTGGAGCACAAGGGCCAGCCGACGGTCATCCTGGCCAAGACGGTCAAGGGCTGGACCCTCGGCCCGAACTTCGAGGGCCGCAACGCCACCCACCAGATGAAGAAGCTGACGGTCGACGACCTCAAGCACTTCCGCGACCGGCTGCACCTGCCGATCTCCGACCGGGAGCTGGAGTCCGGCCCGCCGCCGTACTACCACCCGGGCCGGGACACCGAGGAGATCCAGTACATGCACGACCGCCGCAAGGGCTGCGGCGGCTACGTGCCGACCCGGATCGTGCGCTCCAAGCCGCTCGAACTGCCGGGCGACCGGACGTACGCATCCGTGAAGAAGGGTTCGGGCCAGCAGTCCATCGCGACCACGATGGCCTTCGTGCGGCTGCTGAAAGACCTCATGCGGGACAAGGAGATCGGCAGGCGGTTCGTGCTGATCGCACCGGACGAGTACCGCACGTTCGGCATGGACTCCTTCTTCCCGAGTGCGAAGATCTACAACCCGCTCGGCCAGCAGTACGAGTCCGTCGACCGCGATCTGCTGCTCGCCTACAAGGAGTCGCCGACCGGGCAGATGCTGCACGACGGCATCTCCGAGGCGGGCTGCACGGCCTCCCTGATCGCGGCGGGCTCGGCCTACGCCACCCACGGCGAGCCGCTGATCCCGGTGTACGTCTTCTACTCGATGTTCGGTTTCCAGCGCACCGGCGACCAGTTCTGGCAGATGGCCGACCAGCTGGCGCGCGGTTTCGTCCTGGGCGCGACCGCCGGCCGCACGACCCTGACCGGTGAGGGTCTCCAGCACGCCGACGGCCACTCCCAGCTGCTGGCCTCCACCAACCCGGCGTGCGTGGCCTACGACCCGGCGTACGGGTACGAGATCGCGCACATCGTGCAGGACGGCCTGCGCCGCATGTACGGCGGTGACGAGCGGCATCCGCACGGCGAGGACGTCTTCTACTACCTCACCGTCTACAACGAGCCGATCCAGCAGCCGGCCGAGCCTGCGGACGTGGACGTCGAGGGCATCCTCAAGGGCCTGCACCGGCTCGGCGAGGGCACGGCGGGCGACATCCCGGCGCAGATCATGGCGTCGGGCGTGGCGGTCCCGTGGGCCCTCGAGGCCCAGCGGATCCTCGCCGAGGAGTGGAACGTCAGGGCCGGCGTCTGGTCCGCGACCTCCTGGAACGAGCTGCGGCGCGAGGCCGTGGCGTGCGAGGAGTACAACCTGCTGCACCCGGAGGAGGAGCAGCGGGTGCCGTGGTTGACGCGGAGGCTGAGCGCGGCCGAGGGGCCGTTCGTGGCCGTCTCCGACTGGATGCGCTCGGTGCCGGACCAGATCGCGCGGTGGGTGCCAGGGACGTACCAGTCCCTGGGCGCCGACGGCTTCGGCTTCGCCGACACCCGTGGGGCGGCCCGGCGGTTCTTCCACATCGACGCCCAGTCGATCGTGCTGGCGGTGCTGACGGAGCTGGCCCGCGAGGGCAAGGTCGACCGGTCGGTGCTGAAGCAGGCCCTCGACCGCTACCGGATCCTGGAGGTGTCGGCGGCCGACCCGGGCACGGCGGGCGGCGACGCCTAGAGCCGGAGAGACGCCTGGAGCCGGAAAGGGGAGGGCGGCGGGCCATCGGTCCGCCGCCCTCCCTTCTCCGGTGTCAGAACAGGCCGTTGCCCGGGGTTGCCGCGCCGGCAAGCCAGACGACGGCCAGGAGTGTGTCGATGGCGCCCAGGACCACGGCGACCAGGGCCGGGAGCGAGCGGCCGCCCGTCCAGGTGCGGCCCATCGCGAGCCGGCCGCAGGCGACCGCGGCCGGGCCGAGGACGATGCCCAGCGCGAAGAAGCCGGCGATCGCGCAGATGGTCCCGATGATCCCGAGTGTCGCGCGGTCCGGCCAGTTCCGCTGCCACGTCCGGCTGCGCGAACGGGGGTACCCGCGCGTTCCGCGTCCGAAGCCCGCCATCATCAACTCCTTCTGACACCCGTCGAGTTGGAGTTCCATTGGGATTCGTATGTGCGGGTACCCCGGTTCCGGCCGCCGAAGCCGCCCGCGCGCCGCCCCCTCCGGCAGCGCGCCGCGGCCGCTTCTCCCCTCCTCTGCGGAGGACTTGACCCACTGTCACCTGCGGTGCGGGCCGGAGTCGAGGGAACTTCGGCGGAGTCACCCTGACGGGCGAACTCCGCCGCTCGATGGGGTCCTCAGATGTGGCCGACGCCCGCGCCCGCCTCCGCGTTCTCCCCGCGCTTGGTGAGCAGCGCCACGAGGACGGCCACGGCCGCGATCGCGGCGGCGACGAGGGAGGCGAGGCTCATGCCGGAGATGAAGGTGTCGTGCGCGACGGTGGTGATCTTCGTGGCGATCATCTCGGGCGTGCCCTGCGGCACCGGCGCCGCGCCGAACTGGACCGCCTCGGAGGCCTGGTCCAGCTGGGCGGGGGTGAGCGGCGGGAGCCCCGCGTCCTTCCAGTTGCCGGCCAGGTCGTTGTTGACCTTGGAGGCCATCACGGCGCCCAGCACGGCCGTACCGAGGCTGCCGCCGATCTGCATGGCGGACTGCTGGAGCCCGCCGGCCACACCGGACAGCTCCAGGGGCGCGTTGCCGACGATGACCTCGGTGGCACCGACCATGACGGGGGCGAGACCGAGGCCGAGCAGGGCGAACCAGAGCGACATGGCGAGGCTGCCGGTGCCCGTCTCGAGCGTCGACATGCCGTACATGGCGAGCGCGGTGGCGGCCATGCCGCCCGCCAGCGGGACGCGCGGGCCCACCTTGGTGATCATGAAGCCCGCGAGCGGGGAGCCGACGATCATCATGCCGGTGAGCGGGAGGAGGTGCGTACCCGCCTCGATCGGGCTCATCCCGTGCACGTTCTGGAGGTAGAAGGTGACGAAGAACAGGCCGCCCATGAACGCGATGGCCATCAGCACCATGAGCACCACGCCGGCGGACAGCGGGACCGAGCGGAACAGCGCCAGCGGGATCAGCGGCTCCTTCACCTTCGTCTCCCAGAAGGCGAAGGCGGCGAAGCCGAGCACGGACGCGGCGATGTACGTCCATGTCGTGCCGTCGCCCCAGCCCCAGGCCGGAGCCTTGATCAGGGCCCACACCAGGCAGAACATCGCGCCGGAGAGCAGCACGATGCCCGGGATGTCGAAGGAGCGCGGCGCGTTCTCGGCACGGTGGTCGAGCAGGATCAGCAGGCCCAGGATCAGGGCGAGGGCGCCGACGGGCACGTTGATGAAGAACACCGACTGCCAGTTGACGTGCTCGACGAGCACACCGCCGAGGATCGGGCCGCCGGCGGTGGAGGCACCGATGACCATGCCCCAGATGCCGATGGCCATGTTCAGCTTCTCGGCCGGGAAGGTGGCCCGCAGCAGGCCGAGCGCGGCCGGCATCAGCAGCGCCCCGAACAGGCCCTGGAAGACCCGGAAGGTGATGACCATGGCGATGCTGTTCGACAGGCCGATGGCGCCCGAGGCGGCGGCGAAGCCGGTCACGCCGATGAGGAAGGTCTGCCGGTGCCCGAAGCGGTCACCGAGCTTGCCCGCGGTGATCAGGGAGACCGCGAGGGCGAGGAAGTAGGCGTTGGTGATCCACTGCACGTCGGCGAGGGTCGCGTGCAGTTCCTTGCCGATGACAGGGTTGGCGATGGCCACGATGGTGCCGTCGAGGGCCACCATCATGACCCCTACGGCGACGGTGATCAGGGTGACCCACGGGTGCCCTCGCAGCCCCTGGGCCGGCGTGGGGTCCGATGGGCCCGCTGGGGCTTTGTCCCCCGGCCCCGTCGTGTCGATGGTGGTCTGACTAGTCATGCGTTCGAGGCTAATGACAGTCACTGACAAACGACAAACCAATTCACAAGTCGGTAACTGACATGCCACTCCCCTATAGTCTGATCAGGGGAAACTGTTCGCGTTCGGGGAAGCGGTGCGGAAGAGAAGTCCGGAGAGGTCCATGGAGACGGCGGGGACCGCCGGGACGGCGCCACGGACGGTGTCGCGGACGGCGGCACGGCCGGGGCTGCGGGAACGCAAGAAGCGGCGCACCCGCGACGCACTGCTGCGGGCGGCGCTGGAACTGTTCACCACCCAGGGGTACGAACGGACGACGGTCGACGAGATCGCCGAGGCCGTCGACGTCTCCCAGCGGACCTTCTTCCGCTACTTCCCCAACAAGGAGGAAGCCGCCTTCGCCGTCCAGGAGATCGTGGAGGCGCACTTCGTCGACTCGCTGCGCGACCGCCCGCCCGGAGAGGCTCCGCTGGAGGTGCTGCGCCGGGGCCTGCTGGAGGGCTGGGACACGATCAGCGACGCCGTGGGGAGCGTCGTGCCCGTGGAGCTGTACCTGCGCATGTTCCGGGTGATTGAGTCGACGCCGGCCCTGTTCGCCGAGCATCTGCGCCGTTCGGCGGAGACCGAGGAGCAGATCGCGCGGCTGCTCGCCGAGCGCGAGGGCCTCGACGTGGACGCCGATCCGCGGCCGCGGCTGGCGGTGGCCGTGTTCGGCGCGGTGATGCGGGTGACGAGCCGCCAGTGGAGCACACGCGAGGACGCCGGTCAGGAGGCCATGCGGGAACTCACCGCCGCGTACCTCGACCAGGTGGGCCCCGCGCTCACCGGGAACTGGCGTACGAGCCCGCGGCCTTGAGCCCGGACATTCCACCGATCTTGAACTGCCGTACGCAGGACCGATCTTGAACACGCTCACCGGCTGAGGTCACCGTCACACCGCTCGAAACGTGATACCTGTCACTCGGTTAACGCGAGACCGTCTCGTTCTCCTAGTGTGTCCTCCCAGTGACTTCCTTCGACACCTCCCCACAACTCAACGTCTGGCGCGCACTGCTCGCGCTGGCCGTGGTCTTCGTGATGCTGGCCACCACCGGCTGGACCGCGGTGCGCGGCCATCGCGGAACCACCGCCCTCCAGGCGTCGCTGACCGCATGGGACCACGGCCGCCTGCACGGGCACCGGCTGCCGGACGCGGACGCCTCCCCCACCCTGCTGCGGCGCTTCTTCGCCTCGCTCGGCGCGCAGGACCGCGGCCGGCTCGCCCGTCGCTACCCGCTCGCGGTCGGCAACATGGACGGCGCCCCGGTCCGGCTGCGCTACCAGGCCAACCGGATCGCGCTCCACCAGGCACGCAAGGTCGAGCTGGCCCGTATGCACGACAGCCGGCTCTCACCGGTCGGGCAGCAGGACGCGGGCCGCCGCATGCAGCGCTACACCTCGCTGATGGCGAAGGACCGGCAGATCCTGGCCTTCGATCCCGACGGGACGGGACGGGTCGCCGAGGTCTTCGGCGACCTGGGGAGAGCCGAGCGGGTCTCCGTCGTCGTCCCCGGCGTCGACACCGACCTGTTCACCTTCCGGAAGACCTACCGCCCGTACTCGGCGCCGTACGGCATGGCGAAGTCGCTGTACGCGGCCGAGCGCGGGGCGGACCCCTCGACCCGTACGGCCGTGATCGCCTGGGCCGACTACACCGCGCCCAGCGGGCTCGGCGTGGACGCGGCCACGGCGATGCGCGCCGAGGAGGGCGCGGTGCGGCTGAACAAGCTGCTGCGGGGACTGCCCGGCGACTCGTCCGTCTCGCTGTTCTGCCACAGCTACGGGTCGGTGGTGTGCGGCGTCGCCGCGCGGGAGCTGCCGCGGCGGGTGTCCGACATAGCGGTGGCCGCAAGCCCCGGAATGCGGGTGCGGAGCGCCTCCCAACTGCACACCTCCGCCCGGGTGTGGGCGATGCGGGACGCCACCGACTGGATCCAGGACGTGCCCTACCTCGAACTCGGCGGCCTCGGTCACGGCGCCGACCCGGTCTCCGCGGACTTCGGGGCACGGGTGCTGTCGGCACGGGGTGCCAAGGGCCACGCCGGCTACTTCGAGCCGGGCACCGACAGCCTGGCGAACTTCGCCGAGATCGGGGTCGGCTCGTACGGGTCGGTGCGGTGCGCACATGACGATGACGGATGCCGGGCGGATTTGTCCGGCGCGACACCGGCCGGACGCGCGTAGAGACAGCAGGAACTGCGGTCTGCCCGGGGAGGGACGAAGGAGCTTTTCGCCCCCTACGATGAGCCGCATGGGTGACGTACTGGCCGGATTTCACGCTGCCTGGGAGTTCGAGTCCGATTCCGTGCTCATCCGTTACGAACGGGGGATTCGAACACCCAAGCTCTTCCAGGCCCTCGGTGCCCGCCGGATCCCGCTGGCGGCACTCGCGGGTGTGACGCTCACCGCGGGCCGACGCGGCACCGTGGTCCTGAGTGCCGCGCCCAGACCGGGCGCCGATCCGCTGATGGAGGCGGCCGACGGGCAACTCAAGGAGGGGTGCGACCCGTATCGGCTGGTGCTGCCCGCCGAACGGGAGACGCTGGCCGAGTACTACGCCGAGGAACTGCGCGCCCGCCTTTCCGCGAACGGGCCGGCCGACCGCCACCTGGTGGCGGCACCGCGGGCCCCTCAGCAGTTCAAGGCCTACGACGGGAAGGCGTCCTTCGACGGTACGGCGGTGCGGTTCCGGTGGTCGTGGACGGGAGCCTCCTCGGCCAAGTGGAAGGCCGGCGACCAGAGCTTCCCCGTCGCCGACATGGGCGGGGTGGAGTGGCGCTCGCCCGAGGCGTTCGAGGGGCATCTGCGGCTGCTGCCGCGCGATCCGGGCGCCGCCGCGCAGTCGCGGCAGCCGGATCAGGATCCGGCCGCGGTGGTGTTCGGGCTCGGGTACGGGCCCGTGCACGAGTCACTGCCGTTCGCCGCGGCCGTACTGGCCGCGGTGCGGGCGGCGGGCCCGGCGACGCCGGTGCCGGTGCCGGCCCCGCGCCGCGACCCCGCGGACATCGCGGAGCGGATCCGCCACCTCGGGGAGCTGCATCAGGCGGGGCTGGTGACCGACGAGGAGTTCTCGCTGAAGAAGGCGGAGCTCCTGGCCGAGCTGTAGCGGCCCGGCCGGGGGCGCCCGTGCCGCCGGCGCGGCACGGGCGGGCTTCCGTCCGGCCGCACCCGGCGGCGGGCGGTCACCGCTGTTCCCGGCCCCCCGACGTGAACGACATGTCGGCGTACCGCGTGCCCGACACCTTCGCGGCGATCGGCTCCAGCAGTGCCAGCTCCTCCTCGGTCAGCACGATCCGCGTCGCCGCCACGTTCTCCTCCACCCGGCTCGGCCTGCGGGTGCCGGGGATCTGGACGACCGGGAGACCGTGCACGGACGACCGCTGCTGCACCCAGGCCAGGGCGATCTGCGCGAGCGAGGCTCCGTGGGCCTTCGCGACCATGCGGATCGGCTCCAGCAGGGCGGCGTTGGCCACCGCGTTCTCCCCCTGGAAGCGGGGCATGGTGCGGCGGAAGTCGTCGCCGGTCAGCTCCTTCGCGGCGTCGACGAACCCGCCGGTCAGAAAGCCCCGCCCGAGCGGCGAGTACGGCACCAGCGCCACGCCGAGGTCGCGCGCCGCGGGCACCACGTGCGTCTCGATGTCACGGCTGAACAGCGACCACTCCGACTGGACGGCGGCGATCGGGTGCACGTCCCGCGCGGCCCGCAGCTCGTCGGCCGTGACCTCGCTCAGGCCCAGGTGCTTCACCTTGCCCTCGCGCACCAGGTCGGCCATGGTCCCGACGCTCTCCTCGATCGGGACGTTCACGTCACGGCGGTGCATGTAGTAGAGGTCGATCACGTCGACGTCCAGGCGCTCCAGGCTCGCCTCGACGGCCTGCCGTATGTAGGGCGGGTCATTGCGGATGATCCGCTTGGTCGGCTCGTCCGGCGGGATCGAGAGGGCGAACTTGGTGGCGATCACGACCTCGTCCCGGTGCGCCTTGAGGAACGGGGCGAGGAACCGCTCGTTCTCGCCCTGCCCGTAGGCGTCCGCCGTGTCGTAGAGGGTCACTCCCAGTTCCAGGGCCCGCTCCAGGGTGGCGCGGGACTCCCCCGCGTCCGCGGGGCCGTAGGCGAAGCTCATGCCCATGCATCCGAGGCCCTGTACGCCGACCTCCGGTCCGTCCTCGCCCAGCCGTACGGTCGGGATCCTGCTTTCGGTCATCGCGTTGTCTCCGCTTCTCAGGGACGTTCGCTTCTTCGGTGGCGTCTGGCTTCTGAGCGGCGTCCGCGGTTCAGTGGCGCCGCGGTTCAGTGGCGCCACGGTTCAGTGGCGCCGTGGTTCAGTGGCGTCCGGCGTCCGCGTAGAAACTGATCTTGCGGTCCAGTACCGCGAGCGTGTCCCGCAGTTCGGCGATCCGGGCCAGGACGTCCCGGCGGGTCGCCTCCAGCAGCGCGTGCCGGTCGCCGTAGGTGCCCTCGCCCGCGCGCACCAGCTCCGCGTACCGGACCATGTCGGCGACCGGCATCCCGGTCAGCCGGAGCTTGCCGACCAGGTCGAGCCAGTCGAGGTCGCGGTTGGTGTACCGGCGCTGGCCCGTGTGCGAGCGGTCGACGTGGGGCATCAGGCCGATCCGCTCGTACCAGCGCAGGGTGTGGGCCGTCAGCCCGGTGAAGGCGACGACCTCGCTGATCGTGTAGCCGTCCTGCCCGTCGGGGCGCGGGTGCCGCCGGGGTGGGACGGAGCAGAGGTCGGCGCCGGTGGGGGCTTCCTCGGTCTCCTCGATGGTCACGGCCGTGGTCTGCGTCACCGTCATGGCCCCACGCTATGGCCTTGGAGTGCACTCCAAGCAAGCGGAACCCGGCAGGGCGGCGAGAAATGCGCGCGACGCGGGGCGGGCCCGGTGACTAGCGTGCCGGACATGAGTCTCGTACGACGTGCTGAGCCCGAGGACGCCGCGGAAGTGCTGCGACTGCGCCAGGTGATGATCGACTCGGTCCACGGCACCGATCCTTCCACCGACTGGCACGCGGAGTCACTGCCCACCCTGCGCGCGAAGCTGGCAGACCCGGCCGGGGACTTCGCGGCGTATGTCGTGGACCATCCGGAACGACCGGGGGCGCTGGCCGCGCTGGTGGCGGGCACGATCGACTACCGGATCGGCCGGGCGGGCCATCCGGGAGGCGCGGTCGGCTACGTCTTCAGCGTCGCGACGGATCCGGACGCCCGCCGTCGCGGTTACGCGCGCGCGTGCATGGAGACCCTGCTGGACTGGTTCCGCGAACGCGGTGCCGGCCGGGTGCAGCTCACCACGTCCACGGAGGGGGCACCGCTGTACACCTCCCTCGGCTTCCGGCCCAAGCCCGACCCGTTGCTGGAGCTGTGGCTGTGAGCGCTTAGGCTCGACGTCATGTCGTTGAACTCCCTGGCGTCGATCGAGAACTGGCCGGTCCCCACCGCGGCGGCGGGCGTGGTCCGCGCGGACGGCACGGTCCTGGGCACGCACGGCCCGGCCGCGCGGCCCTTCCCGCTGGCCTCGGTCACCAAGCCGCTGGCGGCGTACGCGGTGCTCGTCGCCTACGAGGAGGGCGCCATCGAGCTGGACGAGCCGGCCGGTCCGCCCGGCGCGACCGTCCGCCATCTGCTCGCCCACACCTCGGGCCTGGCCTTCGACGAACACCGGGTGACCTCCCGGCCCGGCGAGCGGCGGCTCTACTCCAACGCCGGCTTCGAGCAGCTCGGCGACCATGTGGCCAAGGCCACGGACATTCCGTTCGGCGAGTACCTGCGCCAGGCGGTCCTGGCCCCGCTGGGCATGACGCGGACGACCCTGGAGGGCTCCCCGGCGAAGGACGGGGTGTCCACGGTCGAGGACCTGCTCCGCTTCGCCGCCGAGATCCAGGCCCCGCGCCTGCTGGACCCGCGCACGGTCGCGGAGGCGATGACGGTGCAGTACCCCGGCACCAAGGGCGTCCTGCCGGGCTACGGCCACCAGAACCCCAACGACTGGGGCCTGGGCTTCGAGATCCGCGACTCCAAGTCCCCTCACTGGACGGGCACTTCCTCGTCCCCCCGCACTTTCGGCCACTTCGGCCAGTCCGGCACGTTCCTGTGGATCGACCCGGCCGCCGGCGCCTCCTGCATAGCCCTGACCGACCGCGCCTTCGGCCCCTGGGCCATCGAGGCCTGGCCGCCGTTCACGGACGCGGTGCTGGCCGAACTGCGCGCCGCCTGAGCACAGGCCGACCGATGGACATCACTTTCCGGCGTCTGCTCCCCTCGGACACCGAGCCCCTGGTCCGCTTCCTGACGGGCGAGAGCTGGCCGTTCCACAGCGTCGGCGAGGTGGACGGCGACACGGCGCGCCGGTGGATCGCCGAGGGACGCTTCGAGAGCGGGGAGAACAGGAGCTTCTGGATCCTGACCGGTGCGGAACCCGTCGGCGTGGTCCGGCTCATGGACCTCTCCGACGACACGCCCCTGTTCGACCTTCGCCTGCGGGCCGGGCACCGGGGTCGCGGCATCGGCCGTGAAGCCGTGACCTGGCTGACGCGGTACCTGTTCGAGGAGTTCCCGCACGTGCACCGCATCGAGGGAACCACACGCCAGGACAACCACCCGATGCGCCGCGTCTTCCTGCGCTGCGGCTACGCCAAGGAAGCGCACTACCGGGACGCCTGGCCGTCCCAGGACGGAACGCTCCACGACACGGTCGGCTACGCGATCCTGCGCCGCGACTGGCTGACCGGCCGAGTCACGCTTCCGCAGTGGAACGACGAGCCCGTCGACCGGGGGCCGGCGAGGTGACGGGGCCGGGCGTCGAGGCCGTTCACGGCGTCAGTGGGCCGCCATCTCCCACATCAGCAGTTCCGCGTTCGTCAGTGCCAGCGTCTCCATGTCCCTGGCGGACGTGATGCGGGCCGCGTCTCCCGGGCCGAGCTGGGCGGCGCCCAGGCGTACTTCGCCGCGTACGACGTGGACGTACACGTATGCCGCGTCCGGGATCGCCGTTCGTTCGGTCGGGGCGAGGCGGCGTACGTGGAGCATGGCGCCGGCCTCCGGGACGGCGTAGGGGGTGGAGTCGGCGATGCCGTGGACGAGTTCGTAGCAGGGGGTGCCGCCGGGTTCCAACGGGGCCAGCCAGGTCTGGACGAAGGTCAGGGGGGTGGGGCCCGCGTTGCGTTCCACGTGGTGGACACCGCCCGCCGAGCTCAGCCGCTGTACGTCGCCGGGGCGGACCACCGTCTCGTGGCCCGTGGAGTCGCGGTGGGTCAGCTCGCCCTCGACGACCCAGGTGACGATCTCGGTGTGGCTGTGCCGGTGCTCGTCGAAACCGGCGCCGGGGGCCAGGTGTTCCTCGTTGCAGGCGATCATCGCGCCGAAGCGGAGGTTGTCCGGATCGTAGTGCGGGCCGAAGGAGAAGGCGTGCCGGGACGTGATGCCGGCGGCCGGCTCGCCGCCCTCGTAGCGCTCTGCCGCGCGCCGTACTTCCGTCGTCACGCGGACCACCGTAATGCCCGGCCGTGACGGGCCGGAGCAGCCCAGCCCCGACCCGGCGACACGCACGCACGTCCGGATGAGGCAGTCTTGTCCCCGTGCCCGAACCCGAATCCCGCCAGGCCGAAGCCGCGGCCCACTCCGTCCATCCGCATTCCGCGACCCTGAAAAGACTGGAGAAGTCCTCCGGGTCGCTGGCCGCGCAGGCGATCGCGCGGATGGACGAGACGCTGCCGTGGTACCGGGCGATGCCCCCGGAGAACCGTTCGTGGATCGGGCTGGTCGCCCAGGCGGGCATCGCCGCCTTCACCGAGTGGTTCCGGCACCCGGACGCGCCCCAGGCGATCTCCACCGATGTGTTCGGGACCGCGCCGCGCGAGCTGACACGGGCGATCACGCTGCGGCAGACCGTGGAGATGGTGCGCACCACGATCGAGGTCATGGAGTCGGCCATCGACGAGGTGGCGGCGCCGGGCGACGAGGCCGTGCTCCGGGAGGCGCTGCTCGTCTACGCCCGCGAGATCGCCTTCGCCACCGCCCAGGTCTACGCGCAGGCCGCCGAGGCACGCGGTGCCTGGGACGCCCGGCTGGAGTCCCTGGTCGTCAACGCGGTGCTCAGCGGGGAGGCCGACGAGGGGGCCGTGTCGCGGGCCGCCGCCCTGGGCTGGAACTCCCCCGAACACGTGTGCGTGGTGCTCGGGACCGCGCCCGACGGGGACTCCGAGCTGACCGTGGAGGCCATCCGGCGGGCCGCCCGGCACGCCAAGCTCCAGGTGCTCACCGGGGTGCTCGGGGACCGGCTGGTCGTCGTCGCGGGCGGGAGCGACAACCCGCTGGCGGTGGCCAAATCGCTGATCGGGCCCTTCGCCGCAGGGCCGGTCGTCGCCGGCCCGGTGGTGCCGGATCTGCTGGCCGCGACCCGGTCCGCGCAGGCCGCCGCGGCCGGGCTCAAGGCGTGTTCCGCCTGGCAGGACGCCCCGCGGCCGGTGCTGGCGGACGATCTGCTGCCGGAGCGCGCCATCGCCGGTGACCCGGGCGCGCGGGAGCAGTTGGTAGAGGAGATCTACAGACCGCTGGAGGAGGCCGGCTCCGCGCTGCTCGAAACTCTCAGCGTCTATCTGGAGCAGGCGAGCAGCCTGGAAGGCGCGGCCAGGATGCTCTTCGTTCACCCGAACACCGTGCGCTACCGGCTCCGACGTGTGACTGACGTCACCGGTTGGTCACCCTCCGATGTACGATCCGCGTTCACCCTGCGGATCGCACTGATCCTGGGGCGTCTGGCCGACGGAGATCCCCAGGCCTAGGCTTTTGTCGGGGGCCCACAAAACCCCTTGCCGTTCTTCGTCCCTGTCCCCACGGGCGGCCGTGGCCGTCCCCAAGAGAGAGTGTGAGAGTGCTCGTACTCGTCGCTCCCGGCCAAGGCGCCCAGACGCCCGGCTTCCTGACTCCCTGGCTCGAACTGCCCGGCGCCGCCGACCGTGTGGCCGCCTGGTCCGACGTCATCGGCCTGGACCTCGTGCACTACGGCACGCAGACCGACGCGGACGCGATCCGCGACACCGCGGTGGCCCAGCCGCTGCTGGTCGCCGCCGGGCTCCTGTCGGCCGCGGCACTGGGTGACACCGGCGCGGACGTGGTCGCCGGCCACAGCGTCGGCGAGATCACCGCCGCCGCCTTCGCGGGCGTCCTGGAGGACACCGCCGCGCTGACCCTGGTCCGCCGCCGGGGCCAGGCCATGGCCGAGGCCGCCGCGATCACCGAGACGGGCATGTCCGCGCTGCTGGGCGGCGACCCGGACGTGTCCGCCGCGCACCTGGCCAAGCTGGGCCTGACCCCGGCGAACGTCAACGGCGCGGGCCAGATCGTGGCCGCCGGCACCATGGAGCAGCTCGCCGCGCTGAACGAGGACATGCCCGAGGGCGTGCGCAAGGTCGTCCCGCTGAAGGTGGCCGGCGCCTTCCACACGCACCACATGGCCCCCGCGGTCGAGAAGCTGGCGGAGGCCGCCAAGTCGCTCTCGCCCGCCGACCCGAAGGTCACCTACGTCTCCAACAAGGACGGCCGGGCCGTGCACAGCGGCGACGAGGTCGTCGAGCGGCTGGTCGGGCAGGTCGCCAACCCGGTCCGCTGGGACCTGTGCATGGAGACCTTCAAGGAGCTCGGCGCCACCGCCCTGATCGAGGTGTGCCCCGGCGGCACCCTGACCGGCCTGGCCAAGCGCGCGCTGCCCGGCGTGAAGACGCTGGCGCTGAAGACCCCCGACGACCTCGACGCGGCCCGCGAGCTCATCGCCGAGCACGCGAGCGCCTGACGCCTTAAGGAGCCGACGAGCATGTCGAAGATCAAGCCCAGCAAGGGTGCCCCGTATGCGCGCATCCTCGGTGTGGGTGGCTACCGGCCCACACGCGTGGTGCCCAACGAGGTGATCCTTGAGCGGATCGACTCGTCCGACGAGTGGATCCGCTCGCGCTCGGGCATCGAGACCCGGCACTGGGCGTCGCCCGAGGAGACCGTCGCGGCGATGTCGATCGAGGCCTCCGGCAAGGCGATCGCGGACGCCGGGATCGACGCCGCGCAGATCGGCGCGGTGGTCGTCTCGACGGTCTCGCACTTCAGCCAGACCCCGGCCGTCGCCACCGAGATCGCGGACAAGCTCGGCACGGACAAGGCGGCCGCCTTCGACATCTCGGCGGGCTGCGCCGGCTTCGGCTACGGCCTCACCCTGGCCAAGGGCCTGGTCGTCGAGGGTTCGGCGGAGTACGTGCTGGTCATCGGGGTGGAGCGGCTCTCCGACCTGACCGACCTGGAGGACCGGGCCACGGCCTTCCTCTTCGGCGACGGAGCCGGCGCGGTCGTGGTCGGCCCCTCGCAGGAGCCCGCGATCGGCCCGACCGTGTGGGGCTCGGAGGGCGACAAGGCCGAGACCATCAAGCAGACCGTGCCGTGGGACCGCTTCCGGATCGGCGACGTGTCCGAACTCCCCGTCGACAGCGAGGGCAACGTCAAGTTCCCCGCGATCACGCAGGAAGGCCAGGCGGTGTTCCGCTGGGCCGTGTTCGAGATGGCGAAGGTCGCCCAGCAGGCGCTGGACGCGGCCGGGATCACCCCGGACGAACTGGACGTCTTCATCCCGCACCAGGCCAACGTGCGGATCATCGACTCGATGGTGAAGACGCTCAAGCTGCCGGAGCACGTCACGGTCGCCCGTGACATCCGCACCACCGGCAACACCTCGGCCGCCTCGATCCCGCTCGCGATGGAGCGGCTCCTGGCGACCGGCGAGGCGAAGAGCGGCGACACCGCGCTCGTCATCGGCTTCGGGGCGGGTCTCGTGTACGCCGCGACGGTCGTTACCCTCCCCTAGGCACTCCGTGCCGGATCATGCTTCCGGTGCGGGACCGCACAACCCTGCCGCTGACGCGGTGGGCGCCACACCCTCTGGAAAACTACGAAGGAGCGCCGACATGGCCGCCACTCAGGAAGAGATCGTCGCCGGTCTCGCGGAGATCGTGAACGAGATCGCCGGGATCCCGGTCGAGGACGTCCAGCTGGACAAGTCCTTCACCGACGACCTGGACGTCGACTCGCTGTCCATGGTCGAGGTCGTCGTCGCCGCCGAAGAGCGCTTCGACGTCAAGATCCCCGACGAGGACGTCAAGAACCTCAAGACGGTCGGCGACGCGACCGACTACATCCTCAAGCACCAGGGCTGATCGACCGATCACAGCCTTGGGCTGACTGCCCCGCCACCCGGCGGTGGCGCCGTACGAATCCTCGTTCCGTTGGAGAAAGAATTCCCGTGAGCTCGACCAATCGCACCGTGGTCGTCACCGGTATCGGCGCAACCACACCGCTGGGTGGCGACGTAGCCTCTACCTGGGAGGGCCTGGTCGCCGGCAAGTCCGGCGTGAAGCCCCTGACCCAGGAGT
This sequence comes from Streptomyces sp. NPDC001204, assembly GCF_053598035.1. Lineage (NCBI taxonomy): Bacteria > Bacillati > Actinomycetota > Actinomycetes > Kitasatosporales > Streptomycetaceae > Streptomyces > Streptomyces sp. NPDC001204. The sequence goes on along the minus strand of NZ_JBSFJL010000006.1, from coordinate 1,276 downwards.
GGGCGGCCGACCAGGCCGTCCGCATCGCCGCTCCGGTGGCCGTGGAGCCGACCGAGGTCATCCCGCGGCCGCAGGCCCGCCGTCTGGACCGCTCGGCGCAGTTCGCGCTGATCGCGGCCCAGGAGGCCTGGAAGGACGCCGGTTTCACCGGCAAGGCCGGTGAGGACGGCTCCGTCGACCCGGACCGGCTCGGCACGGTCGTAGCCTCCGGCATCGGCGGCGTGACCACCCTGCTGGACCAGTACGACGTGCTGAAGGAGAAGGGCGTCCGCCGCGTCTCCCCGCACACCGTCCCCATGCTGATGCCGAACGGCCCCTCGGCCAACGTGGGCCTGCTCGTGGGCGCCCGCGCGGGCGTGCACACGCCGGTCTCGGCGTGCGCCTCGGGTGCCGAGGCCATCGGCTACGCCATCGAGATGATCCGCACCGGTCGTGCCGACGTGGTCGTCGCCGGCGGTACGGAGGCGGCGATCCACCCGCTGCCCATCGCCGCGTTCGGCAACATGATGGCGATGTCGAAGAACAACGAGGACCCCGAGGGCGCCTCGCGCCCCTACGACGTCGACCGGGACGGCTTCGTCCTCGGCGAGGGCGCGGGTGTGCTCGTCCTGGAGTCCGCCGAGCACGCCGCCAAGCGCGGTGCCCGCGTCTACGCGGAGGCGGTCGGCCAGGGCATCTCCGCGGACTCCCACGACATCGTCCAGCCGGAGCCGGAGGGCCGGGGCATCTCGCACGCCCTGCAGCACCTGCTCGACAGCACCGACCTGGACCCGGCGGAGATCGTGCACGTGAACGCGCACGCCACCTCGACGCCGGCGGGTGACATCGCCGAGCTGAAGGCGCTGCGCAAGGTCTTCGGCGACCACGCCGACCACATCGCGGTCTCCGCGACCAAGTCGATGATCGGTCACCTGCTCGGTGGCGCGGGCGGTGTGGAGTCGGTGGCGACCGTGCTGGCGCTGTACCACCGGGTGGCTCCGCCGACCATCAACGTCGAGAACATCGACCCCGAGGCCGAGGCGAACGCGGACGTGGTCCGCGGAGAGGCGCGCAAGCTGCCCGCCGATGGCCGTATCGCCGCGCTGAACGACTCGTTCGGCTTCGGCGGGCACAACGTGGTGCTGGCGTTCCGGACGGTCTGATAACCCCCGCTTGCGGAACCCGAGGGGCCCCCACCCCGCGGGGGGGGGGCCCCGGGGGGCCCCCCCCGGCGGGTTGACGTGGGGGGGGGTAACCGAAACCGAATAAAACCCCGGGGCGCCCCGCCCCCGGGGCG